>CAMYZO010000032.1 GCA_947303855.1 uncultured Prevotellaceae bacterium
AGAGTCAATAGGAATTAGAGGCTCTGTTTATGGTTATATTTCGGGATTTTGGGATACAAAAGTGGAGTATAACACATGACAGGCTGACTCTCTGTGATGCTCTGCTGTCGTGTGTCATGACAGCAGAGTGCCACGGAAAAATCCGGGTGCGCCAGTTTTAGGTTGTAATTTTTGTCAACACGCCACATCCTATACTGGCATTCTTTCCGATGCCAATATATTGGGGTAGTTGGATGTTTGTCTTAAACTCGATGTCAAAGGCCATCAGCTTCACCTTTTTATAAGTGACAGCCCGTTGGCCTGTGATGTCGGTGATACGAAGTCTACCATGCTTTCTGCCTGCTGATACTGGGCGTAATTCTTTGAGTTTAGTGGTAGCCAGTTGTGAAGACGATAGCGGAAACCGGCATCTTCGGTAAGGGTAATATCGTTGTCATAGGCATTAACAGCTTCTAGGCGCATGTTAACCTTCTCATTGCCTATCTGGTAGTTGAAATCATGGGCAGTCAAAAGTTGGCTGATAACTTCGATTCCTTTCCCGACACCCATGACTGCTGCTTTCTTATGGATGAGTTTGTATTGGATGAGGGGGTATGAATAGCGAAGCTTATCTTCATCGTGGTTATGGAAGAGAATATTCTTTTCATCGAGTGAAGCGATAGCGGCCCCACGGAAGAACGGAATGGCTTTCGCTTCAATTTCGTTTTCAAACTGTATAACTATGGTTGGTAGTTTGTACATCTTAGGCTTGTTGATTGGTAAATTTGATGCAAACATACACATTTTTTTGAATTATGCAACAATTGAGTAGCAAAAAAAATATAGTTTGCCGAAGATAGCGGGAATTGCCGGAAAATTGCTATCTTTGCAAACAGATTCGAGAACGACAAAACCATTACCAGTTACTACTATGAAAATACTTGCTATCAATCCGGGAATGATCTCTACCAAGGTGGGGGTGTTCGACGACGAGGCGCTGCTGATGCATGCCACGCTGAACCATCCTTACGAAGAGCTGTGCCGCTATCCGTTCATCATGGACGAGTTCGACTACCGTAAGGAGAAGATTATGGAGGAGCTGCAACGCCAGGGCTACGGCCTGGACTTCGACGTCGTCGTGGGCCGCGGCGGTCTGGTGAAGCCCATTGAGAGCGGCGTTTACGAACTGAACGACAAGGTGATAGAGGACACCCGCCATCCGCGCCTGCACCACGCCTGCAACCTCGGTTCACTGATGGCGCTGAGCATTGCCCGCGAGATTGAGGGCTGCCGCGCCTTCACCGTTGACCCCGGCGTGGTAGACGAGCTCGACGACGTGGCCCGCATCACCGGTCTGCCGGAACTGCCCCACCAGACCATCTGGCATGCCCTGAACCAGCGTGAGATAGCCAAGCGCTACTGCCGCGAGCACGGGGTGGCCTACGAGGAGCAAGACCTCATTGTCTGCCACATGGGCAGCGGCATCTCGTTTGCCATGCACCACCACGGACGGGCTATAGAGTGCAGCGACGCCCTGAGCGGCGACGGTCCGTTCTCACCGTCGCGGGCCGGCATGCTGCCCACGGCGGCGCTGGTGAAGCTGTGCTACAGCGGACAGTACACGGAGGCCGAGATGCTGCGCAAGATTAACGGCCACAGCGGTCTGACGGCCCACCTGGGCACCAACGACGTGCGCGAGGTGGAGCGGCGCATTGCCGGGGGCGACGAGAAGGCCCGTCTGGTGTTAGACGCCATGACATACAGCATTGCCCGCTGGCTGGCCTCACTCGCTCCGGCCACCAACGGCCATGTGGATGCCGTCATCCTGACCGGTGCCATTGCCCACAGCCAATACGTTTGCCAGGGTCTACGAAACAGGTTGAGCTACTTGGCTCCTGTGTTCGTATACCCTGGCGAAGATGAGTTAACGGCCCTGGCCATGAACGTGCTCAGGGCCATGCGTGGTGAGCAGGAAATAAAGGTCTACTCTTAGTTAGAGCAGGTTCTGGCGCTCAATGTCCTTGAAGTAGCGATAGGTGGCCACCTTCAGTTCGTCGCAGGCGGCATCGTCGGCAACGATGATGCCGTGCTGGTGCATCTGCAGGGCCGAGATGGTCCACATGTGGTTGACAGAGCCCTCGATGGCAGCCTGCAGGGCACGGCACTTGGCATGGCCGTTGACCAGGATCATCACCTCGCGGGCAGCCATGACGGTGGCCACACCGACGGTAAGAGCCGTCTTGGGCACCTTATTGATGTCGCCCTCGAAGAAGCGGCTGTTGGCTATGATGGTGTCGGTGGTGAGCGTCTTCTGGCGCGTACGGCTGCTCAGCGACGAGCCCGGCTCGTTGAAGGCGATATGACCGTCGGGCCCGATGCCGCCCAGAAACAGGTCGATGCCACCAAACTTCTCAATCTCCTTCTCGTAGGCCTCACACTCGGCAGCCAGGTCGGGTGCATTGCCGTTGAGGATATGGATATTCTCCTTTGGGCAGTCGATGTGGTTGAAGAGGTTGGAGAACATGAAGCTGTGGTAGCTCTCGGGGTGGTCGACGGGCAGTCCGACGTACTCGTCCATATTAAAGGTGACGACATTCTTGAACGACACCTTGCCCTCCTGATAGGCCCTGACCAGGGCTCGGTACATGCCGATGGGGCTTGAGCCGGTAGGCAGGCCCAGCACGAAGGGCTTCTCGGCTGTGGGGTTGGCGGCGTTGATGCGCCCGATGACATGATTGGCTGCCCACTGGGACATCAAATCATAGTTCGGTTCGATGATTACTCTCATAATTGTTCAGATTTTGTTTGTGTTTTATTAATATCGGAATTTCTTTCCATTTCTGATGTATATTCCCTTTCCGGGCTGGCTGACGCGCTGTCCCTGGAGGTTGTAGAGGCGGGCGCCTTGCTGCGGCCCTACAGTAACAGTCTGTACGGCAGTAGGCACATAGCCGCCGAAGTAGAACGAGACGGTGCCGTCGGCAGCCATCTGAATGTTTGTAAGCGGCTTCGACAGCAGCTTGGACTTGTAAGTCGTATCATTAACCTCGACGACAACCTCATTGAACATGACGGTGGCAGGCGTTGACTTATCAGTCAGCTCGCTGTTGACGAAAGTGGTAGAATCAGTAGACCATGGGAAAGGCGACGAGCTGAGGTGCCAGTTGTTCATGGCCCGTTCATTCTGATACTGATTAACTTTGCCGTAAGGTTTCACCTCCTCCCAATGATTATAGTCCATGTTGTCGGCATGGACAAGCTGGAAGCGGAAATGCTTATCCTCGGCGTTCACCGAGTTGCCGCCCCACTTCGACTTGTTGTAGTCAACATGATAGATGACCAGCCCTTTGCCCGGAACCCCCAGGTCCCAGCCCACCTGCTGGCGGTTCTCTAACAGCAGATACTCGTTGTCAGTATGGTGGATGCTGTAAATCTCGCCCCCACGCGACTGCGGTGCCATATCGGTGATGGCGATGGCCTCCGTCAGCTCCGTCGCCGTGGCCCATCCCAAGAGCATCTTTTCCTGTGCCGTATAGTTTGGCGGACACCAGCCACCGTTCGTAAAGTTGCCGCCATCCATCAGGTCCCACTCGTCGCATACGGAATAATAAGCCGAGGTACTGTTCGTCGGGTAGATATCAGGCAGTCCCAGCGAGTGGCTGTATTCATGGCATATCGTCCCGATGCCGCACGAAGCACCACCAACCCAGAGTTCGGCGCTGCTTGAATAGTTGCGGATGACAGTACCGTCGGGGGCCGTGACTGCCGTGAAGTTGGAGGTGTTGGGCCAGATATGGCCAAAACTCTCTTTGGTCGCCTGGTTGCCGCCTATGCCGGCAAAGATATAGATGACCTGCTCTATGGTGCCGTCGCCGTTCCAGTCGTAGACCTTGAAGTTCAGGTCCGGGTTTTCGGCAATCATCTGTTTCGTTGCCTCCACCATTCTGTCGATGCCATAATTCCTGGTATTCTCGTTAGGTTTGTCGTAAGGCTGTGCCTTTGACGATACCTGATAGGGGCCGTAGACATCGAACTGCAGATTGAACAGTCCGCCCGACTGCTCACGGAAGTAGTCGGCCATACAGCCAGGGCCTTTGCCCTCGTTGTAGCCCGGCTCGTTGAGTATCTGATGATACCACTCCTTGGGATTCTCGCGCGAGAAGTCAGTATCAGAGAAGCTGAAGAGGATGACCAGCTGGCGGTAAATCTTCTCAGAATCCCAGTCATTGCTGGGCGTAGGCAACTGCCGCCTTGACAGCTGAGAGGCACCGCGCGTAGCAGCGTCGCCGCCATCCACACCGGGCAGACAGCCCCCCCTGACCACCTGCAGCCCCTGTGCCGAGGCACAGGGAACGGCTGCAGGCGACAGAAGCAGCATAAGCAGCACGAGAAGCTTTACTTGGCGCATGGTGCCCACGGCTTCAGCTGCTTAAAGAAGTCATTGCCCTTGTCGTCGACGAGGATGAATGCCGGGAAATCCTCAACGTCAATCTTCCAGACGGCCTCCATGCCCAGTTCGGGATATTCCACACACTCTATCGACTTGATACTCGACTGGCTGAGGACGGCAGCCACGCCGCCGATGCTGCCTAAGTAGAAGCCGCCATGCTTCTGGCAGGCATCGGTGACCACCTGCGAGCGGTTGCCCTTGGCAATCATCACCAGCGAGGCACCGTTATCCTGGAACTCGTCCACGTAGGGGTCCATGCGGTTGGCCGTCGTCGGGCCCATGGAGCCGCAGGGATAGCCCTCGGGCGTCTTGGCCGGACCGGCATAGAGCACGGGGTATTTCTTGAAGTAGTCGGGCAGACCCTCGCCGGCATCCAGACGTGCCTTCAGCTTGGCGTGGGCAATGTCGCGGGCCACGATGATGGTGCCCTTCAGGTTGACGCGTGTAGAGACGGGGTACTTCGACAGCTCCTTGCGCACGGCGTCGATGCCCTCGTTCAGGTCGATGACGATGGTGTTCTGTCCCTCGCCGGCCTTGGCATACTCAGCGGGAATCAGCTCCGAGGGGTTCGAGTCCATCTTCTCGAGCCAGATGCCCTGTGCGTTAATCTTAGCCTTGATGTTACGGTCGGCCGAGCAGCTGACACCCATGCCGATGGGGCACGAAGCGCCGTGGCGCGGCAGGCGGATGACGCGGATGTCGTGAGCCAGGTACTTGCCGCCGAACTGTGCGCCGAGGCCAATCTTATGAGCCTCGTCCAGCAGCTTCTGCTCCAGGTCAACGTCGCGGAAGGCGCGTCCTGTCTCGTCGCCCGTGGTAGGCAGCGAGTCATAGTACTTGATAGAGGCCAGCTTCACCGTCAGCAGGTTCTTCTCGGCGCTGGTGCCGCCGATGACGAAGGCGATATGGTAAGGCGGGCAGGCGGCCGTGCCTAACGACTTCATCTTCTCCACAAGGAACGGAATGAGCGTGCCCTCGTTCTGGATGGTAGCCTTGGTCATGGGGTAGAAGTAGGTCTTGTTGGCCGAACCGCCACCCTTGGCCACCATGACGAAGCGGTACTCGGCACCCTCGGTGGCCTCGATGTCAATCTGTGCGGGCAGGTTGCAGCGGGTGTTCACCTCGTCGTACATGTTCAGCGGGGCGTTCTGCGAGTAGCGCAGGTTGTCCTGTGTAAAGGTATTGTAGACACCCAGCGACAGCGCCTCCTCGTCCTCGAAGCCCGTCCACACCTGCTGACCCTTCTCGCCGTGGATGATGGCGGTGCCGGTGTCCTGGCAGAAGGGCAGGATGCCGCGTGCAGCCACCTCGGCATTACGCAGGAACTGCAGAGCCACATACTTATCGTTCTCAGAGGCATCGGGGTCGCTCAGGATCTTGGCCACCTGCTCATTATGCTCGCGACGCAGCATGAACTCCACATCATGGAAAGCTTGCTGGGCCAGCAGTGTCAGGGCCTCTTTCGACACCTTGACGATTTCCTTGCCTTCGAAGTCGGCTGTGCTGACGCCCTCCTTAGTTAACAGTCTGTACTCGGTTTTGTCTTCGCCCATCTGAAACATCGGGGCGTACTTGAATTCTACTGGTGTTGCCATAATAGTATTGGGTTTAGTTAGTTAATATCCGAAAATGTCTGTCAGGCTGAGCAGGCTGACGGGTGCTATCTTGCGCAGGCCGTCGATGTCGAGGTCGCCGGGGTTGCCCAGGATGATGTAGCGATAGGGCTTGCGGGCTATCTGCCGCTGTTCGAAGCCGACAACATCCTTCATCGTCAGCTGCGGCAGGGCGGCATAGACCTTCTCGTTGAGGTCGTAGTCAAGGCCCAGGTCGCGTGCAGCCGTCCACGCATTGAAGAGGGCGAACTTCGTGACGCGCTGGCTGGCCAGCTGTTTCATCAGCCCCTCCTTGGCAATCTTCAGCGACGCCTCGCTCTGCGGAATGGTGTCGAGGATGGTGTGGAAGTGGTTGATGCAGTCCATCATCTTGTCGTTCTGGGTGATGATATGCGTGAAGAAGTCCTCGGGCTGTCCTTGGACGGTGGGACGGCGGTAGAGGGCCCAGGCGTTGTAGGCCAGTCCGCGTGTCTCGCGCATCTCCTGGAAGACGATGGTGTTCATGCCGCCGCCGAAGTACTCGTTGAACAGCATCTGCACGGCGGCCTCGTCAGCCGTCCACTGGCGTCCCTCGTCGTGGTACATACGCATATAGATGTTCTTGGCATCGTAGGGAGCCAGGAGAATCTCGTTCTGCGCCGTGGCCTGCGGCTGATAGGGCTTGTTCTCAGGCACACGCTGCAAGGGAGTGGGCAGCACGGCTATGTGGGCGGTGAGGGCGGTGGCCAGCTGCTCCTGGCTCAGCGGTCCATAATATAATAAGGTGTGGCTGTACTGCGACAGCTGCTTCAGCAGGTCGAGCAGCTCCTGCGGATTGGTCTGGCGCAGCTGGGCCGTGGTCAGCAGGTTGCGCTTGGCGTTGTAAGGACCATAGACGCCATAGTTGAACAGGGCGTCGAAGCAGGTGCGCTGGTCGAGCTTTGCGTCGGCACGTGCCTTGTCCACCAGACTGACATACTGGTCGTAGGCCTGCTGGTCGGCCTTGGCATGCTGCAGCAGGTTCTCCAGCAGGGCCAGGGCCTCGGCCATATTCTCGCTCAGGCCGCTGAGGGTGACGCTGATGATGCGGTCGGCAACCTGTATGTTGTAGTTGCATGCCAGCTTATAGAACTGCTGCTTCACCTGCTGGGCGGTCAGGCTGTCGGTGCCTAAGTAGTCGAGGTAGTCGGCGGCATACTCATAGCGCACGTCGGCCTGCTTGCCAAACTCATAGCGGAAGGCCAGCTGGAAGCGCCCGTTCTCCTTGTTCTGCACGTAGGCGTAGGGCAGCCTGTCGGCAGCACGTCCCATGGTGATGTCGCGCTCGAAGTTGACGAACTTGGGTTCTATGGGTTTCACCTCGGCAGCCTGTATGTCCTTCACAAACTGGCTGACGGTGTCGCGGTTGGCGGCTATCGGGGTGATGGCGGGCTTCTCAATCTTCTTCTGGTTGGGGTCAACGCCCTGCCGCTTGTAGATGACGGCATAGCCGTCGGTGAAATGGCGGTTGGCAAAGTCCACAATCTGCTGCTTGGTCATACCGGCAATGCGGTCGAGGCGGCCTGCGTGCTGTTCCCAGGGTGTGCCCAAGATGAAGGCATCGACAAACATGTCGGCACGCGAGCGGTTGTTCTCGAGGGCATCATAGTACTCCAGCTTCATGTTGTTGACCACCGAGGGCAGCAGGTCGTCAGAGAAGTCGCCCTGCTTCAGCTTGCCAATCTCGTCGAGAAGCAGCGTGCGCACCTCGTCGAGTGTCTGTCCGTCCTTCGGCGTGCCGGCAAGGAGGAAGGCGGAGTAGTCCATCATGGTCTCTGCCCCACCCCACGCACTGAGCATCTTCATCTGCTGGTTGATGTCCAGGTCGATGAGTCCGGCGGTACCGTTGCTGAGCATCTTCTCAATCACCTGCAGCGTGTCGGCCTGCAACGTCGAGCCGCGGTCGAAGCGCCAGCCCATCCACAGCGTCTCGGCCTCAAGACCGATGACGGTGCTGTCCTGCGGCATAGTCAGCTCGGGCTGTGCCGGGAACGCAGGCTGGGGAACGAGGCCTGACGGTTCACCGTCAGGCACGGGGGCGGGCTTCCACTGGCCAAAGTATTTGTCGATGGTGGCAATCACCTCGTCGGGGTCGAAATCGCCGGCCATGCAGATGGCCACGTTGTTTGGCACGTACCACTTCTCGAAGTACCGCTTGATATTGGTGATGGACGGGTTCTTCAGGTGCTCCTGCGTGCCGATGGTGGTCTGCGTGCCGTAGGGGTGCGTCGGGAAGAGCTTGGCCAGCATGGCCGTATAGAGCTTGCGCATGTCGCTGGTCAGGCCAATGTTGTACTCCTCGTAAACGGCCTCCAGCTCGGTGTGGAAGCCACGGATGACCATGTTCATGAAACGGTCTGACTGGATTTTTGCCCAGTTCTCCACCTCGTTCGAGGGGATGTCCTCGGTGTAGCAGGTCACATCGTTCGACGTGTAGGCATTAGACCCTTCAGCGCCGATGGCTGCCATCAGCTTGTCATACTCATTGGGGATGAAGTACTGAGCCGCCACCTGGCTGACGCTGTCAATACCCTTATAGGCCAAGCGGCGCTCCTCGGGGTCGGTCATCACACGATACTTCTCATAGCGCTGCTCAATGTCATCCAACAGCGGGGCCTCCTTCACGGAGTCAGTCACGCCGAACTTGCCCGTACCCTTGAACATGATATGCTCCAGATAGTGGGCCAGGCCGGTGGTCTCTGCCGGGTCGTTCTTCGAGCCTGTGCGCACGGCGATGTACGTCTGTATGCGCGGCTGCTCCTTGTTCACGCTGAGATAGACCTTCAGACCGTTCTCCAAGGTGTAGATGCGGGTCTGGCTCAAATCGTCCTTCACCTCCTCATACTTATACTTGCTGCATGCAGCTAAAAGTAAAAAAGCAAAAAGGTAAAAAGGTAAAACAAACAGTTTCTTGTTCATATCACGTCGTAACTCTTAATTCTTAATTCTTAACTCCTAACTCCTAACTCCTAATTCTCATAGTCAATTTCATGGTCAAGCTTCGAGAGGAAGTCATCGAAGACCTCCTGCTCGACATCGCCCATGGCAAATTCCTTTTCGGCATCCTTGCGAATCTCGGCAATCCAGGCACGGCGGGCGCGGACATAGTCCTCACGGATGCGCTCACAGGCGGCGGCATCCAGCTCCGTCAGGTGGTAGTAGTCAAGAATCATCTGGTACGACCAGGCCCAACGGTAGTCGCGGTAGCGGTTGTTGATATCGCTGAGACGGTCGAGTACTTGCTGTATGTTCTCAATGACGCCCACCTTGACATCGTCTATCAGGCGTTTTTCCTCGCTCTCCGGCAGCAGCAGTCCGCTGAGGTCAGTCCAGCGGCCCTTGCCGACAGAGCTCACCGGCTCGCCGATGTACCCCTCCTTCTGGGCACGCTTCAGCACGGCGCCCATATAGATGCGCAGGGCAATGTCGTAATACTTCAGACCCTTGCGCAGCGACGTGGCGTTGATGACATACTCGTGGAAGTTATAGGTCGACACGTTGTCGCCCGATGCCTCGCGCAGGGCTTTCAGAATCTTGATGCCCTCCATGATTTCGCCCACGGTGAAGGGCGACAGCCAGTCGAAGTTGATGATTGACTTTCGCGACTGCTTGGAGCGCTTGTCACGCTTGGGCCATTTCTTGATGTCGCGGTACAGGCCCACGGTAGTGATGTTTCGGCCTGGCACCAGATAGCAGTCGTCGCCATAGGCCATAAGGTAGCTGAAGGGCAGGTTGCGCGTGTCGGGATGGTGCATCAGCTTGCCGAAGCAGACGGAGAAGGCGCCGATGGTGGCGGGCATCAGGATATAGGAGCCTGAAGCCGTCTTCGTGCCACGCTCCAGGGTGCCGAAGTGCATGGGTCCCATCTTGTAGGCATGGTTCGAAAAGTTGGTGTTGGAGCCGGCATTGTAGAACGAGAACTCGCCGCCGATGAGCAGGCTCGACTTGTGGTGGCTGGCCGAGAAGGGACCGCAGAAGGCGGCGCAGGCCTCGCCGTTGGCCATGAACGAGTTGGCGAAGAACAGGCTGGCCTCGGCAGTAAAACCGTTGGTAATCTGGCAGGCCTCACCCACGAAGCAGTCCTGCATCTTCACGCTGTTGTTGATGCTGCAGCCGTCGCAGATGATGCTGTTCTCGCAGATGACACCCGTGCCTATGAACACCGGCGCGTCCATCGACGACATGACCGTACACTCCGAGAGGCGGGCGGCACCGCTGATTTCGCAGTAGCCCTTGATGACGGTGTTGGTAATATCCTTGGCATTGATAATCTTCACGTTGTTGCCGATGAAGCCCCGTTCTGGGCGTGTCACGCGCAGCTCGTCCTCAATCATCTGCCGCAGCCTCTGCTGCAGCTCCTTGTCGCGGTGGTGCTTCACCATGAGGGCTGCCATCTGCGAGTTCAGCTCGCGGAAGATGGTGACATTGCCGTCGCCCATCTCGTTCAGCACGGAGATGACCGACCCCTCGCCGTAGGTGGCGTCCTCGGTGGTCTCTAAGGTGCAGATGTTCGATATGTAGCAGTCGTTGCCGATGGTGTAGTTGTTGATATAGTTGCCCACCTTCTCTATCAGGCAGTCATTGCCCACGGTGACGTTACGCAGCGTGGCGTCGTTGATGCCGGAGTGCTTGAAGAAGCCCTTGCTGACCTCCACATTCTTATGGAACTCGCCCAGCCGTATGTCGCCGTAGAACATGACGCGGTGGAAGTTGTAGGGCTTGAACCCTTCGGCTACCATCACGCGCTGCCAGTCTTCAGCCCAGCAGACATTGTTCTCTAAACCTTCAATCTCGGTTGGTGTAAGATGTCTGTACTCACTCATAGTCTTGATATAAAAAATCGTTATACGGATATTTCTGTACGTGCAGCTCGCGCACCCTCTTGTAGAGCACGTCGCGCAGCTCGTCGATATTCTCTTTCTCACGGGCCGAGATGAAAAGGCAGTCATCGCCCATCTTGGCCATCCACGTCCGGCGCAGCTCGTCGAGCGAGATGTTCTCGCGCGTGGGCTCCGTCAGGTCGTCCTCGTCCTGCGGTGTCCACGTGTAGGCATCAATCTTGTTGAAGACCATCATCGACGGCTTCTCGGCACAGCCCAGCTCGGCCAGCGTCTTCTCTACCACGGTTATCTGCTCCTCGAAGTCGGGATGTGAGATGTCAACGACATGTACCAGCAGGTCGGCCTCGCGCACCTCGTCGAGGGTCGACTTGAACGACTCCACCAGGTCTGAGGGCAGCTTGCGGATAAAGCCCACGGTGTCGGCCAGCAGGAAGGGCAGGTTGTCGATGGTCATCTTGCGCACCGTGGTGTCGAGGGTGGCAAAGAGCTTGTTCTCGGCAAACACCTCGCTCTTCGACAGCAGATTCATCATCGTCGACTTGCCCACGTTGGTATAGCCCACTAAGGCCACGCGGATCAGGCGGCCGCGGTTCTTGCGCTGCGTCGTCTTCTGCTGGTCAATCTCCTTCAGTCGCTGTTTCAGCAGCGTGATGCGCTGCAGGATGATACGGCGGTCCATCTCCAACTGGGTTTCACCAGGACCGCGCAGTCCTACCGAGCCCTTGCCACCGCCGGAGCCGGAGCCGCCGCCCTGACGCTCCAGGTGGGTCCACAGGCGCTGCAGGCGGGGCAGCATATAGCGGTGCTGGGCCAGCTCCACCTGGGCCTTGGCCTCAGCCGTCTGGGCACGCATGGCAAAGATGTCGAGTATCAGCGACGTGCGATCCAGAATCTTCACCTGCAGCTCCTTCTCGATGTTCCGCAGCTGCTTGGCCGTCAGCTCGTCGTCGAAGATGACCATGCCCACGGGCTCTTCCGCATCCTCGCAGTCCTTAATATATTGCTTGATTTCCAGAAGCTTACCGCTGCCGACGTAGGTCACGGCGCTGGGACCGCCCACCTTCTGCGTGAAGCGGCGAACGACCACGGCACCGGCCGTCTCAGCCAGAAACTCCAGCTCATCCAAATATTCCTTGGTCTTGGCCTCGCTCTGCTGGTTGGTTATCAGTCCCACGAGCACCGCCGTCTCAGCCTTGGCTTCCGATATGACAAATTCCTTCATTCTTTCCTTTTAATGGTGCAAAGATACTGAAAATCTGAATAACCGCAAAAAGAATGACAGATTTTTTCAATAATAAAATGCGGGGAGCGGTTAAACCTTTTAGATAAGGGCACGTCAAACGTAGAACATGAACTAACAGCCATAATATGAAAAGACTACTACTGACGGCCAGCATGGTTCTGGCAACAGGCCTGCCCTTGACGGCACAAACCAATTATGACCTTTCAACCATCAAGCGCGAACAGCTGAACCGCGGCGTCGTGGCCGTGAAGACCCCTGACGGCAAGGTGGCCGTCAGCTGGCGCACGCTGACAAGCGACCAGAAAGGCCAGGTCTTCGACCTCTACCGCAACGGCGTCAGGCTGAACAAAGAGCCGCTGACGCAGGGCGGCACCTTCTTCGTGGATGAAGAGCCGCTGACAACGGATGCCACCTACGAGGTGCGGGGCGGCGGCAAGGACGGCAGCTTCACGCTGAAGGCCGACGCGCCGGCGGGCTATCTGTCCATACCCATCGAGAAGCCTGAGGGCGGCAAGGTACCGGCCATGGAGATGCCGCAACGGCCACGTGGCAACGGCAACTTCAGGGGTGACAACGGCAGAGGACGGCGCGGACCGCGTGGAGGCTTCCGCCGCGACGACGGCAGCTATACCTACACCGCTAACGATGCGTCGGTCGGCGATGTGGACGGTGACGGACAATATGAGATATTCCTGAAGTGGGAGCCGTCGAACGCCCGCGACAACGCTCACGACGGCTATACGGGGCCGGTGCTCATAGACTGCTACCGGCTGGACGGTACCCGACTGTGGCGCATCAACCTGGGACAGAACATCCGTGCCGGTGCCCACTACACGCAGTTCATGGTCTACGACTTTGACGGCGACGGACGGGCCGAGCTGATGGTGCGCACGTCGGACGGCACCCGCGACGGACTGGGCACCGTCATCGGCGACTCACTGGCAGACTACAGGAACAAGGCGGGCCGCATCGTGACAGGACAGGAATACCTGTCGGTGTTCGACGGACTGACAGGGCGGGTGCTGGACAGCAAGCCCTACACCCCACAGCGCGGCGACCCCATGGGCTGGGGCGACGACCGTGCCAACCGCTCCGACCGCTTCCTGGCAGCAGTAGGCTATCTGGACGGCATCCATGCCAGCGGCATCTTCTGTCGCGGCTATTACACCCGGACGGTCATTGCCGCCTGGGACTGGGACGGCAAGGAACTGAAAGAGCGCTGGACCTTTGACACCAACCAGCCGGCATGGAAGGCGTATGCCGGACAGGGCAACCACAACCTGCGCATAGCCGATGTCGACGGCGACGGCTGCGACGAGATAACCTACGGGTCGATGGCTGTTGACCACGACGGCAAGGGCCTGTACAACACCGGCTTCGGCCACGGCGACGCCATCCACCTGATAGCCGACCCGAAGGACAACCAGCTCTACGTCTGGGACTGCCACGAGAACCGCCGTGACGGCAGCGACCTGAGGAATGCACGGACGGGCGAGGTGGTGTTCCAGGTTAAGTCGTCGACCGATGTGGGCCGCTGTATGGCTGCCGACATAGACCCGACGAACCCGGGCTGCGAGATGTGGTCGACGGACAGCCACGGCATACGGACGATGACGGGCGACGTGCTGTTTACGGCCCAGGATGCCGGCGACCCGCAGCACGACAACTCGCTGGTGCTGAACGGACGCTGGCTCAGCGTGAACTTCGGCATCTGGTGGGACGGCGACCTGCTGCGCGAACTGCTCGACCGTGCCGCCGTCACCAAATACGACTGGGAGCAGCATGCCGTGGTCGACGTGATGCGCTTTGACGGGGAGTTCAACAATTGGACGAAGTCGAACCCCTGCCTGTCAGCCGACCTGCTGGGCGACTGGCGCGAGGAGGTGCTGCTGCGCAACCGTGAGTCGACGGAACTGCGGCTCTACGTCACCACCATTCCCACGGGCTACCGCCTCAACTGCCTGATGGAGGACATTCCCTACCGCCTCTCGGTGGCTACTGAGAACGTGGCCTACAACCAGCCGCCCGAAGCCGGCTACTATATAGGGCCTGACCGCACGGACTATCTGAAGTAAAGTGCAATGTGCCCCTGGTTAAACCATTAGTTTGTCTTAACAAGACAGAATAATAGGAAAAAGTTTTGTAATATCGAAATTAATTTTTATCTTTGCACCATGAGAGTATTGGCTTATTCTACTATAAGAGATTACATAAAGATTCATGCGGATGCCGACAAGCCCTTGCGTGACTGGTATGTTAAGGTGACTAAAGCTAACTGGAAAAGCCTTGCAGATATCAGAAATGATTTCAATCATGTTGATTTCGTAGGCAATGACAGATATGTTTTCGATATTGGCGGCAACAATTTTAGGGTAGTTGTAGTGGTGATATTCCTTTCTCACATGGTTTACATCCGTTTTATCGGAACACATGCAGAGTATGACAAGATAACGGACATAAAGAATATTTAAGTATGACACAGATAAAAAACGAAACCCAGTACAAGGCTGCACAGGAGCGCATAGAGGAATTACTTAAGATTGTGAATAACGAGACTCCTGCCACCGACAAGAACTTCATAGAACTAGAGCTGATTTCCAATTTGGCTGTAGACTATGAAGAGGCCCATTATCCCATCAAGCCGTTGTCATTAGTCGAAACAATGGAGTTACGTATGTATGAAATGGGCCTGACCCGTCAGAACCTTTCTGAAATGCTGAACCTTAGCAAGTCATCTGTCAGCGATTTGCTTTCTGGCAAGCGCGAACCGACTTTAAAGACCGCACGTACAATCGCACAGAAACTCAATATAGACGCTTCCGTAGTACTCGGTTTATAAATCAATTTTCTCTGATCCCATGACCTGTCTGAAATAAAAAAAATCGGGGCGACGGCCCCGATTTTCTTTATCGTCTTACTCAGCTTTTTCTGCTGCTTTCTTCCTGGCAGCCGGCTTCTTGGCAGGCTTGGCAGCCTCATACTTCTCCAGTTTGGCCTTCAGACGGGTAATCTCCTTGTCCTTCATCTCAATCTCGTCACCCTGATTCTTGATGGTGGTAAGCAGACCCTCCAGCTCATCGTTATCGATGTCAAGGGGATAGAGAGCGTTGACTCTGTTGATGAAGTCGCCCAGGATATTCATGTAGTTGGTGAAGGCATCGAACGGGCCGCTGTAGATGCCACGGTCGAGACCCACGTTAGAGGGCTTGGTGGTCATGAAGCGGAAGTTGTTGCTGGCCTGCAGATAGTCCCAGTCCTGATTGATGCGCGGGTCGTTGGCAATACGCAGACGGTCGGCCACGGAGTAGAGCTTCTGGAAAGCCTCGCGCTGCATGGCGTTGCCGAGCCAGCATGAACAGTCGCGCTCCTCGTCAACCCACGACAGAGTGTCGGGCACGTCGACGGCACCCACGCTGGGCACCTTCATGCAGATCTCCGTCGGTGTGGCGAAGTCGATACCCTTCTCCTTGGCACAGGCGGGCAGGGCCTTGATGAACTCCAGGATATTGCTGCTGAGAGGCTGAGCGATACCCAGGGCCGACAGCTCCATGAAGATATTGATAATCTTCTCCTCCTCAGGGAAGCGGCTGATACGGTCGATGTAGGCATCGGCAAAGAGGGGATAGCCGTCCCACTCGGCATTGTTGAAGCGCAGCGAGATGTCGTCAGACAGCTCGACATCGCGCAACAGCAGCTTCAGGTTGGGAGCGATGTTACAGTTGTAGACATAGTGCGGCGATTTCCAGCCCAGCACGTGCTTGGCACCCTCGGTGAGCATGCCCTTGAAGCCCATGGCGGCAATCTGCGAGCCAATGTCATCGCTGTAGATGAGCGACGAGTTGCGGGCCACCTGCGGCTTCTGTCCGAAGAGCTCCTCAATCTTGGCGCACTGCTTCTTCACGTCGAGGGCAAAGGTCTCCTCGTTGGCCAGCGACGACAGACCGTGGCTGTAGGGCTCGGCAAGGAACTCCACGCAGCCGGTCTTGGCCAGCTCCTGCAGCTTGGCGATGACCTGCGGGGCATGGTACTCCAGCTGCTCAATGCCGGTGCCTGAGAGCGAGAAGGCCACCTTGAAGTAGTTGCCGTTCTGCTGAATCATCTCGCCCAGGGCGTTGAGTGCCGGCATATAGCTGCGCTCGGCAATGTCGGTGATGCTACGCTCGTTCTCGTAGTCGTCGTAATAGTAATGGTCGGTACCGATGTCGAAGAAACGGTAGCGCTTCAGATGGATAATCTGATGTATCTCAAAATATAAGCAAATTGTTTTCATAATGGAGCCCCCCTCTTATCCCCCCGAGGGGGGGGAGACCAGCACAGGGGCATTGGGTCTTTTTCTTGTTACTATTATTTGTCGTATCCTTTCATCCCCCCTTCGGGGGGAACGAGGGGGGTTACTCCCACCCAAGGGTTCTTCTATAGAGTGTGCGAATCCACGTGCCCACCTTCTCCCAGGTAATCTGGTCAACCTCGCGCTTGCCTTCATCCTTGAGGTACTGGAAGAGCGACTCGTTCATGCAGATGCTGTAGATGGCATCGGCCAGGGCGTGGATGTCCCAGTAGTCGACCTTGATGCAGTTGTCGAGAATCTCGGCGCAGCCCGACTGCTTGGAGATGATGCTCGGCGTGCCGCATTGCATGGCCTCCAAGGGCGAGATGCCGAACGGCTCGGAGACGGAAGGCATGACATAGACATCGCTGGCCTTGAGGCACTCGTAGACCTGCTTGCCGCGCATGAAGCCCGGGAAGTGGAAGCGGTCGGCAATGCCGCGCTCGGCAGCCAGCTGGATCATGGCGTCCATCATGTCGCCGGAGCCAGCCATGCAGAAGCGGACGTTGCGTGTGCGGTGGAGCACCATCGTGGCAGCCTCGACGAAGTACTCGGGGCCTTTCTGCATGGTGATACGTCCGAGGAATGTGACGACCTTCTCCTTGCCTGTGTGGTCGGGACGCGGAATGTCCTGATACTCCTGCGGCAGGGGATAGACGGCGTTGTGGACGGTGAAGCACTTACGCGGGTCTTGGTGATACTGGTTGATGACCGTCTGGCGGGTGAGCTCAGAGACGCACATGATGCAGTCGGCCCAGTCCATACCGTTCTTCTCGATGCTGTAGACGGTGGGGTTCACCTTACCGCGAGAGCGGTCGAAGTCGGTGGCATGGACGTGGATGCACAGCGGTTTGCCGCTCACCTGCTTGGCATGGATGCCGGCAGGGAAGGTCAGCCAGTCGTGGGCATGGATAATGTCAAACTCCTCAGTACGAGCCACTTGCCCGGCAATGATAGAGTAATTGTTTATCTCTTCATGCAGGTTGCCGGGATAGCCGCCGGCAAACTCCATGGCCCCCAGGTCGTTGACGTTCATGTAGTTGAAGTCGGCATAGATATGCTCGCGCAGCTTGAAATAGTAGTCGGGGTCCATGATGTTACCCACGCGCTGCTTCACGTAGTCATAGTCCACATCGCGGTAGGCAATGGGCACGGCATTCATGGCCACGATACGGCAGGCATGCTGGCTCTCGTCGCCGAACGGATGCGGCAGGCAGAGCACGGTCTCAATATCGCCCTGGGCCTTCAGACCCTCAGAGATACCATAGTTAGCGGTGGCCAGTCCACCGAACACATGAGGAGGATATTCCCATCCAAACATTAATACTTTCATAGTCGTCTGCCTCCTTTATTTTTGATACGAATACTTCTCCAACAGTTTCAGCGTGCGCAGAATCTCAGCCACGTTCATGGCAAAGGCCATAGCGCCGCGTCCATGGAACGGCGGGTTGCCGTCGAAGAGCTCGGAGATAGTACCGATAGCGTGATAGTCAATTTCGTCTTCGTAGCCCACCATCTGACGCTCGATGAACGACAGGCGAGAGCGCTTGTAGAGTTTCAGGCAAGCCTCCATATAGAAGCCGCCGAGCCATGGCCAGGCAGTACCCTGGTGGTAGGCGTAGTCGCGTTGCGTCTGCGGACCGACATACATGGGGTTGTAGCCGCCACTCTTTGGCGACAGCGAGCGCAGGCCCTTGGGTGTGAGCAGTTCGCGGGTGCAGATGTCGACCACGTTCTTCATCTGCTGTTGCGACAGGGGTGAATAGTCGAAGGCCACAGCAAAAATCATGTTGGGACGAACGCTCCAGTCCATATTGTTACCATCCACATAATCAAGCAGATAGCCATAATCGTTAACGAAAGTCTCAACGAACGACTGCTTGGTCTTGGCAGCCGACTGCTCCAGCTCGTCAGCCTCCTGCTGCCGGCCCTGGTCGGCCAGCATGGCGGCACAGAACTTCTGAGCGTTGTACCACAGCGCATTAAACTCTACGATATAGCCGGAGCGGGGCACCACGGGACGACCGTTGGCGGTGGAGTTCATCCACGTCACAGCCTTGTCGCGGCCGTTGCTGTAGACCAGGCCGTTGTCGTCTAAGCGCAGGTTGGGATGGCCGCCCTTGGCGATATAGTCGACGATGTCCTTAACAAACTGGCCGTAGCGCTGGTAGCCTTCATCCTTGCCGGCATCCTTCACATACTGCTGGACAGCCCAGATAGCCCACAGGGGCACGTCAGGCTGCTCAATCTCATAAATCTTGACGCTGAGGGGCTTTTCCTCCATGAACTCGCGCAGACCCTTCTCAGCCGTCTGCATGACCAGTTCAAAATAGTCGCGCTCGCCAATGGCCAGGGTCAGGCCGGGCATGGCAATGAACGTGTCGCGGGCACGGGCCTTGAACCAGGGATAGCCGGCCAGCAAATAGCGGTCGTCGTTGGGCTGACGGTTGTGGAACTGATGGGCAGCCGTCACCAGACAGTGGTAGAAATTGTCGCGCGGCGCACGCAGGCCCACCTCGTCATCAAACAGTTTTTTCAGACTGGTGGCCTTGATCTGCGACGTCGAGGCGGCAAAGACAATAGACTCACCTTTCTTAATAGGCATCTCGAAATAGCCGGGCACGTAGAGGTCCTCGTTAGAGGCATAACCACGCTCCTGCTCCTTGGGGTACTCAATGCCCCGATACCAGTCAGGCATGAAGACAAACTCATTCTTCTTAGAGAACTGCATATACAGGTCGGGATAGCCGGCATACATGCAGGTCTTGATGCCATGGTCAATCTCCTTGTACTCGCGGCTGGCCGTCATGTTCTCATGCGTGAACTGGCGCACAGAGCGGAAGGCGAGGAAGGGACGGAAGCGCAGCGTCGTAGCCGAATGGGCGTCTACCAGGGTGTAACGAATGAGGATGCGGTCCTCGTAGGCCTGGAAGATGGCTTCTTTTTTCAACACGACACCACCCACGCGGTACGTTGTAGTAGGCACGAGGCTAGCATCAAACTCACGGATGTACTTGTGTCCGTTAGGACTGAAAGTGTTGCCCTGATACTTGTGGAGGCCCAGGTTGAACTCTGCCCCGTGCTGGATGACCGTACAGTCGAGCGACGACAACAACACGTGGTTGTCATCGTCCAACTCAGGTACGGGAACGACCAGCAGACCGTGGTACTTACGGGTGTTACAGTCTACGAGTGTAGACGAGCTGTAGGCACCTGAACGGTTGGTACGGAGCAATTCACGACGGAGACTCTCCTGAAGGTTAGTCATCACGGCTTTTTCGAATCGTAAATAACTCATAGTTCCTATTTTAAGGTTTTGTATTTTTTATTGTTTTAGATTTGATGACCCAAAGGTAAGCATTTTTCGTCAGCCGACAAAAGAAATAAGGTTATTTAACACAAAAGCGGGCTGTGAAGTCACATCTCACAGCCCGCTTTGGTATTTTTTATGAGTAAAACGGCATCAGGCTTTCTTAAACTCGTCAGGCAATGTAGGCATGGCACCGTTCTGGGTGCAGACATAAGCGCTCACCTGAACAGCCAGTCTATGAGCCTCGGCAACCGGCTTGCCACTGAGGATGGCAGCGCAGAAGGAGCCGGTGAACGAGTCGCCGGCACCGACGGTGTCGGCCACCTCGACCTTCGGGGTTTCCTGGAACGACATCTGTCCCGGTGTGAAGACGTATGAGCCGTTGGTGCCGCAGGTCAGCACCAGCATGTCCAGATTGTACTTGCCCAGGATGAGCCAGCACTTGTTCTCGATGTCAAGTCCGGGATAACCGAACATACGTCCGATGAGCACCAGCTCCTCGTCATTGATCTTCAGCACATTGCAGCGCTGCAACGACTCGCGTATAACCTCCTGGGTATAGAACTGCTGACGCAGGTTGATGTCGAATATCTTCACGCAGTCGGCAGGTGTCTCGTCGAGGAACTTATGGATGGTCTCACGGCTGACGACATTACGCTGAGCCAGCGAGCCGAAGCAGACGGCGCGGCAGTTGCGGGCTATCTGACGGATGTCATCGTCGAAGGGGATGTTGTCCCACGCCACGTTCTCCTTGATATCATACGTAGGGATGCCCTGTTCGTCGAGCTGAACCTGTACTGTGCCCGTGGGATACGGCACCTTAGGCATCAGGTCGTTCAAGCCGTGCTCGCGCAGAGCTTCGATGGTCTCATCGGCCAGTTTGTCCTCGCCAAGGGCGCTGATGGCGATGGTGTTACCACTGCCAAGGAATTGGCCAGCATGATAGGCGAAATTGGCAGGGGCACCGCCCAGTTTCTTACCTTCGGGGAGTACATCCCACAGGACTTCGCCGAGTCCTACTACATAACGCTTTTCCATAATTTCTTTATACTTTATTCTTTATACTTTATTCTTTAGGGCGAAGCCCGCATTAGTGTTTGACTTGAGGAATATAGGTAAAGAGATAGATGACACCCAGTGCCATGACGATGACGGCTCCGGCCTGGCCTACGGCATCGCTGGCAAAGCCCATCAGGAGCGGGAAGATAGTGCCGCCGAAGAGACCCATGATCATCAGGCCGCTGACCTCGTTCTGCTTGTCGGGCAAAGAGAGCAATGCCTCGCTGAAGGCCATGGAGAAGATGTTGGAGTTGCCGTAGCCCACCAGAGCGATGGCCACATAGAGCACGGTCTTCGATGCTCCACTGAACATCAGCGCCATGGAGACAGCCATCAGGACGACGCTGATGATAAAGAACCAGCGTGTTTTCATGACCCTGAGGAAGAACGAGCCCGTGAGGGCACCGATGGTACGGAAGATGAAATACAGCGAGGTGGCAAAGGCGGCCTCGTTGAGTGTCATGCCCACCCGTTCAATCAGCAGCTTCGGGGCCGTGGTGTTCGTGCCCACGTCGATGCCCACATGGCACATGATAGCCAGGAACGACAGCAGCACGATGGGCTTCGACAGCAGTTTGATGCAGTCCATGAACGTTGACGACTTGCCTACCTGCACATCCTCCTGAATAGGCGTTGCCCACAGCAGGGCGGTGGCCAGCACACCTACGATGAAGTAGATAAGGAACAGCACGCGCCAGTCGTAGCCGAAGGTGGGCAGCACCTGGGTGGCACCCCACATGGCCAGATACGGAGCCAGGAACGATGCTATGGCTTTGACGAACTGTCCGAAGGTCAGCGTTGATGCCAGGTTCTTGTCGCCGATAATCAGCATGGCCAGCGGATTGATACTGGTCTGCATCAGGGCGTTACCGATACCCAGGAGCGAGAATGCCAACAGCATGATGCCGAACGAGTAGCCCAGCAGCGGTATGAACAGCGAGATGATGGTTACCACGAGTGACAGCAGAACGGTTTTCTTGCGGCCAATCTTGTTCATCAGCATACCCGTAGGAACGCTGAAGATGAGGAACCAGAAGAACACCAGCGAGGGAAGCGTGTTAGCCACGGTGTCGCTCAGGGCGAGGTCTTCCTTCACATAATTGGAGGCGATGCCCACCAGGTCCACGAAGCCCATGCAGAAGAAGCAGAGCATCACGGGGATAAGGTAAATAGATTTGTTTTGGTTAGCCATAATTGTTAATTGTCAATTTTCAATTTTTAATTTGATAGATAGTAGCCTTGCCCCCCTTCACCTTAATTATATTATAAGGCTGCTGCGGGAACACCAGGTTTGACATCGCCATCCTGCCTTCGCCATCGAAAGCCTCGATGGAGCAGCGGTCGATAAAGATGCGCAGCTGCTTGACGGTGCCGAAGGTGGGTGCCGTGGTCTCGCAGGGGAAGGCCTCGCTGAAGCTCACATCGCCGCTCTTCGTGCGGTCCATCGTAAAGGTCTGCTTCTGGGCATCATAGCGCATCACCACCTGCTCGCCCTTGGCGTTCATCAGCGTGATGCTGGCCGTGCCCTTCACGTCGACGACAATCTCGCAGGCCTCCGTGGGCTGCTTCACCTTCTTGCCGCGCAGGGCTGTCACCTCCTTCGAGGGGGTGCTCGTCAGGTAGGTCTCGCCACCAACGGTTGTCAGGCCGAGGTCACGCGGCAGACCGTTGGCTGAGCGGAACTGCTGTGTAGGCACCTGGTTGGCATACTGCCAGTTGCTCATCCAGGGCAGAGCCACGAAACGGCCCTCCGGTGCATTATGGAATGTCACCGTAGCATAGTGGTCCTTTCCATAGTCCATCCACTTCGTCTCTGAGGGATTGTCTTCACAGGTAAACTTATGACCGTCGAACTGTCCCACGAAATACTGCGTAGCCGAGCCGCCGAACGGGCCGCCGGGATTGATGTTGAGCAGCAGTACCCATTTCTTTTGAGTTAGGAGTGAGGAGTTAGAAGTGAGGAGTTGCCTTGCGGATGAGGAACCGTTAACTCCTAACGCCTCACTCCTAACTCCTAACTCAAACAGGTCAGGGCACTCCCATACGCCGTCGTGGTTGCCATATTCGCGACCAAACGAGCTCTCGTACTTCCACTCCTTCAGGTCTTTAGAACTGTAGAACTGCACCTCCTGTCCCACGGCCAGCACCACTATCCAGCGCTTCGTGCCCTCATGCCAGAACACCTTGGGGTCGCGGAAGTCGGGAGCGTTGAAGGTGATGACGGGGTTGCCGGCATACTTGGTAAATGTCTGTCCGCCGTCGGCACTATAGGCAATGCTCTGTGTCTGGGCTGCACCTGCCGAGGTGTACATGGCTATGACGGCATTGCTGCCAAAGCCTGCCGTGTTGTCCTTGTCGACGATGGCACTGCCCGAGAAGATAGCACCTAACCAGTCGGTCTCAATGGCCAGCGGCTGTGCCTCCCAGTGAATCAGGTCGCGCGAGGTGGAGTGACCCCACGTCATGTTCTCCCACTGCGAGCCGTAGGGGTTATACTGATAATAGAGGTGCCATACGCCGTCCTTATAGAACATACCATTGGGGTCGTTCATCCAGCCATACAGCGGGGTGTGGTGGTATAGCGGGCGGAAGCGTTCACGATTGGCAGTATCGAACGTATCCGAATACTTCATCTCCTTCCAGCATGCAAAATCCTTCACGGCACCGGTCTTGCGGCGGTCGCCCTGGAAAGTGACATCCAGCAGCTGACCGTTCTTGATTTCGAAGGGTACGAAATAGTCTACCTTGTCAACAGCCAGTCGCACGTTCAGCCGTTTCACCAACTCGTTCCTGCTGTCGAGTACGGCAATGTGGGCAATCTCTTCTTTCTCCTGTACGGGCAGCAGCAGATACTTGGTTCCTTGTTGCAGCCGTAGCATAGCGTGGTTCTCACCCAGAATCATCGGACTCTGGGCTTTTACTGTCACCGCCATCAGCACGGCAGCCATCATCATCAAGAGTTTTCTCATATTAGTTTTACGTTTTTAGTTTTTGAAATCTGCCGCAAATTTATATGTTTTCCCCTTTTCATCCTATAAATTATGATACAAACACTAACAAAAAACGTTCATTGCACCGTTTTTTACAACTAATGAACGATTTTTGACTTTAACGAACTACTGAATCGAAAAAGGCACGACTCGTCACGAGCCGCGCCTTCTATAATAAACCTGAAAGTCAATCCTTACTTTACCGTATCATTAAACTAACCATTTTACCTTTTTACTTTTTTACCTTTTTACCTTTTAATACTGATACACTTTCACGTCGCTGACGGTGACGGAGCCGCCGTAGTTGTTGATGCTCCAGCAGTTCTTGGCAATGCCGTAGATGCGGTTGGTGTAGCAAACGTTGTCATTAACGTACATCACCATGACAGAGTTGTCGGTATAGATGTCAATCTTATAGGTGTTGTCAGAGGGACGCGAGAAGCCATAGCTGTCGATACCCTCAACAAAGCCCTTGCCTTCCTCACCTTCTTGTTCGAAGTTCACCTTGCGCCAGTTCTCGTTCTCAGGATTGAAGACCATCGTGTAGTACTTCTTCGAGTCGGTACCACGTACCAGCGAGATACCGAACTTATCCCAGTTGTTCGAGGTCTTGACAGTCAGCGAGATGTGGTTGTGTGTGCCCAGGCGGTTGAAAAGCACGTAGGCATCGTCGCCGGAGAGGGAAGCCCCCACCGACTCCCCCGACTGGGAGAGCGAGCTGCCGTTGGAAGCCATTACCTTGACCTCCTGCTGCTGGTTGTACTTGCCTGCCATTGCGGGCACCTCGCCAACGGTAAGGGTACCGTCGCTGTGCTGGATAATCTTGTGGCATACCAGTGCTCCCGACCAGTTAGGCTCGTTGCCGTCGCCTGCCCCCACGTTGGTGTTCATCTCGTGGATGTCGCCGCCAGAGCGGAAGGGGCACCAGCCCCAGATGTAGCGGTCGGTGCCGTTTGAGGCGGTCTTGCCAGCATAGAAGGCGCGGCTGTCGAGGATGCCCTCTTTACCATCCTTCGGCCAGTTGGCACCCGGATCGTTGAAGCAGGATTTGAGGGCATCCCACGACGTAGCCATCATATACTTCACCTTGCGGCTCCATGAAGCCTTGTAGCTCTCGCTATACACCAGATACCAGTAGTTGCCCATCTTGAAGATGTCAGGACACTCGAGCATACGGTCCCAAATCATGTTGAACGGTCCGACGTGTTCCCAGTTCTTCATGTCGCTGCTTTTGAACTCAGCAAACTTGGGGTCGCCACCGCTGACGGGGCGTGTGCTCATGATCATGCGGTACTGTCCGTCCTCGGCAACGAATATCTGCGGGTCGCGGAAGTCGGTGGCAGAATAGCCGTAGTCGGGGCCGTTGAGCTGCCACAGCTCATCGCGTGTCCAGGTCTTGAAGTCGGACGACGTGGCCCGCATCACGGCTTCACGGTACTTGCTGTTGCCGTTGTGGCCCGTATAATAGATGTAGTAGAGGCCGTCCTTTTCGTTATAGTAGCAGCACCCCGTACCCAGGGCTGCATCCTGCTGGTAGTCGTTGCCGCCGACGGGCAGGATTTCGCCCAGCGACTGGTAGTTGCAGCCATCGGTAGTAGACACGCCCCAGATTGGGTGGAAACGGTAGGTCATGTTATTGGTGTACTCCTGCAGGTAGAGCACCTTGAAGTCGCCGGCTTTCTGGTCGTAGAACGGCATGGGGTCGCCACAGCGTCCGATGGCAGGATTATAATAGGTAGAGAATCCCGTCTCGTCAGTAGGTGTGAAGAACGTGGTGGTTCCTGCCCAGTCCTTGGCGGGATCGCCCTTAATGTCATCGTCGGAGCAGGAGCAGAGAAGCCCCCCTCCAACTCCCCCGAGGGGGAGAGCAGTTACCATGTAGACAACTAATGATATGATTTGCTTTTTCATATTGTTATTCTTTTATTTAATGTTTGTCAAATGATTTGTGTATCTATTCCCTCCCCTCGGAAAGGCTACGGGTAGGCGAGCCTATGCTCGGGAATGAGGGTCAGGGAGGGGGTTACTCTCCTGTCAGATAGTGGTAGGCATTGAGCATGATGGTTCCCATGTTGTCGTGATAGTTCGACGTGTAGGGCGTGGGAGAGTTCCAGTCGAAGAGTCCCGAGCCGAAGCAGATGACGCCGCCCTTGCCGTATTCTCCGTTGGCAGCCTTCAGCTCCCACGACGACACACTGTTGTCGCCACCCAGGGCACGTCCGCCGGTCTTGGCCTCAACGGCACTCTCGCGGCCCTCGTAGTCACCCCAGAATCCGAACTGCGACGTTGTGTTACAGATGGTGTAGCCGTTGTCAAGCGTGTAGACGGCATTCTCGGCAGCACCGGGATAAGTCTTCAGACCCTGCCACAGCGGATGGCTGATGTCGTAGGCATAGAAGTGCCAGGGATCGTCGCCCATGAGGTCGGAGCCTTCGCCTCCACCGCCGCCCCACACATTGTTGGGATAGGCATCCTGGGGCGCAGCGCCCAGGGCAATAGCGTAGTTGACGGCTGAACGTCCGAGCACGAAGCCCACACCACGCTGCCAGCACTCCTTCATCTTGGCCAGTGCCGACATGGCATTCTTCTCAGCCTCGGCAAAGCCGTTGTAGTTGCCGTAGGACGAGCAGTGACGATGGAAGAAGACGAAGCGGCACTCGTCGAGCGATACGTTGCCGTTGGCCACATCGCTCCATGAAGCGTAAGCCGAGCCGGCAATGTTTCCGGTAAGCCACTTGGCGGCAGCCTTCTCCTCGTCGTTGAGCATCTCCACATTCTCTGCATCTCCGACAAACAGTGCCTTGGGCTTGTCAATCATGACGGCATAGACGGTATAGGTGCTGGAAGCGGTGTTATCAGTCAAAGTGATTTGGAAGGGTTCCGTGAAGTTGCCCTTCGTGCCGCTGGCAGGACTGCAAACGGCATCCTCGCTGCCCTCTACCTCGAACGTGGCGTTGGCAAGGTCGATACCGCTGTTGGCTGTCACAGAGACGGTTACCGTTTTGTCGGCCTGATTGATGGCACCCTTCACACCTCCTAAAAGGAAGAGCGTCATGATGGCCTCGTCGTTGCGTACAGCCACCTGATAGTCCATCACCAGGTCGCCGTTGGTGATGTGCAGGGTCTTGTCGGCCACCAGATTGATGTGGTCGCCCACCTTCAGGTTGCTCTTGGCACCGGCCGAAACGGTGAGGCTTGTCACCTCCATATTGTCCTTGGCCGTGAAATCAACAGGCACCTTGACCTTGATAAGACGTTTTTCGGTGTTGATGGTTGCTGTGTATTGGCCGTTGAGGACGAACTCCTGCACCAGGCATTCGCCGCTGACGTCGATACTGCCTGTACGGTCATCGTTAGAGCAGGAAGAGAGCACCCCCCCTCCAACTCCCCCGAGGGGGAGAGCAGTTAGCATGTAAATCAAGTATGATAATATATTCTTTTTCATAATTGCTGTCTGTTTGTTATATGTTTGTTTATCTATCTATTCCCTCCCCTCGGGGAGGGTTAGGGAGGGGGTTTTTACCAGTTTCCACAGTTCTGCGTGTAGTGTCCGTTGGAAGCGGCAATCTGCTCAAAGGGAACAGGCAGGTACTCATTCTTGTTGGCAGTGAACGAAGATCCTTTCAGGAAGTTCATTGTCTCGCTCTCTGAAGTGTAGAAACTATTCATGACGGTGGCGGCATCGCCCCAGCGTACGAGGTCGAAGAAGCGCTCACACTCCATGGCCAGTTCCAGGCGACGTTCCATCTTAATAATCTTCATAGCCTGTTCCTTGCTGTAGGAGCCGTTATACTTGCCTACGGCGAAGTGAACACCATATTTGTTGGGATAGCCCGAAACGACACTGTTGCTCATCATGCCGACGGCTCGCTGGCGAACCTGGTTGACCAGGGTAATGGCATCACCGGTGTTGTTCAGCTGGGCCTGAGCCTCAGCACGCATCAGCAGCACATCGGCATAGCGCAGCACGACGCGGTTCATCGACGAAGCCCACTGGTTGTCGCAGTTGAAGAGGTAGATGTTGGTGAGGTCGGGGTCGACGTTCTGTTTCAGCGAAACGAAATAGCCGTAGTCGCCACCTGAGCGGCTCCAGGTGTTGCTCTCGCTCATCATATAGGCAGTGTTGAACATGTAGGGAGTGCCAGGCACGCCAACCGTCACAAAGAGTCGCGGGTCAACGGTCTCGTTGCTGCCTACGGTGTAGTCAACAGAGGCGAAGTCGTCGAGCATAGGCAGACCGTCGCTGTTGGTACGGTAGGCATTGACCAGGTTGTGCGAGGGCTTGTAGAAGTCGCAGCCCGAGTCGTGTACCTTAGGAATGCAAGGCACAATCAGGCGGTTTGAGAAATTCACGTTGCCATACTCCGTACCGTCGTTACGCGAGTACTGGATGGCCCACAGGCTTTCCTTGCCGTTCTCGTACTGCTCCTCAGGACGGAACAGGTTGTGCAGGTCGCTTTCCAGACCGAAACCAGCAGCCGTGTAGATGGCGGGAGCGGTATATTCAACCACCTTCTGCAGGTCGTCGGCATTGATGCTGGTCACCTGGTTGGTGTTGGCATCGTCCTGATGGTAAGCCTTATAGAGATAGACCTTGGCCAGGAAGGCGGCGGCGGCAGCCTTGGTGGGACGGCCCTTCTCCTTCTGCGTCACGGGCAGTACAGCGTAGGCCTCTTCCAGGTCGTTGACAATCTGCTGCCAACCCTCGTCGTTGGTGTACTCGGTGTTCGAGAGATTGTTGTAGTCTTCTTCCTGCATGTTGGGCTTGTTGACAAAAGGAATCTTCTTAAACAGGCGTTTCAGCTGGAAGTGGCCGTAGGCACGCAGGAACTTCATCTCGGCCGTGCGCTGCTGAATCTTAGCATCGTTCTGGTCGGCTGTTGCGAGGATGTCCAAAGAGAGCGACACACGCGACAGGTAGTTGTACATCTTTCCCCAGATAGAGGCGAAAGGCCAGTCGGTGGTGTTAATACCCACTTCCTTCTCAAGATTATGGAACGGACCGCCGTCGCTGGCGTCAGCGCCACCTACGTAAGCATCGTCAGAGCGGGTGTCGTAGTTCCACAGCGAGAACGATGCGTTCATGTCTTCGATAGATACCAGGCCTGCGTATGCAGAAATGATAACGTTGTCAATATACTTGGTATCTTTCACTTCGTCCTGAGTCAGCGTAGCCTGAGGCACCTGCTCTTCCAAAAAGTCGCTGCAGGACAACAAACCACAGATAACGCAGATTGCACAGATTGATTGATATATCTTGGTAATCATAATTCTCAATTTTCAATTTTCAATTTTCAATTAGAAAGAAACGTTCAGACCGAATGTCATGTTAAGAGGTATAGGATAGCCGAATCCGGGGTTCTCGGGGTCGGCGCCTGAGAACTTGCTGCTCTTGATGGTCAGCAGGTTCTGGGCAGAGACATAGAGGCGGATGCGGTCCATGCGCAGTTTCTTGGAGAACACACTCGGCACGTTGTAGCCCAGCTGGATGGTGCGCAGCTTGACGAACGAGCCATTTTCAATATAGTAGGACGATACACGGCCTTCGTTGTTTGAGTCGGTAGTTGACAGCGCAGGAATATCGCTGCCAGGATTAGCCGTGCTCCAAGCGTCGAGCACACGTACGCCCTTGTTCAGGTAAGGCACGTTGATATTGTTGTTGGCCCAGAAGTCGGTCTGCGACTTAAATCCCCGGCAGTCAACATCCACGCCCTGCACACCCTGCCAGAACATGGTGAAGTCGAAGTTCTTGTACTCCAGATAGACGTTCAAGCCCCATGAGAAGTCGGGCGTCGGATCGTAAATCCAGTCCTGGTCGGCCTCAGTAATCATGCCGTCGCCGTTCAGGTCTATATAGCGGATGCGTCCAAGGGCAGCACCTTCCTGCACGGCATGGTTGTCAATCTCTTCCTGACTCTTGAAGATGCCGTCAGCCAGATAGCCTACCTGAGCCCCCATGGGATGACCAATGACGCTCTTCACGCCGTTGCCGCCGAACTTGCCGTTGGCAGCCACCGTTGCCGGCAGCTTTGTTATTTCGTTAGAGTAGCGGCTGACATTGCCGTTGATGTCCCATGACAGGCCGTTGGCCAGCGTGTGGCGATAGCCCACCGACAGTTCCCAGCCGGTGTTCTTCATCTCACCAGCATTGATCCACTGCGAGGCACCCTCACCCATGGCACCGATACCCTCCATCGGCAGCAGGATGTCGCTGGTCAGCTTGTGGAACCAGTCGAAGCTACCGTAAATCTCGTTATGATGCAGGGCGAAGTCAATGCCGATGTTATGCTGGGTGGTTGTCTCCCATTTGATATCCTCGTTGCCACGCTGTGTACGCACGTAGCCGTTGTCAAGGGCATAGCCGCCGTTGCTGCCGGCAATGTCGTAGGAGGTGCCAGCCTGACCGCTTCCCCAGAGGCCCGTAGAGACCACGGCCTTGTAAAGGGTGTAACGGGCGGTATTCGAGATTTCCTGATTACCCGTCTGTCCCCAAGAGTAGCGCAGCTTCAGGTTGTCAAGCCATTTGAAGTCCTTCATGAACTTCTCTTCGCTGACTCTCCAGCCGGCACTGGCCGAGGGGAACGTACCATACTGTTTGTTGGTGCCGAAGCGGCTCGAACCGTCACGACGAATGGTCAGCGAAGCCAGATACTTCTCGTTATACGTGTAGTTCACCTTTCCGAAGAACGACACCAATGAGAAGCCGTCGCCAGAGCCTTCGGCCAGCTGACGCCCAGAGCCGGCCGACGGCCACATGTAGTCGGTGTTGAGGATGCTCTGCTCGTAGCGCTTGGCACTGTTCCAGTTATAGTCCTGACGGTTCACCTCCATACCAATCATGGCGTCGCCGCGATGAAGACCTACCTCCAGGTTGTAGGTGGCAATGGCGTTCCACATCCAGCGCATCCAGTGCTCCTGCTTGCTCTCGGCAGCCGTCTCCGTGCGCATCACCTTACCATTGGCAATGGGGTAGGTGAAGAAGCGCTGCTGCTTCTGGCTATAGTCCATACCCAGTGTGGTGCGAATCGTAAAGTCCTTCAGCGGCGTGATGCTCAGGTGGACATCGCCGAAGGAGCGCCACTGGGTGTACTTGTTATCCTTATTATTATATAGCAGGCTCAGCGGATTCTCGCGCTCCGAATAAGCGCCGAGGGCCTGTGCAAACTCACCGTTCTCAGCATAGATGGGGAAGTTGGGGTTGAACTCCAGCGCATTCTCCAGAATGCCGCCGGGAGCATCGGTGCCCTGCGTGCGGTTCATCGTGAAGTTCTCGCCAATGCTCACCAGGCCGTCGAAAAGCTTGTATTCGCTGTTGGCACGTGCCGAGAGGCGGTTGAACTGGCTCTCCTTGATAGTACCCTTATTGTCGTAGTAGCCTATCGAGAAGAACGAGTGGCCACGCTCCGAGCCGTTGCTCACCGAGAGGTTGTACTGCTGGACGATACCCGTGCGGGTAATCTCGTCGAACCAGTCGGTGTCGCCTGTACGTACGGAGGCATTCTCATCGAGGAACATATTCATCGTCAGCTTGTTCAGCACGGGGTTGCCCTGCTGGTCGTAGCCCCAGTCGAAGTTGTAGCCCAGATTGTTGTTGTTGGGGTTCAGTCCGTCGTTCACGTTAGCCTGCCAGTAGGCGCGTCCCCACTCCGAGGCATTCATCGTCTCAATCTTATTGGTATAGAACGAGGCTGCCACACTGGCGTCGAAGTTCACCTTGATGGTGCCTTCCTTGCCCTTCTTGGTGGTGATGATAATCACACCGTTGGCAGCGCGTGAACCGTAGATAGAGGCCGAGGCAGCATCCTTCAGCACCTGTATCGACTCGATGTCGTTACCGTTCAGCTCATGCATGCCTGCCTTTGTGGGTACGCCGTCGATGATGTACAGCGGATCGTTGTCGTTCAGCGTGCCGACACCACGAATGCGGACGCTGGCAGAACCTGAGGGATTACCGTCAGCCTGAATATTCATGCCTGGCACACGACCCTGCATAGCCTTGATGGGGTTGTTCTCGTTCTGCTTTGCCAGGTCCGAGGGGCTCACCGTCGAGATGGCACCCGTCAGGTCGGCCTTGCGCTGGGTGGTATAGCCCGTCACCACCACCTCGTTCAGCAGCAGCTGGTCTTCCTTTAGCTGAATCTTCATGCCAGGAGCTGCAACCGCCTCCACAGGGTCATAGCCGATGTAGGTGACCACGAGCATGGCTCCGGCCTTCACCTTCAGTTTGAAGTTTCCGTCAAAATCGGTCACCGTACCGTTCGATGTGTCCTTCTCCTTCACGGTAGCGCCGATGACAGCCTCACCTGTCTCGTCGACCACCGTGCCCGAAATCTCTGTTTGCGCGTACATTATTGTACTTGCAAAGATGAGCAGTGTGCTCAGAAGCATTCGTTTGAGATGTTTCATTTGCGTTTTTTTGTTTTAAGTTAATACAATTGTTCCTGTTATTTTTCGCAAAAGTATTAAAAGAAAGGCTGAACGAATGTCAATTATCGTTCAGCCATTAGGAATTATGTTACATGAAACAATCGGTTATAACAAAGTTTTTTTTCTTTAACGCAATTCTTTGTTCATTATTCACTTTCTTCATGAGCGCGAAGCTCGCCCGGCAGCTTGCCATATTGCTCCTTGAAACATTTAGAAAAGTATCCCGGGGTGTTAAAACCCACTTCAAAGGCGATTTCTCCTATTGTCTTGTTGGTTGTTGTCAGCAGCACATAGCCTTGCTGGAGCCGTATCTTTCGGAGCAGTTCCAATGGCGCAAGACCAGTTATTGACTTCACCTTTCTATATAGTTGTACGCGACTCAGGCCTATCTCTTCGCCCAAATCGTCCATCTTCAGGTTGGGATTACTCATGTTTTTGCGGATAGCCTCGTTGAGCTTCTCGGCGAAGATGGTGTTCTGAGATTTTGGAGCAGGCAACTCGTTCTTCGGTGTCTCAAAGACCTGGGTCAGCGTGCGGCTGTCGGCATTGGTGTAGAACAGTGTCTCCTCCTCGTTCAGCGTCTGTCGCTGACGGATGGCCTTACGTGTCTGGATATAAGCCCGCCACATCATGACAAATGCCACTACCAATAGGATGATAGCGATGAAACTACCAATTAGTACCTTGTGCTGAGTGTTATAAAGTCCGAAGTAAGCTTCCAATTTGTCATGTATCGTCACCATGTGGTCGTTCTGCCTCATCAGCTCTACCGACTCTGTGGTAACCAAGTCCACATTGTCGGGAGTTACGACAAAACCTAACAGCGGATTCTCGCGCTCATAGGGTTTACCCGTAAGAATGTCAAGAGCCAGCCTGATAATCTTTTCACCATGGGTGGGATAGTGATAGGTAGCCACCTGATGACCGAACTTAACATACTCCAGCCCTTCAGCAGGCATACCGTCAATACCCAGTATTTTGACGCGTCCCTCAACATTTTGCTCTACCACGGCCTTATAAACCCCAGTAGCCATACCATCGTTGTGGCAGAATATATAAGTCTTATCCAGTCGCCCGTTATCGTATCGGCGTAGCGAATCTATCAGCTGGGTAGCATAATAACAGGAGCTGTCACTTGACCAGTCGCTCTTCCTGCAGATATACTCTGCCTCTGGAAACGCTTTCATGGCCTTTTCAAAACCTATATGACGCTCCAAGGCCGGGGTGCTGCTTAACAGTCCCGTTATTTCCATGACGAGCGGCCGCTCGCCTCTTGATACAGACGCAATGTATTGCCCCACAATCAAGCCTGCCTCAACATTGTTTCCTCCAATAAAGGCCGTATAGTCGGCGCTGGTCTTACGGTCAAAGCTTACAACCGGGATGCCGGCTTTAAGTACCCGCGCAATGGCATCATTGATAATCTGTATATCTTCGTATGGCGCTACCACCATCAGGTCAATGCCTGTTTTTGCAAGACTGTCAATCTGGCGGGCCTGTAATTCGGGGGAGTCGAATGAGTTTGCTATGGTCACCTTCACATCGTGTTCATACAAATGCTGGGCAGCAAGCATCTCCTTGTTAACCTTCTCACGCCACGGCCCCTTAGAGCATTGCGCCACCGCTATCTTGTAAGGGTTCTCACTCTCTAAGCAAGAGGTCAGAGCCAGTACTACAACTAACAGGCAAATAAGCTTTTTAAGCATAGAGAAATCATTTATTCTAAACATTGGTGGCGCAAAGATATGAAAAAACTGCAAATAACCGAACATTATTTGCGGTTTTTTCTACTAAAATGTCGTGCTCCGAAGCGCTCGCCCCTTTAAGGTCGCTTATGCAAGAGCACGCTGCAAGGATAAGGCTTTTTATCGAATAACAAAAGAAAAAGGAAGAAAAAATGTTGATGAAATGGGAAATGTTTTGTAAATTTGCAGCCGTTAAGAACAACTTGGAATATGACGGCAGAGCATTTGGACTTTATCACATCCTGCAATTCTTTTAGAAATGTTATCGCGCACACGCAACTATGGTGACAGAGAATACGATGGAACGGCTGCGGATACTCGCAGAGTCGGCGAAGTACGACGTGTCGTGCTCGTCGAGCGGCACTGTGCGCTCCGGCAAGAAGGGCATGGT
>CAMYZO010000033.1 GCA_947303855.1 uncultured Prevotellaceae bacterium
AGAAGATGGACGACATTGAGCGCAGCATCTACAGCTACGGCTCCGTGCAGACGGCCAAGCTGGAGAAGGGCACCTCGTGGATTAAGCTGTTCATCGCCATGGCCCCGTCCTTAGGCTTCCTCGGCACCGTCATCGGCATGGTCATGGCCTTCGAGCAGATACAGATGGCCGGCGACATCGGTCCCACCATCGTGGCCTCCGGCATGAAGGTGGCCCTCATCACCACCATCTTCGGTATTGTCGTGGCCCTCATCCTCCAGCTGTTCTACAGTTACATCACCTCCAAGATTGAGCACCTGACATCGCAGATGGAAGAGTCGGTGGTCACGCTGCTCGACATCATCATGAAGCACAAGGCCCAATGACCGACAGTTCATTTTTCATCGACCTGGTACTCTGGCTGGTCTATCTGCTGCTGGCAGCCACCGTCGCTGCCGCCGTCTGGTCGGCGGTCAACGGCATACGCACCCACGAACCGGCCGTCGACCCCATAGCAGCACGCTACACGTCGGCAACGGGCTACGTCACTGCCGGTGGTGTCTTTCTCGTACTGCTGCTGTCATACCTGCTGGGGGCGTCGCAGCCCGTCATCTCCAACGGCCGCCCCTTCACCGAAGCCTTCTGGCTGCGGCTCACCGATATGTTCATATACTCCACCGTGATACTCATTAGCGTATGTTCCGTCATCGTCGCCATAGCGAAGTTCCGTCGCTGAACACGTCGTCGACAGCCGACATCTCGTTCATGCTGTTGATATTCTTCCTGGTCACGTCGTCCATGGATGCCGGCAAGGGACTGCGCCGCCAGCTGCCTCCCCCACCCCAGCCCGACGAGCAGGTGGCCGACATCCAGCGCGAGGACATCATCACCGTGGAACTGAGCGCTGCCGGCGAACTGACGCTGGAGGGCGAGGCCGTCACCACCGCAGAGTTGCAGCAGCGCGTAGAGCAGTTTGCAGCCGTCAGCCCCCACCGCCGCGTGGTGGCCCTCAAGGTCAGCCCGCAGGCCACCTACGATGCCTACTTCCAGCTACAGAACACGCTGGTGGCCGCCTACCGCCCGCTCAAGTGCCAGCCACGCGTCAGCGAGCTGGTTGAGGAAGGCGAGAAAGGAGGCGTTGCGCCATGATCCGCCGCCGTTTCCGCCGTCCTGACCACAGCGTGCCTGAGTTGAACATGGCCTCGCTGCCCGACCTCATCTTCACCGTCCTGTTCTTCTTTATGATTGTCACCCACATGCGCGACGTGGAGCTGAAGGTGCGCTATCAGGTGCCCGAGGGCACGGAGGTAGAGAAGCAGTTGCACAAGGGGTCAGTCGTCAACATCTACATCGGCCACCCCACAACCGTTGACGGGGTTGCCGACCAATACGAGATTCAGCTGAACAACCAGATAGCCACCACCGCCGACATAGCCAGCTATATTGAGGCCGAGCGGCGCCGCATGTCGCCTGAAGACCAGGAGCGCATGACGGTGAGCATCAAGGCCGACCGCGACGTGCCCATGGCTATCATCAACAAGGTGAAGCAGGCCCTGCGCCAGTCGTACGCCCTCAACGTCAGCTACGCCGCCACCGAGAAACCCAGCAACTAATTTTCCGCTATTTCCTTTAATACGCCTACAGCCGTTTCTACCGTCGGCACCTCGTTGATGGTCATCGACCGCCGACCGTTCTGTTCGCGCAGGTTACAGCGGCGCACGTTGCGGCCTATGTAGTCGAGCACCCGTCCGAAGGCCTCGCTCTGGTAGAACGGACTGTTGGCATTGCTCACGAAATAGAGGAACATACGTCCCTGCTTCAACATAATCTTCTCGCAGCCCAGCAGCTTGCCGTAGCGCCTCAGGGGCACCACGCGTATCAGCTCCTCGGCCACCGCCGGCAGCGTTCCGAAGCGGTCCAGCAGACGCTGACGGTAAGCCTCCACCTCCTGGTCGTTGCGCAGGTTGTCCAGCTCGCGGTAGAGCAGCATGCGCTCCGAGTCGCTGGGCACATACTGGTCGGGGAAGTACATCTCCAGGTCGCTCTCCAGGGTGCAGTCGGAGACGAAAAGACCCTCCCCCATCCCCTCCCTATAGGGAGGGGCGTCATTACTATGAGCACCTGATTTTGCAGGGTATTCACTCCCCTCCCTCTCAGGGAGGGGGCGGGGGTGGGTCTCTCTTTCGTTTCTCAACTCCGCCATCGCCTCATTGAGAATCTTCTGGTACGTCTCATAGCCCAGGTCGCTGATGAAGCCCGACTGCTCGCTGCCCAGCATGTTGCCGGCACCGCGTATGTCCAGGTCCTGCATGGCGATGTTGATGCCCGAGCCCAGGTCGCTGAAGTTCTCCAGCGCCTCTAAGCGCCGGCGGCTGTCAGGCGGCAGGGCTGCCAGGGGCGGTGCCAGCAGGTAGCAGAAAGCCTTGCGGTTGCCGCGTCCCACGCGACCGCGCATCTGGTGCAGGTCTGAGAGTCCGAAGTAATGTGCCCCGTTGATGATGATGGTGTTGGCATTGGGAATGTCAATGCCGTTCTCCACGATGGTGGTCGACAGCAGCACGTCGTAGTCGTAGTTCGAGAAGTCGAGGATAATCCGCTCCAGGTCCTCGGGCTTCATCTGTCCGTGTCCTATGGCCACGCGGGCGTCGGGCACGTACTTATGTATCATCTCTGCAATGTGCGTCAGGTCGCTGATGCGGTTGTTCACGAAGTACACCTGTCCGTTGCGCGACATCTCGAAGTTAATGGCGTCGGCAATAATCTCGGCGCCAAAGGTGTGTATCTCCGTCTGTATGGGATAGCGGTTGGGCGGCGGCGTCTGTATCACACTCAGGTCGCGGGCCCCCACCAGCGAGAACTGCAGGGTACGCGGTATGGGCGTTGCCGACATCGTCAGCGTGTCGACGTTGGTCTTCATCTGCCGCAGTTTTTCTTTGGTCGATACGCCGAACTTCTGCTCCTCGTCAATGATGAGCAGTCCCAGGTCCTTGAACTTCACCGTCTTGCCAATCAGCTTGTGCGTACCTATAATAATGTCTATCTTACCGTCCTCCAGGTCCTTCAGTACCTCCTTCGTCTGCTTCGTGCTGCGGGCCCGCGTCAGGTAGTCCACCCTTACGGGCATGTCCTTCAGACGTCCGCTGAAGGTGTGGAAATGCTGGTAGGCCAGCACCGTCGTCGGCACCATCACCGCCACCTGCTTGCCGTCGCAGGCCGCCTTGAAAGCCGCCCGCACCGCCACCTCCGTCTTGCCGAAGCCCACGTCGCCGCATACCAGTCGGTCCATGGGCCGTGCCTGCTCCATGTCGGCCTTCACGTCCTGCGTGGCCTTCAGCTGGTCGGGGGTGTCCTCATACAGGAACGAGGCCTCCAGCTCGTGCTGCAGGTAGCTGTCGTGGCTGAAGGCAAACCCCTTCTCGCGGCGGCGCTTGGCATAGAGTTTTATCAGGTCGCGTGCAATATCCTTGATGTGCTGCTTCGTGCGCTCCTTCAGCCGTTCCCACTGGCCCGTGCCCAGGGTCGAGAGGCGCGGTGCCTCGCCGCCGTCCTGCGACTTGTATTTCGACACCTTGTACAGCGAGTGTATCGACACGTAGATGCTGTCGCCCCGCTGGTAGGTTATCTTGATCATCTCCTGGTAAGCCCCCTCGCGGCCGCCCCCGGCAGGGTTGTTGACGGGCATCCTTACCAGTCCGCCGAACTTCCCCACGCCGTGGTCTATATGCACCACGAAGTCGCCAATCTCAAACTGCTGAATCTCCTTCAGCGTCAGGGCCACCTTGCCCGTGCGGGCCTTGTCGCTCTTCAGGTTGTACTTATGGAAACGGTCAAATATCTGGTGGTCCGTCAGCAGACAGGCCCGTGCGTCGTCGTCAATCAGTCCCTCGTGCAGCGTCTTGTCCACGGGCACGAAGCTGATGTCCTGCCGCCTCTCGGCAAAGATGTCCTTCAAGCGCTCCTGCTGCTTCTTGCTGTCAGCCAGTATGTACAGCTGGTAGCCCCTGAGCAGGTAGTCCTCCAGCGTCTGAGCCAGCAGGTCGAAGTTCTTGTGGAACAGCGGCTGCGCCTTCGTATGGAACACTATCTTCGCGGCACCCTTCGCCGCCTCGTTTCTCGCTGTGAGGTAGATATGCCTGAAGCGCTCTGCCTCCTCCTTGAACTGTGCCCCCGTAATCAGTTGGCACTCGCGGCGCAGCATCTGCTCTATCTCGTGCTGCTCCATCTCCGTGGCAGCCTCCTCCATGCGCTCCGTCACCGCCTGCCGCGAAAAGCCCTCCATATAGGTACGGCTGATGGCGTCGGCCACGTAGCCGTAGTCCTTGAAGGCCAGCAGCGTCCCCTCGGGCAGGAACAGCAGCAGCGACTCCTTATCCTCGGCCATCTCGGCCAGCTCCGGCACGATGTCCACCCTTTCACGGCGGTCCTTCGACAGCTGGTTCTCCACCTCAAAGGTGCGTATGCTGTCTATCTCGTCGCCGAAGAAGTCGATGCGGAAGGGGAACTCGCTGCTGTAGCTGAACACGTCGAAGATAGAGCCGCGCAGCGCATACTGCCCCGGCTCATACACGTAGTCCACCTCGCGGAAGCCCAGCTCCTGCAGCGTCTGCTCTATGCTGTCCGTGCTCACCGTCTGTCCTGTTGTCAGCGTCAGCGTGCGGCTGTCTAAGCGTTTCTTCGTCACCACCATCTCGGCCACCGCCTCGGGGTATGTCACCACGTACAGGCCGTCCGTCGTGCCGGCAGCCAGCCGCGACAGCGTCTCTGTGCGCAGTATCTCGTTGGCGGCATCGCGCTGGGCGTACTTCACCGAGCGCCGGTAGCTCGACGGGAAGAAGAGCACGCGGTCGTCACCCATCAGCTGTGTCAGGTCGTGGTAGAAGTAGCCTGCCTCCTCTACATCCTGCAGTACAAAGAGGATGGTCGCCGGGCACTGTGTGGCCAACGCGCCAAACACCAGCGGTGCGCCCGATGCCAGCAATCCCTCAACCGAAATGCGGCGCTCGGCTGCATTCTCTACTGTCTTTGCCAGGGCCTTCACCTGCGGCCGCTTGGCATATTGCAAACATAATTCCTTTATTTCCATCGCGAAAAAGCGGTGCAAAGTTACGAAAAAACGAGAGAAAAGCAAAAGAAAAACGGGCTTTTTCTTTTGCTTTTCCGAGTGCCAGTAACTTCGGCGAAACCAAAGGTACGAAAAAACGAGGTGAGAAACAAATCATTCCGTGCTTTTTTCCCTCACGATGCTCATTTCTCAGGTTTTATAAGGGGAGGTCACCATGTCTTGCATATTACCTCTGCCGTTCACGCTCAAAGCGGATGTCCTTGTACAGGTCAGGATGGCCACCGGTGCTTTCCGGCAGGAAGTGGAGCCGCACCCCTCGGATGTGCTTGCTGGCGCGGAACTCCTCGGGGGTGTCCACCTTGTCGCTCTCTATCTCAAGTTTCATCAGTCCCCACTTGTCGAGGCGCACCTTGTCGCCCCGCCTCAGGTGTTCGTTGATAACATCCGACAGGCCCATCATGGCCGTGGTCAGTTCGCCTATGGAGAAGCCGTTGCGACGCGACACCTCCTTCAGTATCTGCCGCGTGTCAACGGTATCGCCGTGTACGGCAGTGGCTTTGTACTTACCGAATGTCGCCAGGCGCGGTTTGGTTTCTTTGGTCAGTTTGTATTTCATCTCTCTATATAGAATTTTTGTGTTTAAGGGTGACAGGGTGACAAAACGCCGATGTACAGGGCGTTTGCACCCTTTTCAGAGGGTGTCAGGGGTGACAGAAGGGTGACAGGAATTTTTATTTCCTGGCCACGCCGTAGCAGCGGCGGTAGTCACCCCTACCCTTCTGGAACCCGTTGCGCGACAGGTAATTACCCAGCAGTGTGGCGTTCGACTGCGACACCAGGTTGATTTTCCGTTCGTCCTTCATCTGCTGCAGAATCTGCGTGGGGCTGAGCCACAGCACCTCGTCGCCTGCCTGCGGACGGCGGTAGTGGTCCTGGAACACGGCCACCACGTTGGGCGTTTCGTAATAGTCGGTATTGCGCTCCTGTATGCGGCGCTCGCGGTCGCCCGTAAACGCATAGTCCTCGCCGGCGGCTATCTCGCTGACTATCTGGGCATACAGCTGCTTGTAGTCTATCGTCTTGTCGTCGGCAGTATCCGTGTCAATGGTGCCCGTCACCTCCACCACCATATAGCGGCGGCTGCCCGTCTCGTCCTTCAGCGGCACCAGCGAGTTGGTGGTGGCACAGAAGGCGGCGTAGCGCTGCTGCTGCTCGAAGGTGGTGCTGTACATCTTGCGCTCCTTCACGTCGCTGCGCTGTATGAGGTGCTTCAGGAAGGCCGTCTGCGCACGCGAAATCTGGTCGTACTCGTCGATGTTGATGAGCAGGAAGCGGCTCAGGGCCCTCAGGGCTTCTTTCTTGTTGGCAAAGTCGATGCGGTCGATGTAGAAGGCCGTCAGTTCCCTCGGAAGGAGCATCCGCATGAACGTGGACTTGCGCGTGCCCTGCCCGCCGACGAGCATCAGCACCATCTGTGCGCCGTACATGGCGTTCCGTCCCGTCTGCCACTGGCTCACCATGGAGCGCATCCACACCTTGAAGTCGTCGCGCCAGCCCGGTGTCGCCGTCGGCACGCGGTCGGCCAGCTCGCCCAGGCGGTCGCGGCCGTCCCAGCGGGGCAGTGCGTCAAGCCAGTCGCGCACAGGGTCGTAGGTAGTTATGAGGTCGGTGTTGACAATGCGCTCCAAGTCCTGAGGCCACACCTTGATGCCCTCACGGATGGCGGCGTTGTTGATGGCGTTGCGCACCTCGTCGGTCAGCGGTTTCCACCACAGCTGGTAGCGGTATTTCTCCTGCACCTCTACGTCGCCCGTCACACGGTTGCGGCGGAACATGTAGCGGCGCTTCAGGAAGCTCTCCATCAGCAGCTGGTGCATCAGCGACCGCTCTATAGGGTTCTGCATGCCGAGACGGTGCTGCTGGTAGGCGTTCTCAAACGTCGTGCGTACCAGCGTGTCCTTCAGGTAGTTATCATCGAGCTGCAGCGTCAGCTTCGTGGCCAGTTCCTGGTCGATGCCGGCCTTGCGGCATTCCGTGGCCAGCCGCAGCAGGTAGTCCTCCGGTGCCTGCTGACCATCAAACGCCAGCTCACGGCACAGGAAGTTGAACTTCGTGGCGTCCATCTCGCGCCGCGTATAGCCCGGCAGCACCTCAGCATCGAGCGTCACCTCGGCGGGGCGGCTGACGATGGGGGCCGTCATGTCCGTCAGCGGCTGCGTGGGCTGGTCCATCAGCACGGGCTGTACGGCAGTATTCAGAAACGTGTGTTCATCATAACTCACGCGGAAGCCCTCGGTGCCGTCGGGCTCCACCTCCTCAGCCCTGAACCCCGTCGAAGCCAGCGCATAGTCGGCTGCCCGCCGGTAGGCGTACTGCCGGAACAAAGCCACCCGTTCGTCGCCCTCAGGCAGCCCGCCGCCTGTCAGCTCGTAGGCCACGAGCACCTTCAGCGACCGTCCGCTGCTGCCAACGAACGACAGCAGGGTCTGAGGCCACAGGTTCACGCGCTGGCGCAGCCGTTCCAGCACCTCCTGCCCCTCCTCTACACGCAGCGACAGCAGCACCAGTCCGGTACAGGCGCCCTTCTCGCCTGCCGACGGCATCACCTTCGGCAGCTCCTCGGCGGCCATCACTCCGCTGGCCATCCCTCCCGCACTGGCTATCTCTTCCAGATTCCTCACTGCACGCACACGCTTCATGTAGCGGCCGCTGGCTGTCCAGTCGGCCACATCCTTCAGCGTCACGTACTTCTCTCTCCACTCCTGACGGTACAAATACCTCATCAGCACCTTGTTTGTCTCTTTCATAGTCTTTTTTTAGTTAAACACTCAGCTTAGTATGCTTTTCAGAAGCCGCCTCTTGCGGCTATCCCAGCGGTAGAAGCAAATATCGTGCCAGCTTTCACTCAAATTCTCTCGAGAATTCAAGTGCAAACAGCCGCTTTAGCTTTGTAAATAGCCTTCTGGCGCTTCAATTCTCTCGAGAATCCTAACTCCTCGCACCCTCGCATCCTGCCATCCTGTCACCCTTCTGTCACCCCTGGCACCCTCAAAAAAGGGTGCAAACGCCCTGCACATCGGCCTTCTGCCACCCTGTCACCCTTTAAACGATTTTTTCCTGTATAAACTAAAGACTGTCAGTCCTTTTTTGGCACCTTTTTGACCTAAAAACATAAAAACGAATGATTTACTATGAGTTTTTAATCAAAAATGCGAGAAATTGAAATTAATTCACTATCTTTGCAAAGAACTTGCGAAGCTACTCACGCTCGGCAAATGATACAAGTTTCTTTGCACTCGCTTAACCGTAGCTTTGTGGCACAAAAACTACGATTATAAGTGATAGAGACAAAGCAGGTGGTAACGCCTAAATTGCAAGAACAATGAGTGAAATAAGAAAATATCAAAACGCGGTAGATGTCATCAAAACCGCTATTCTGCAAAGCCAGGCACGAGCAGCAAGGGCTGTACCTTTGTCATGTCATTAATGAAATTCAGTTGCTTTGTTTTTTCAGCACTAAGGTAAGTGAAATTTCCAACATGACAAAATCCTGGGCAACTTTTTGTTGCTCAGGTACTTATAAAGATTGTTAAACCAAAGTACTGCGGAATTAAGGATAGACTACTCTCCAATCTTCCATCGTTGTTCTGAGATGAAGGAGTATCGGAAATTGTCAACACTCGACAACACTCAATCTCCCGAATCGCTGTTTTGATTGAGATTTCTTTTGCCATTATCAATTCTTTTCGTATCTTTGCAAGCGTGAAGTAAAGAAAGATGTTCTTGCGTTGCACTGAAGTGCAACGAACTGGACGAACGAAAAACGAACCGGACGAACGAAAAAAACGAACCGGACTAACGAACATGAGCGGAACGAAGAACGACGAAAAAGAAACAAAAGAAATGGTAAAGGCTCCTGTCAAACATAATAGGCTGAGGCGGATGGAGATGCATAGCTATACATCAGCATGTATCTATCTTATTACAGTGACCACGACAGACCGCAAGCGGATTTTGGGAACGCTTGTGGGCGATAGTCCAGGTACAGCTGTGATAGAACCGACAGACCTAGGGAAACATGTGGCAGAGGCGTTTCGGAAGACGGCAGCAGAGGTGACCAAGAAGACTGGTTGCCGCGTCCAGGTGCTTCATTATCAGATTATGCCTGACCATTTTCATGGTATCTTATATGTTCGCGACTCACTGCCAAAGGATTATCCGTTGGGGAAGATTGTTGCCGCATGGAAGAGCGACTGTACGCATGCACTATGGAATGACTCTTCGTTATGTTCTCTGTACTTCAGTTCGGAGAAACCTTCACTCTTCTCAAGTGGATTCAACGATCGCATTTTGTTTCGGAAAGGACAATTACAGACATGGATAAAATATCTTGACGACAACCCGAGGCGGCTTTGGCTCAAAACACATTTCACAAATCGACTACGCAAGGTATATGATTTCAAGGCGGGAAAGAAGGGGCATCAATATACCGCAGTTGGGAACACGTTTTTGGTGACTTTCCCAGAGCGGCTTCAAGTTCGCTGCCATCGGAATCTGACCGAAGAGCAGATAGAAACGGAGGTGGCAACATATCTGGAAGAAGCACGACGGGGAACGGTGCTGATATCTCCTTTCATCTCAACTGCGGAAAAGGCTGTATATGATGCCTGTTACAAGGAGAAACTGCCGTTGATACACATCGTCAACAGAGGACTCGACGGGAAGTTTGTCTACCCGTCAGGGAGGGATTTGACGGGGTGCTCTGAGGGTTTCCTGCTGGTGTTGGCTCCTTATGCTGATTATAGTCCGGAGACGGCGGCTAAACGGATTGCGAGGGCGCAATGCCTTGACTTGAATGGCTTTGCTGAGGACTTGGCTAACGTCACACTGAAGTAAAATGGATAGGCTCACAGCACAACAGCGCCATAAGAACATGGCTGCCATCCGGTCGAAGGACACCAAGCCGGAGATGATTGTGCGGCGTGGTCTGTGGAAGCGCGGGTTCAGGTATAGGCTGAACCACAAACGGCTGCCAGGACATCCGGACTTGGTTCTGAGGAAGTATCGTACTTGCATCTTTGTGAATGGATGCTTCTGGCATGGGCACCATGTGAATTTACAATTTGACGATTTACAATTTACGATTGAGAATAGTGACTGCTGCAAGATTCCTAAGACGAACAGGGAGTTCTGGGTGGCAAAGATTCGCAGGAACAAAGAGCGTGACCGCGAAGAGCAGCGCGAGTTAGCCAAGATGGGTTGGCACTGCATCACCGTTTGGGAGTGCGAACTGAAACCCGCCAAACGTGAAGAGACGCTCGACTCTATCGCTTTTACTCTGAATCACATCTGGCTACAGGATCATGGGGCAAAAGCCATCCCCTATCCGAAACCAGATGAAGAAGATATGCAGATGCCTATGGCAGCTGATATGAAAGCGGCTAAAGGCTGATGGCGTCGCGGCACTGCTCCATGAGCCATTTGGGCGTGGATGTGGCACCGCAGATGCCCACGGTCTCTACACCGTCGAGCCATGCGGGCAATATCTCCTCGGGGCCCTCAATGAGGTGGGTGTTGGGGTTGACGCGCAGGCACTCGTTGTAGAGCACGCGGCCGTTGCTGCTCTTGCGCCCGCAGACGAAGAGTATGAGGTCGTGGCGTGAGGCGAACTGCGAGATGCTGGGCATGCGGTTAGCCACGGAGCGGCAGATGGTGTCGAAGGAGCGGAAGGTGGCTGTAGGGGCGATATGCTGCTGGATGTAGTCGATGATGCGGTGGAACTCGTCGAGCGACTTGGTGGTCTGTGAATAGAGGCAGATGTCGCGGCTGAAGTCGAGGCGCCTTACCTCGTCGAAACTCTCGATGACGATAGCTTCGCCCTGCGTCTGGCCTACCAGTCCCAGCACCTCGGCATGGCCTTTCTTGCCGAAGATGACAATCTGAGCCTCATCGTTCCTCGCTCCTCCCTCCTCGCTGCCCGACAGATACTGCGTCTTGATGCGCTTCTGCAACTGGAGCACCACGGGACAGGTGGCATCGATAATCTCGATGTTGTTACGGCGGGCCATCTCGTAGGTAGCGGGGGGCTCGCCATGAGCCCGCAACAGCACTTTGACGTTGTGCAGCCGACTCATCTGCTCGTGGTCAATGGTGACGAGGCCCATCTTACGCAGCCGCTCGCACTCCATGGAGTTGTGGACGATGTCGCCGAGGCAGTAGAGAGTCTCGCCCCGTGCCAATTCCTCCTCGGCCTTCTTGATGGCTGTGGTGACGCCGAAGCAGAAGCCGCTGCCGCTGTCAATCTCTATCTGTAACATAAAAATACGATTGTTAGCTTATTCGTAAATGGCAACGTCGTTGGAACGGAACTGCACCACCTTGTCGACGCCTTGCTCAGTTGGCGCATCGACGACACGGAGGGTGGCACCATGAACATCGTCGAGCACAACGGCAGGACGATAGTCGGGACGTTGGTAACGGAAGGTGACATCGTTGACATGGAGCCCCTCGACATGGCGGGCATAGAGACCGTAGGCGGGAGTCCACCCGGCGAACTTCGGTTCCGGGTAGTTCGTGCCCTGCTCGCGGTACTGCTTGTTGACCAGGTCGCGGGTGCCGCCACCACGGAAGTAGAGGCGGATGTTGCTGAGCCACACGTTGCGGACGGGCTCGTCGCTCATGCCGGTGACGATGATGCTGCAGAGCGAGTCGCAGTCGTCGGCAATGACGTTGGAAATCTGGATGTCGCGGGCACTGGACGGCTGTGTCACCTCCTTCGGGCCACGGTTGCGGCAACCGGTGGTGATATAGATAGGATAATGGTGGACGTGGCTCATGGTGATGTTCGACACCACGATGTTCTCCATCCGCCCCTGGTCAACCTCCTCGAAGGCCAGGCCGCTGGAGTACATGAACGTAGAGTTGGTGAGCGAGATGTTGCGGTAGCCGCCGTTGCTCTCGGTGCCCAGCTTGAAGCGGCCACACACCCACCCTACCGGCTCGGGCACGTAGGTGCCGTCGAGCAGGGTACCGCACTTATAGCCCGTGATGTTGCAGTTGGAGATGGCGATATGCTCGCACACCACAGGCCGCTTCAGGGCATAGGAGGACTTGAGCACCAGGGCATCGTCGGACGGGGTATTGATGCGGCAGTTGGTGATGGTCATATACTTACAGCAGTCAATATCGAAGCCGTCGCGGTTAGTGTCGATGGTGACGTTGTCGATGGTAGACAGGTCGCAGCCTGTCATGATGATGCCGAAATGGCCGCCACGGTAGATGGTGATGTCGCGGATGGTGACCTGGCGGCACAGCTTCAGGGCGATGGCCTTGTCGCCGGTGCCTATGGAGCCGCCCTGCACCTGACCGGCCTTCTCGGTATCTTTCTTGGTGAGCCCCTCGCCGTCAATCATGCCATGGCCGGTGATGGAGATGTTGGTCTGCCCCTCGGCCCAGATGAGCGAGTTATGGAAATAGGTGTGGCCGCCATCCTGATATTCGGGGAAATTGAAGGGCTCAGACTCGTCGTAGAGTCCCCCTTCCGTCCCCCCCGTAGGGGGATACTTCTTTGGATTGACGGCGAGTATCTTTGCTCCGGCCGAGAGGTGCAGGTCGATGTTGGACTTCAGGCGGATGCTGCCAGAGAGATAGGTGCCGGCGGGCAGCAGCACCTGTCCGCCACCATCCTTCACGGCCTGCTCAATGGCGGCATTGATGGCGGGGGAGTCGAGCGTCGTGCCGTCGCCCTTGGCGCCGAAGTCTCGAACATTATACACGGCATTGCCTGCCAGGGCAAAACCTGCGCCTGCAAGAATGAGGAAGAGTGTAGCCAGTAGTTGTTTTCGTAGATTCATAGTCTGTAAATTTGATATGATGGGGCAAAATTACGAAAAAACTTTTTATTATGAGCCTTTTTATCAGAAAAAAGTTTATCTTTGCACTGGCAAACAATGCGCCTATGAGAACGACAATCACCTTTTTCCTGAGCATATTGGCCTGCTGCTATAGCCGGGCAGACAGTTTCACCCTGAACAGCCGGCAGGTTACAACGGCCGACGGGCTGGCAGGTAACACCATCAACGCCCTGGTGCAGGATGACGAAGGATTCATCTGGATAGCCACCAACAACGGGCTGAGCCGCTACGACGGGTTTACCACCGCCAACTACACATCGATGGCCAGCGACAGCGGCCACAGGTTAGAAGCACGTGTGGGCCGCATTTTCAGCGACCGTCGGCAGGGGCTGCTATGGCTGAACACGGCCACCTATCAGAATGCCTGCTACAACCTGAAAGAGGGACGATTTGTAGACTGGACGGGACGCGGCGACCAATACCGCCGTCAGAGCAAACTGATGCTGACGACACGGGGCATGGTGCTCTACGGCAATAACTCGGGAGCCACGCTCAGCGGCATGACCGACGGACGGCCATGGGCCAAGGACTTCAGGCAGGCACTGGGTAACATGGCATCGGATGACGTGCTGACGGTGGTGGAGGACTCCAGTCACAACATCTGGCTGCCCACTGCAGACGGCATCAGCGTGCTACGCGCCGGCCACCGCGACACCAGGCCGGAAAGACTGCTGGCAGGCACCATCATAGCCGCCGCCACCACCGGCAGGGCGACCTACTTTCTGAGCAGCGACGGCACGGTGGCTGTCTACGACACGCAGCTAAGGCAGGTGCAGTTAAAGGGGAACGGCACTATCAGAATGCCTGCCGTCATGAAACGTCCGAGCAAGGTGAACGTAGGCTTTATATGGCAGGGACGCTGGATGCTCTTCACGCCTGAAGGAACCTACGCCATGAACCTGCACGACGGGACATTTGAAAAGCCTGCAGCGTGGCAGGTGGACAACGGGCTGGATCAGGGCACATGCCCAGGCTATCACTTCGTGGCCAACAGTTCAGGCCATCTGTGGTTGTTTGCTGACAGTGGCAGCGTCAAGACGCTTGACCTCATTCCCAATGCCCGCTACTCGACGAACAGAGGACGGAAGTTTAACATCACCCGTACGGCCGACGGCCGACTGTTCATAGCCACCTATGGCAACGGACTCTTCGTCTACAGCCCCGTGAGCGGACAATTGCAACACTATGGTGCCAACGACGCCAACCCGCTGATACACTCCGACTACCTGCAGTGCGCCATGACCGACCGTCAGGGAAACGTCTGGATAGGGAGTGAAGCGGCCGGAGCCTACTGTCTGTCGGCCATCAGCAGTGCCAAGGCCCACTACGTAAAGCCGAAGGAAGAGCGGCTGAGCGACTGGGACAACGCCGTAAGCGCCATGATGCCGACGGAAAAAGGACTGCTGTTTGGCACCCGCCAGGGACATATCTACCTGACGGACAAGAGCCGTCCTCTGAGCGTCGTTGACCAGAAGCATGCCCCCATTACAGCCCACCTGAGAGACAGTCACGGCCACACATGGACGGGCACCTGGGGCGACGGCCTCTACATAGACGGCCGGCACTACACCACAACGGACAGCCTGCACCACCTGCCGACGGACGTGATTACCCACATAGCCGAAGACCCCACGGGCCGTGTGTGGGTGGCGACATGGAAGGCGGGACTGCTGCTGATGGACCATGAGGGGCAGTACAAGCAGATGCTGCATGAAGACTACAACGGCAGTCGCATCAACGACCTTGAGCCGACGGACGACGGCACGGTATGGGTAGCATCCAACAACGGCATATACCGCATCAAAGACACGGGGACGGAACTCTACAACACTGAGAACAGGCGCTTTCCCCACAACGAGATTCACACCATCTGCAGCGACGGGAAGGGTTCACTATGGGTGGGAACGGCCGGCGGCGGTGTAGTAAAATGCCAGCTTGACAACGATGGCAATATAGTACCGGCAACAGTCATCACCACCGGCGAGGGACTGGCCAACAACAATGTAGCCTCTATCGTCATCGACCGCCGGGGCTATGTCTGGGTGGGAACCGAGGACGGCGTGTCGCGCATCAACCCCGAGACAAATTCGGTGAGTTCCTACCGCTTCGCCAGCACCCCGCAGGGCAACACCTGCAACAACAACTGCGCCACGACGGACAGCAAAGGCCGCCTGCTGATAGGCACCGCTGACGGACTGCTCCTCATCAGTCCGGACGCCCTGCTGGCAGATGCCAGACCACTGCACTCACGTATCACCGACCTCTACATCAACGGCACATCCGTTCTCGAACTGGGACTGCTGCATCAGGCTCTGAGCCGTACGGAAAGGCTGGAACTGGCGCACAACCAGAACTCGCTGCGCCTCTACTTCTCTGACTTTGAATACGACAGCCACCGCCGACCGGCCTTCCAATACTTCCTGGAGGGACTGGAAAGCGGCTGGCAGAGCACCACCACCGGCAACCATGCCGACTACAGCGAACTGCACCCGGGTCACTACACCTTCCACCTGCGCTCAATGAATGCCGAGGGGAAGTGGAACGACGAGGAGACCCTGCAGATAATCATCCGACAGCCGTGGTGGAACACCCTCTGGGCATGGCTGGCCTATGTACTGCTGCTGGCGGGTATAACCTACTATGTCTATCGTAATGCCCGCGAGCGGTTCCGTATACACCAGCAGATGAAGATGGAACGGCAACTGAGCGAATTCCGCTCCCAACTCTTCACCAACATCACCCACGAGTTCCGCACGCCGCTGGCCATCATCAAGGGAGCCATCGACAAACTGAGCACCAATAGCAACGACCGCGCCGCCCTGCAGACAGCACAGCGGGGTACCGGCCGACTGCTAAGGCTGGTCAACCTGTTCATGGAATTCAGGAAAGCAACTACCGGCAACCTGCGCCTACAAGTGGAGCAAGCCGACATTGTGGGCTTTGTGCGCAACATGGTGCAGGACTTCTGGACCATGACCCAGCAGAAAGACATAGCCATCACCTTCACCCCCTCGGAAAAGAAACACCTGCTGCCGTTTGACAAGCAGATGGTAGAGACCATCGTCTACAACCTGCTGTCGAACGCTGTCAAATACACGCCGGAACACGGCAGCATCAGAGTGGGGCTGCACATAGAAGCGGCAGAGCTGCTGCTGACGGTAGAAGACAACGGTCCCGGCATCAGCGCCGAACAGCAAGCACGTCTTTTCAAGCCTTTCATGAGCGGCTATGCCAGCCAGGGAGGCATGGGAATAGGACTCTACACCGCCCGCCAAATGGCCGTGGCACACAAGGGGCAATTGGATTACGAGCCGACAGGCCATGGCTCACGCTTCACATTACGACTGCCGGCCACCGACGAGCCTTACGCCGCTGAGGATTACCGGACGCACCAAGGCCAGGCAGGCCGGGAGCCAGAACAGCCGGACAGCATGAGCGAGGCACTTATCCGCGAAATGCGGGGCGAGGCCTTCAACGAGCAGACCGTGGCCATTGTAGAAGACAACCCTGACATGATGGAACAGATAAGCACCGTGGTGGGCGAGTATTTCCAGACAGCCACCTACGGTACAGGCCAGGCATTCCTCAAAGCCCTTGAGACCACCACCCCCGACCTGCTGATATGCGATGTGATGCTGCCCGACACCGACGGCTATGCCATTGTTACACAGATGAAAAGCAAAGCTGACACCGCCGCCATTCCTGTCATCATGCTGACAGCCCTGGACGACGAGGCGCACCAGATACGCGCCTATCGCGCCGGGGCCGACGACTACATGGTGAAGCCCTGCAATTTCCGTCTGCTCATTGCGCGTGCCATGCAACTCATCAAGTGGAGCAGCACCAAGAAAGTAGCTGATGCTGCCACCGCCGAGACGGCAAACAACGTGAGTCCCATCATTGAAAGCCGGGCCGACAAACTGTTCCTCGACAAACTGGCCATACTAACAGCCCAGCATATAGGCGAGAGCACCTTCAGCGTAGACCTGCTAGCACAGATGATGAACATAGGCCGCACGAAGTTCTACGGCAAGGTGAAGGAGATGACGGGTATGTCGCCCAACAAATACCTGCAGGAAGCTCGTCTGCAAAAAGCCGCCGACCTTCTGGCCGACGGCGAACTGACTGTTGCTGAGGTGAGTTATAAAGTGGGCTTCCAGGACCCCAGTTACTTTAACAAGTGCTTCAAGGCGAAATACGGTGTGGTGCCCAGCAAATATGTACGAGGCGTTACCTGACAACAATCTTTCTACCACCGCAGAGATAGATACCCGGCAGTGTGGGGCACTTCAAAGGAGTGCCCCCTAAGGTAAAAAAACTGGTGTCCCCCTTCTTCTGCGTCTTTGGACTGACGACACCCGTGGTAGTGGGAGGCGTATCGCTGACCGTCACCTTATAGATATAGATGCCACCGCCAATGATGCAGAAATGCATATCCTGAGGCTCTGTAAACGTGTCGCGATACCACCACACGTTCTTCTGGCGACTGTAGGAGGCTGTGCCGCCCTGTATCAGGTCGAGATACTGCTCGTACATAGTGTCGCAGGTGATGCCACGCTGGGACGACTGGTTGGCGGTGACCGCATCAATCATGACATACTGCCCGGGCTTCACCTTCGGGACGATGAGGTAGATGCCGCCGGCATAAAGTCCGATATTCTTGCCCGGGTCGATGGTGGCACGGTTGGCATTGGCCGTGAAGAAGAGGCCTTCCGTCTCAGGGAACTTATAGCCCGTAGAGATCTGCAGCTCGGTGGGTTCCGACCATGAGCCGCCATAGCGATAGCCCCACTTGCTGAGGGATGCCCATTTGGCGTCAGCCTCTATCTGGCTCAGCGACTCCTGGCTCCAGGCCTTCGTGAAATCCCACTCGCGCTCTGCCTGTACCTCGATGTCGGTACTGCCGTCGGTCGAGGGCTTAGCAGCTTCCACAACAGGACCCTCAACCAAGCCCAGTGAAACCAGTTTGTTGTACATCTGCTTGCCCAGATACTCCGTCCAGGGTCCGTCGAAGTGGAGATTATCGCTACGCAGACCGGCATCGCTCAGATCGATGAAGTGTACGTTCTCGTCTTCATTGGCCACCTGCAACTGTGCCTTCTCGACACCGGCATTATACTGCCTGCTGCGATGGCTGACAGTACCGAAGATGAAAGGCAGCGACAAGTCGGCTTCATCGCCCGTCTTCTCGTAGACAGCCTGCCGCATGAAGGCGATCATGGTCTTGAAGTTCTGGTAGTAACTGCTGGCGGCGTTACGGTCGCTCTCGCCCTGATGCCATAGAATGGCTTTGACATCGTAGCCACCGTCGATGGCGGCCAGCGTGCCGTCGACCAGCGAGGCGAAGCCTTCGGTCAGATTCTTCGTCAGCGAGTTATAGTTGGCGTAGGCGGCCTGCGTAATGTCGTCACCCTTATAGGCATAGTGGGTCTTCATCCACTCAGCATCGGCATACCAGACGGGCAGTTTTGCATCAGTCGCATCAGGCGCAATGGCCGTTCCGCCATAGGCACACTTGATGGCGTAGAACGGGCCGGTGGCAGCCTGGTCAATCCAGTAATTGGTGACATCGCAGAAAGCGAAACGTTCACTGGCATTGAAGGTGCGCACACCAAAGGTTTTCGTAGACGGTGCGCCACAGATGCTAGCCCACTTCAAGTGGGTATAGGGCGACGAGGGCAGACTGCCGTTGTTGGTCATATAGGCCGGCAGGTTGTTGGTGTACTCGCGCCCATCGGCATTTGACTGTCCGGCATACAGAAACACCGGGGCTTTCTGCTGGGCGACAGCCATCACAGACAGGAGCAGCAGGCTCCCGACAAGACTTAGGACTCTCTTCATAAAACTGCTTTTTTATTTCACCATTACTTTACGGCCTCCATGGATGTAGACACCACCGCGGGCAGGGCTGTCAACCTTCTGCCCCATGAGGTTATACCAGGCATCATCAGCCTGAACCGTCTTAACGCGCTGAACATTGGTCAGTGTCTGTTCGCGGGCGGCCAGACGGTCGGCCTCAGCCTTGGCGGCAGCCTCCCATATTTCGGCATCGCTCTTGCGGTCGCTACCCAGGTAGTAGCCCACGTTGGTCGGCTGGTTGTAGCCCACCTGCTCATGGATGCACTGCATATAATATGTATGGTCGGTCATCAGCCAGGGTATGCGGTGCTCAGTGGGATACCAGGTAGAGAACACCTTAATGTCGGTCAACTTGTCGGCACTGGGCACGATGAACTCCTCGCGCCAGTCGCCAAGCATATCGCCATACCAGCCGGGATTGGACTTGGTGCTGTTGTTAAACGAAATATCGTAACGGTAGATGGTGAAGGTGCGGCCATGAGAGAAACTCTGGATGATACCCTCGTTGATCATCTGGCGGTTCAGATAGCCATCGAACCAGATGCCGGCATTGGCCGAACTTTCCTTTTTACGGTTACCATCATTATCCTTCAGTTCCTTGCCATTCTGTGTGAACAGTTCGTTGCCGTATTTCCAGAACTCACAGCCCGGCGAGGCGGGGTCAACGTCGGCCACCATGCAACGTCCCTGATCACCGGCAGTAGCAGAACGGATGTCCCAGATGGTGCTGCCCGTCTTGGCATCGTGGAGCGCCACCTCAGTAACACCTGTCTCTAAGCAGTGGTACACCTGCAGGCCGGAATAGTCTTTCTGGAACACACCCACATGGTTGGCATCGCCATGTCCCAGGCCCGTAGACCACAGACCGGTGCCATCGTTATCCCAGGCACACGAGCCGTACATCACCTCGTCAAGACCGTCGCCATCGAGGTCGGCCACGTTAAAGGAGTGATTGCCCTGACTGGCATAGGCACTGTAGGGTTTGCCGTCCTTGTTCTTGTTCTGCCCGCCGGCATCGTCGGTGTCGATCTTCCAGAGACGGGTCAGCTTGCAGGCAAACTCACCGTCGGGTGTGGCATCGTACTGCCAGCCCTCGACCACCGTCCGTCCGTACACACCACGTCCCAGGAATATCTGCTTGCCCTTGCCTGTGAACTCTGCCACGCCCAAGCGCAATGAGTTAGCCAGTTTCCACCAGTACTTGTTGTTTCGGGGATCCCATTTCCAGTCGTTGTCCTTATAGTTTGCGGCCCACTGTGCCGGTGTCTGACCTTCGGGGCCGCGGGCGATGAAGTTGGCACGAGCCAGCTCCTTGCCGGTCTTACCATCGATGACAGAGAAGAACTCAGGACCACCGTAGCCCTTGGGACCGTCGCCGGTATAGTGACCGGCGGGCCACACGCTGCGGTAGTCGGTCTTGCCGTCGCCGTCGGTATCGGGAATGGTGTAACCGTCGCCAAAGACGGTACCCTCGCCGGTCTTCGTCACCACCTCAGCGCAGCCGTCGCCATCGAGATCGGCCACGGCAAAGTTGATGGAGTTGCCAGCAATGATGTTAGGCCCCGACATGACACGCCACATGAACGTGCCGTCCAACTTATAGGCATCGAAGATGGCGATATGCTGAGCCCTCGGGTCGCTGTCGCCAGCACCCTCGCTGGTGCCTGTCACGTTACCCTCGGCATCGTAGTAGGTCAGCAGGCGCTTCACCACAATCTCAAACTGCCCGTCGCCGTCGAGGTCGCCCACCGACATATCGTTGGCCTGATACTTGAAGGTAGAGATGGTGCTGACATCCTCGGTAGTCTTCAGGGGGATAGAGATATAGGGCACCTTGGCCTTGGCCTGCTCTGCCTTCATGGTGTATTCGCCAATATAGGTGTCGCAGTCCTTCTGTCCGGCGTAGGTCAGACGGTAGTGTATGTCGCCGGTAATGGTTGTTAGCGGATTATGCTGATAGTTGGTGCCCCGAATAGCTTTTTTCCCAGTCTTGAGAATATCGTTCACACACGACCACGTTCCGTTGTCGCCCATCTTGCGCCAGATATCGAACGCGGTGTCCTCGGTGTCACCGGGCAACATGCGCCAGGTGAGCAGCACCTTGTTGTTGGCGCTCTGGTAGTCGCCGAGATTGATGGCTCCCGAAGCGGGAGCCACGGCAATAGAGCCCCAGAGCCCACGGTCCTGCATATTGGCTGTTTGAGCTGCCATGGGCAGCATGGTCGACAAAGCGAAAGCTAAAGTCAGTAGCGTTGTTTTCATACTTAAAGATGTTTTTAGTTGTTTTCCTGCCGCAAAAGTACGGAAAACGTCCCGCCTACAAGCAGGACGTTTGTACGTAATTCAGTATTATCGTTCACCGTCGGCCACCATCATCTCACATACTGCAGGATAAAGTGCTCGGCTATGGGCAGGAACCGGTCGTGGCCACGGGCGTTAAGGTGGGCCGTGTCCGTACCTTTGCCGCCCTGAAAGTAGATTTTGCGAAACTGTTCGCTGCGCACGAAGATATTACTGTTGCGGGCTGCATCGAACACCGGTATGCCATAACTGCCGCACACCTCAAGCATGGCGTCGACCACCACCTGGCGCTTGCTGCCAATGAAGTTCTGGCAGGTCCAGGGGGTAAAGAAGAACAGCTGGGCCTTGGGATATTTCTCGATAAGGCCCTCACACAAGATGGCCAGACGCTCCTTGAACGTGTCGATACCAATGCTGTCGATCCTGTTACCAGAGGCATCGTTATGACCAGCCACCACCACCACATAGTCAAGGTCGTCGCGCATCTCAGTATAGCGCTTGTACATGGCCGTGCCCCACTGCTTCAGGTCGAGGGCGATGCAGTTGCCGTTTCTGCCATAGTTATAATACTCCATGCCGTGCTTGCGGGCAAACTTGTAGTGCCACGTGTTTTCTACCGGCTCACGGTGGTTGCGCACATAACTGTCGCCGATGAAGCCTATCTTCTTTCCCTTCAGCGGGTCAATGGCGGGCATGGCCTTCAGCACAGGCAGCAGGGCCTTACCCCAGTACTTGCCCAACATCTGGCCACCCTTCTCATTGGGGTGCAGCCAGTAGGACTTGCCGTGGGCATCCTTCTCCTCAACAATATCCGTCAGGTAATGCTTCAGGAAATAGTCGTAGGCATCGGCATCGCCTATATGCACATGACCAGCCTTGCTGTTGGCAACGACGGTCTGGAACTGCTGGTAATAGGCAGCCAGCAGCTTCAGGCTCTTCTTGGAGGCCACGGAGCCGTTCTTAGTGACATAGTCAGAGGTGTTATAGATAGGACGGTTGAGCACGACATGGGCATCGGGCCACAGGCGGAGCAGGGAGTCGATGATGACCGTCAGGTTCCTGGCATAATCGGCCGGCTCAGTATGGGCATTATGCTTGCGTTCCACGGCATCGTTGGTGCCCAGCTTGAAGCTGAACACCAAGGGCAGTCCCGGATGGGTCTTTACCAGCTCGCGAGTACTCTTGACCACATCGGCGAAATAGGTCTTGTCGCCTGCCGGTATCACGTCGGCGGCGTTAGGGAGGAAGTGGTAGGAGGTCTTTCCGCTTCGCCCGCAGTTCTTGAAGTAGACGGTGTCGATGCCTTCCTGCTGTGACAGCCAGCGGGCACACTGGACGGGCGGCGCCGTCAGCTCACGCTGCTCATGCAGGGCACCATAGGTGATGCTATTGCCGATGAACACCAGGTTGTAGGATCTCTGAGTCTCTGCTGCTGTCTTGCCTGTCAGCACACTCAAAACGACGGTTAGGATAAAAGAAAAATGTTTCATAGTCAAAGTTGAATCCATAGTTTAATACGATAGCCAGCATCGTCCTTTCGAATCTTGATGGTATAGGGTTCGCCATCGGCACCCTGAGAGTTGACGGCGGGTATGGCCAGCAGGAACGACAGGTCGCCCTCAGGCCACTCAGGCACACTCTTGCCGCGCCCCTCGCGGTCGCGCTGCTCCTCGGCGGTAAACACCCGCAGGTAGAGGCCGTCGGTCTCGGTGTAGACGGTAAGGCCACCCTCGTTCCCCGTTCCTCCTTCCTCCTTCCTCGTTTCTCGCTCTAACGTCACCCAATAGAGGTTGGCATGATAGCCCTTGAACTCAGGATAGATTTGGGGATAGTAGTATTCGCCGGTGACGGTATTGTTGTAGTCCTTCTGCCAGACACCATACTGAGGCCCCGGCAGGCGGTTCTTCCACACGCGGTAAGGGCCGCGGCCCATCCAGCGCATGCCGCTGACGACCTCCTCAGGATAACTGAACGTCAGTCCGAGGTTGTAGCACTTCTCAGGCAGGTAGTTGTCTTTCATTTTGTTATCGGTGCGCCAGTTAAGCATCAGCACCTCCATGCCCAGCAGTCCGTCGGGCGTCATGCGCCAGATGATGCTGTCGATGCCGCCGTCGTATTTGGCCACCACACGCGCGTGTTCCTTATCTATCTTCATCTCACGCAACTGTGCCTTGATGCCCACGGGCAGCGGTCCGTTGGTCAGCGGCACTATGGTGTCGCCCTTCTGCAACGAGGCAAGCAGACCGGTGTTCTTGCTCAGCCTGGCCGTCACGCCACCGGCAGAGAGGGTGATGAGGGTGTCTTGCTCGGTGATGGTTCCCGACGCTGACGCGTCGGGAACGGTGGCGGCGAAATATTCCACGGGCCGCTTGATGGGGAAGGTCCAGGTGCAGACGGTGTCGCCCTGCTGGTTATAGGCCTCCAACTTCAGGATATCGCCCTTATGATAGTCCTTCGGCAGTTCAAAGTGTGCATGTCCTGTTTCGCCGGGGGCAATGTCAGGCAATGTCACTGTTCCCTCAGCAACAATCTCCGCAGAACTATTCACTCCCCTCTCTTTCGGAGAGGGGCTGGGGGTGAGGCTCTTCCACTTCATCGTCACCTCACTCAGCCGGCTGAACAGATAGCCGTTCTCAACAGCAAACGAGCCACGGAACGAACGGGGACTGGCCTCGAAATCCTTGACTTGTATGGGCGACCACACCTGACGGACGGTATAGAAACTGCCTAAGGGCTGGCGCTCGGCACTGACAATGCCGTCGGGGGCATTAGGGCCATAGGTGTCCATCTTGTCGGTATCGCGGCGGTGGACGGTCTCGTCGACGTAGGCCCAGATAAAGCCACCGGCAAAGAGGCGCGAACGGCGGAACTTTGCCCACATACCCTCCAGACCGGCACCCTGGCCACGGTCGTAGAGGCTGTGCAGGAACTCGGTCATCATAAACACCGTCTGCCCATGTTCCAGGCGGTAGGCCTGGTCGGCCATGGTGGGATAGTGGCGGCAGTCCAGCCCGTCGAAGTCGGCCCAGGCATGTACCACGTGGCGCTGCTGCGGGTCGTAGAGGGCGAAGTCGCCGTCGAGGTGGGTATTGAAACCGCCCTCATTGCCGTTGCTCCAGAGGAAGAGGCAGGGGTGGTTCACGTCGCGCTCCACCATCTCGCGCACCAGCTTATGGCCCACGGCATCGCTGTAACTGTTCTGCCAGCCTGCCAGCTCGTTCAGATAGAGCACGCCTAAGGAGTCGCATAGGTTGAGGAAGTCCACATCGGGGGGATAGTGTGAGCGTACGGCGTTCATGTTCATCTGCCTGATGAGACGGATATCCTGCAGGTTGCGCTCATGACTCACCGAACGGCCCGTCTCGGGGTCGAAACAATGGCGGTTGGTACCCTTCACCAGCAACTTGACGTCGTTGAGGTAGATACCGTCGTGGGGACGGAACTCCAGCGTGCGGAAACCGATGGTCTCTGTCGTCTCATAGATGTTGTCGCCGTTAGACAGCAGACGGAATGTTATCTCGTAGAGGTTAGGGTGCTCCGTGTCCCAGGGCTTGACGTTCTGAAAACGTGTCTCTACCGTCTGGCTGTCAACGGCTTTCAGCGCCACCAGCTGTCGGCCCGATGCCAGGTTGTCGCCCTTGCGCTGGATAGTCATCTCCAGCTGCTCGCCACCCTTGAGGTTCTTACAGCGCAGATTGGCACGCAGCCTGCCGTCGGCACGGGCATCGATAGCCACATGCTCTATCTGCGTCTGTGGCTTGGCCACCAGGTAGACGGGACGGTAGATGCCGCCAAAGAGCCACCAGTCGGCACGGCGCTCAGCAGCGTTCACCGACTTGTCGGCGGAGTGCTTGCTGACCTTCACTTCCAGCAGGTTCTTCTTGCCATAAAGCAGCTTGTCGGTAATGTCGTAACTGAACCTGTAAAAGCCGCCCTGGTGTACGGCACCTGCCTGCTGACCGTTGACTTTCACCTCGGTATCGGTCATGGCACCCTCGAAGACGATGCTCACCTGACGGCCTTCCCACTGGCGGGGCACCGCAAAACGGTAGCGGTACTCGCCATACTCCTTGGTAAGCCGGTTGTCGTGGCGGTCGGCCCATTTCTTCTCGCCTTCGCGGTCGTAGATATAGTAGCGACCGTAGGTCAGTCCGCCATAGCCTTGTTGCTCCCAGCAAGAGGGCACATCAATCTTGCCCCACTTGCCGGAGCGCATCCCCTCGGAGCAGCGGAACTCCCACTTCACGGCATCCTCAGGTCCGTGACCTGAGAGGTAAACAACCTCACTCTTCTGCGCAGCTACGCTGCTAAAGAATAATGAAAAAAGAATAAAGAATAAACTGTTCAGAAGATGTTTCATAATTCATAATTTTCAATTGTCAATTGTCAATTATCAATTAATTCACGGGTATCACATAGAACTTACGGCCCTGCTTGAAATCCAGCATCCACTGGTCGGCTATGATATGGTCGTCGAGGGCCTTAATCCTCAGGGTGTGCTTGCCCTTCGACACCTTCACGGGGGTAGTCTTCAGGGCCTGCCCACGGAGCACGCTCAACTTCCAGAAGTCTGAACGGTATTTCTCTTTCAGCGAGATGACCACAGGCTCCTGATTGTCAAGGGAAACTTGATAGCGCAGGTCGCCCTTGTCATTGGGCTGCGTGGGAATCATAGCGGTATAGAGCGTAGCATCGCCCTCCTTGGCGGTCTCAAACTCATAGACAAGTTCACAGCCCTTAGGGATACTGACGGCATTCATAGAGTGGCCGAGCATCTGGATAATGGCAGCCTCCCCCTGCCCCTCCGAAGGAGGGGTGAAGCGAGTGAAATCGCAGGCATTGCGGGCTACGAAGTCGTTGCCTTTCGGACTGCTGCTACTCAGCGCCGGGGCGTTGAGACTGAGGTCTTCGGGCAGGTAAGGCAGCGTCGGCGGGTTGAACACCGGCAGTTCGCGCGGCATCATGTTCATAATACCCTTCCACTTGCCGCTGCCCAGCGCATTATACTGTCTGGTGAGCGCTTGAATCTCACGGTAGGCACGGATGCTCGTTGCTGCCGTGGCCTTCATATAGTCCTCGCGGCCTTCCATAGCCTTGTCGGTCTGTCCCTGATACTTTGAGCGGGCTTTCTGGGCAAAGAGCATCTTCTCGGCCATGGCCTTGGCACCCTTCAACGGATACTGTACGGCGGCAAAGTAGGCATCGCGCAGCTCGGGACGCACCTTGCTGGCATACTGGTCTGCAACGTTGCAAGCCTTGGCATAGTCTTGCAGGTAACGGTCCATCTCGTTGCCGAACTCCGACTCCGAGAACTCCGTATCGATGACGTGCGAACGACCACGGGGATAGGCTTTTCTATCACTGAGTTCCACCTGCGTCCAGCCCATGAACTCTGGCTTGCGGATGCCGCAGAGACGATACAGCTCCTTCATGGCGGGGAACACGGCCTTACCCACCTCCTGGCCGAACTGCGTGCAGAGCCAGCGCTGCAGATGCTGCTCAATGGTAATCACTCCCCTCTCCTTCGGAGAGGGGCTGGGGGTGAGGCTTTTGATATCCCACGCCATATCGAGGAAGAACTCCAGGTCGTAGGCCGCCACCTTCGGGTCGTGGACGTTGACTATCCACAACTTACGGCAGTTATGGTCGTAGGCAGCTTTCATCTCGGAGTAGACCAGGCCCGGCTGTGTCGTCGTCAGCCATATGTAGTCGTGCGGACGTCCCCAGTACGACAAGTGGTAGTAGACACCTCCCCCACCCTGTCGCTGCTGCTGTTCGGCATCGCTCAGGCGGGTCATGTAGCCATAGTTGTCGTCGCACCACATCAGTGTCACGTCGTCGGGCACCTTGAGACCGTTTTCCAGAATCTCCAGCACCTCTTTATATGGAATGAAGACCTGGGGCACACGCTCCACGTTCTTGTCATAGTATTTCTTGATGAGTTCACGCTGGTCGTCAATCACCATCTGCAGACCGTCAAGTTTCTCCTGCTTGGTCTTCACACCCTCCATCGAACCGTCGTGGATGCCACGCATGCCAATGGTAAAGAACTCCTCAGAGCCCTTCACCTCTTTCAGGCGCTCTATCCAGTACTGCTGCACCTGCTCGCGGTTGGTGATGTAGTTGTAGGCGCCGCGCTTGGCATGGTCCCATTCGTCCACGTTGTTGCGGAGCAACGGCTCGCAATGGCTGGTGCCGATGAGGATGCCGCACGAGTCGGCCATCTCCTTGTTGCCCTTGATAGTGAAGAAGCCCGGCGTGCCGGTATGCATACCCGGCCAGATGGCGTTGGCCCTCAGACGGAGCAGCAGCTGGAACACAGCCTTATAAGTCTTGGGCCCCATAGCACCAAACTGGTCGGTCTTCTCATAGTGCTTCCACGCCCAGTTACGCAGGCTCCAGTCCTCATCGTTGATAAAGATGCCACGGTATTCGACGCTGGGTGCCTGCAGCGTTGTGAACGCTGCGTCCATGACCAGACGGTCACGCTTCTCAGGCACCACATCGCCCCACCATACCCAGGGCGACACACCCGCCATGCGGCTCAGTTCCAGCAGACCGTAGGCACAGCCGCGGCCATTGCTGCCGACCACGAGGATCTTTCCCCCGCTGGTGCCGATATAGAAGGCATCATGCTTGCCCTTGACATCATCCACGGGCACGCCCTGCTTGCGCAGTTTCGACGCAGCCCCGCCGTTCTTGTCCAGTTCATAAATCTGGATGGTGGCATTCTTGCTGCTCACAGCCTCACGCCCCGTCACCTGCTGCATGTCGCTACGGAACATCTGCAGGGCAATGTCCACCACCGGCGCCACCTTGCCCTGTACCTGATAACTGACAGCCTGACTGCCATCATACCACACCACCTCGGCGGCATTGGTACCAACACTGACGGCCAGGAAAGTCAGAATTACAATAATTGTTTGTTTCATAAGTAGTTTTATAAGTAGTTTGGTTTTTTATGTTGCAAAATTACAACTTTTGGAATTAATATCCGAAGAAATAAGAGGAAAAATGAACTATTGGTCAAAAACTACATGAGATAAGCACATGATAGGGGGAATAAAAAAAGATGTGCCTGTGATGACACATCTTTTTTTAGAAATTCAGATATTGCTCTGCTTACTGTTTTTCTGGTTTTGTAGCATTCTCATCTGCATTCAGATACCAGTCAGTGTTTGTCTTGCCATTACTGCGAGCCCAACTAAGGAATGCCGGGAAGAACTGGTCAATACAGATACTCTCTTTGGCCGTATTCAGAAGCGTAGTTTTGAACCTATCTATCGTAACGCCGGCTAAATAGAAAGCAAATGGGTAATCGGTATTACACGTATAAAAATTCTTCTTATTATTATAGTCGCTACAGTCGGCTTGTGTTCCAAAATATTTTGTTAACACCTTTGGACCAGGTGCTTCGAATGGTACATGTACCTCCCTATAGCTGCTTCCCTCTTTACGACACAAGAATACTTGCAATGTCGCTTTACTTTCCTTCTGGGCCGTAAAGTATGTCACCTCTATTGAATAGGTTGTCTTTCCTTGGTCGTTATTGTATGCGTCGTTAAAATAGAAATAGTAGAGACCATTATTGTCGCTTTTGTCAGACAAGACAGCTGTGAAATTCGGGTGCGAAAAAACAGCAGTCTTGTTACTACCATTAATATCATTCTTAGTAGTAGCGGCTGATGGGTCTGGAGCAGTGCCTGTAGCAGCCTTGTTTGCATAGATGGAAGCAAGTTGGGCTTTCGTGTTCAGCCTGACTCCAAAACTGTTTTGCTTGGTAATGGTATTATGATAACTTGTAATATTAAAGGTTTCCTTTACCAGCGTTGAGTCTGCACCACCGTGTGAATAGAACTCTTTCACATGTTCTACCTGAAACATGCCATCGTTCATGTCATAGTCACCAGCATAAGGCCACAAATCTTCAAAACCGTAAACTCCAAAAGTTGATACTACTTTGTTTTCGATAGCAGCCATACCTTTAAAAGCATTGGCAGGGTTCAAGGCGAATACCAGATCGTCATAATCCTTATCGTCGTTGGCATCCTCGAAGGATACGATAGCATATTGGTTGCCATTGGCAGATTGGAATCCGAACTTGGCAGTACGGCTCTCACCATTCGGGTTGGAAAACTTCTTTCCAGTCTCCAATGAAGTAGAGAGACCGTCGGTAGAGGAAGCCCAAACCGGTTTTTCGCCAGTACTACTGTTCACAGCATAATTTGAACCTAAAGCTGCCCATCCGTTTGACTTCAGTATGAAACCGATTTTAGTACCAGCGGGGAACATGGTCGTTGCCCCTGAGGTGTCCCCATTATTAGCAATGTTGGGATAATACATAAGCTGTACCACGTCACCACGCAAGGCACCGATGTTTCCTTTGTAGTCATTGTTAGGATACTTTCCGCGTGGCCATTCACCGTCCTGCGTATTGGGGAAGATCATAATGATGTTCAGATCCATCTTGTTGGTAGGAGCATCACCTGTGTAATAGTAATAGCCTAACGAACTGTTCCAGCAGGTACTGCTACCCAGCATGGTGATACTGACCTCTGATGGTATGGCCAGTTCCAGATCGCTGTTGGCGCGATAGGTTTCCTTAATGTCAGTACCAGAGTTCAGTGCTGAGCAGGCTGTGCCGTACAAACCATCGAATTCCTCGTCTGTGAAAACCAGACCAGGGGCTGCTTTGGATTTGTCCAATAAATATAAAGGACGACCACTATGTGAGTCCCAATCGCCTAAAGGCGTATACCATTTTTTATAATACGCTTTACCACTGTACTCGTAGAGGTTTTTCATTTTAGTGATGTCATGGGTTGGCGTGCCCGTACCCGTCACTCTTTTAAAAGCACCACGAGTAGCCTTGCCCGTGGGGTTGTCTACGATAGCCCTGGCTTGAGCGTCAATCACCTCAACCACCGTCCTTCTAAGACCAACCAGGAAGTTGCCCGTTACGATGTGGAGTCGCTTGGCATACTTCGGCAGCGTCACCGTCTCATCAAACTTACCGTTCTTACCGGTACAACCAGAGAAGACGGGTTTGATGTCCGGGTCAATGTATTCACCCAACTGATTTTCCTTGACAATAGGATTGACGTGGTAAACGCTGAAGAAAACAGGGACGTTGGCTTTAAATGCAGAATAGTCGACGATGAGGTCAACTTCTTGTGTCGTTGAGAAATCAAAGCTGTTAGCCGTAGTTTTAGAGGGCGTAGGATTACTTTCTTTCTCATCAGCATAATCTTCGTTGTCAGTACATGAAACCCCGACAATGAGGAGGCACGCATACAGCCATGCTCTCATGAATAATTTGATTTGATTTGACATAGTTGATACGATATTTGTTTGTTCCATGCAAATATACGAATAAAAAATGAATTTTCAAAACTTTTTCGTATTTTTTTCGCATTTATCTGCCATTTTCTCTGGCAAAGGCGTTTCTACAACCTGCCATCAATGACATCACGGGGCAGGATGCCCTTCACATCATAGACGATGCTGACATTGTTTCTCAGCTTGCTGAAGTCGAGGGTGAGGAACTCCTTGTGAGATACAGCCAAGATGATGGCATCGTACTTGTCGTCAGGTCTGTCGCAAGTAATGTCGATGCCGTACTCATGCTGTACGGCCTCCTTATTGGCCAGCGGGTCGCATACCGTAATGTTCGACGTGTATTCTTTCAGTGCGTTATAGATGTCCACCACCTTCGTGTTGCGGATGTCGGGGCAGTTTTCTTTGAACGTGATGCCGAGAATCAGGATTTTGGCATCTTTCACCATGACGCCTTTCAGGTTCATCAGTCGTATGACTTGGTGGGCTACATACTCACCCATGGTGTCGTTCAGCCGTCGTGAGCTCATCATGATGCGGGGCCATACGCCATAGACCTGTGCTTTCTGTATGAGGTAGTAGGGGTCGACGCTAATGCAGTGACCACCCACCAGGCCCGGCGACAGCTTGATGAAGTTCCACTTCGAGGCGGCAGCCTCAATGACATCGTGGGTGTCGATGCCCATCACGTTGAAGATACGTGCCAACTCGTTCATGAAGGCGATGTTCACGTCGCGCTGTGAGTTCTCAATGATTTTCGAAGCCTCAGCCACCTTGATGCTCGATGCCTTGTGCGTACCGTTAATCAATACCGTGTTATATACTTTGTCCACGAGGTCTGCAATCTCTGGTGTAGACCCCGATGTCACTTTCTTGATTTTCTCCACGGTATGTTCTTTGTCACCAGGGTTGATACGCTCCGGAGAATAGCCGGCGAAGAAGTCAACATTGAACTTCAATCCGCTGACGCGCTCTACCACAGGCAGGCACTCTTCTTCCGTCACACCAGGATATACCGTGCTCTCGTAGACCACGATGTCACCTTTTGAGATGACCTTGCCCACAGTGTCGCTGGCTCCAATCAGCGGTCGCAGGTCAGGGTAGTCATCCTCGTCGACAGGTGTCGGTACGGCCACGACATAGAAGTTGCAGTGGCGGATTTTCTCAATATCCGTAGTACAGACGAAGCCATGGTTGTTGATGGCATCCTGCAGCAGGTCGTCGCTGACCTCGAGCGTTGCATCATGCCCCTGCATCAGCGCATCGACGCGCTGCTGGTTCAAATCAAAACCAATGGTTTCAAACTTTGTTGAGAACAAGCGGGCCAATGGCAGGCCCACATATCCAAGACCGACTACACAGATTTTTACTTCACTTATTTCCATATTTTTCTTATTTTTGTTTATTGTTTATTCATTGACGAAAAGTCTTCCATTCCTGATTTCCCATTGTGCGCTGCCTTCCATGGCCTTGATGACGTTGGCGACATACTTGGCATCTTTCGACTTTCCTGCCTTGGCAATGTACTTCTTAGCATCGTTCAGTCTTTGGGTCATGATACATGCACAGGCTGCATTATAGTTTGCCGTCTCGCTGTCGGGGAACGTCTGTACGGCAATAAGCAGTGCATCGAGCCAGTTGTCCGAGCCCTCCTCATAGCACTGTGCCACCTGATACATTTCCTCCAGGCTCATGGCTTCTGGATGAATGTATATCAGTCTGCGCCCTTTCTCTACGGGATATGGCTTCACCTCATATTCGATAATGTAGTCCGTATGGCGCAAGCCTGGATAGACGTACTGAAGCAGCCACTGGTACGGTTCACCATCGCCCACTTTCTTCAGCAGTTCCTCCTTGGCATCTGGATTCATCCTCTTGTCGATGACCTTGATCAGTTCGCCGCGATGTGCCAACACAAAGTCGGGAGCTTCTGGGGTTTCCACGTATGCCTTGTTGTCGTACCAGAAGTTGTCTTTCACCTTCCGTTCGCTGGTATTCATCAGGAATCCTCTCAGGTTTTCCCAGTCTTCCGGTGTGTAGGCAGTGGTGAAGGCTTTTGAACTGAATGAGTATTTGCGCATCAGGTAGTTTTTCAATGCCTCTGTACGTCCTTTGGCCAGTCTGGTGTTGTTGCTGTAGGGACTTTCGGGTGAGGCATAGCCATGAAGGCTGATGTTGACAATCGTCACCGACTTGTCGAACAGTACGCTGTCAATGTCCCTGTTAATTTTAGCCAGTTCCTCAGGATTCTTTCTGTAGTCAGGATAGATAACAGTCTCGTTGACGGGAAAGTCCAGGAAAGCGTGACCTTGGAGTGTCCTCAACTTGGTATTCTCCGGGTCAGGCAGCATCAGCAGCAGTGGCGGCACCTTCTTCAGGCGGTTGACTCGAATGACGGGTGGAGGCGTCTTCTTTTTCCTTTTCAGGAAGTAGTATGTCAGTCCCACTTTTAAGTTGGTACGTCCATCGATGGGCGTATCGTAGGCCACGCCGTTGAAATGGTCTTCAAAGAAGTTTTGGCTGACCTCTGCACCAATGCTCCACCGCCTGTTCAGCTTGTAAGTTGCCGTCAGTCCCGCTCTTACCGCCGGAACCACCCTGCTGTCACGAGAGTACTCATGAGTGTACGATAGCGGTACATTAGTGAACCCCCATGTATAGCCGAGTCCCACTCCTGCAAAGGCTTTCAGGTTAAACCGTTTGGGGCGGTAGTTAGGCAGCGAGTCCCTATGTATGGTATGTGACTTGCGGAACACGTCTGTCACATCGAACGTCACGTCGCCGAACAATCCCACATTGTACCAGCCATAAACCTTGGACGACTCACAACGCCTGACATTGCGGCTTTTGTTGTGATTGAGACGCAAGGCAGCACGCCATCCCCATAAGGGTGAGAACTCACGGCCCAGTCCGACGAATGCGCCCATCGACCATGGGTAGTGGGTAAACTCGCTCATGGGCAGATTCTCGTTGGCCGACTTGTTGAATCCGCCGTAGAGTTGCAGGTATAAGGAGTCTTTAATCTTTACCATGCTATCGCTATCTGCAACGTTAGGCTGAGCATGCATTCCCACGGTGCAGAGCAAGAGACTCCAAAAAAATATGATTCTCATATCCCTCATAGCTTAGTAATCTACATAATTGTCCTGTTCAGGTTTCTTGTACCATTCCCAGAAGCGTGTTCGCGTCTCATCTTGCCCCCATCTCTGGAATTCCCCGTAGCCGTCGAAGATATGTGTACCCTCCGTGGGCCACTGCCACTCTCCAGCTACAAGCACAGCCTCAGGCATAACGCCTGGTTCCATTGCCAGCGTAATGACATCCGAACAGTCGCCACAATCACCACGCTGAATTTCTATATAAAATCTTTGAGCATCTTTTCCCATGGTATAGCCTTTGGGCCAAGGCACGCAGTCCACCTGCGTAAACGGCGTATTTGCCACCGCCCCCTTAGTGTTGACGTAGGTCAGGTTGCTGTCCATCAGGTCGTGTACTTCACCCAGGTTCTGATCTCCGTCCGGTCCGTCGTAGTGCAGGTACATACGAGATGTGGAGCCTGCAGCCATGACAGTGACGCAGCACAGTTCGTTTTCGTAGTCCGGTTCCAGTTTGATGACGGCATCATTGAAGTCGAAGTCCGGGTTGCGGTTGACATCCTCGTATGCGATGGTCCAGGGGAACAAGGAATAGTTATCTGTGGGGTCGGGGTCATCGGGATTATCAGGATTATCGGGATTGTCAGGGTTATCGGGATTGTCAGGGTTATCGGGATTGTCAGGGT
>CAMYZO010000034.1 GCA_947303855.1 uncultured Prevotellaceae bacterium
TCCTCTTCGACCTCAAAAGGTATTTTGGGTGACTCATTCCCGAAGTCAGGAAAAATACGCCCAGGGCAGAGACCAGACATTTTGGTGTAGGATAAAAGCAGATAAAATACGGATAATAATCCGCTAACTTACTGATAATCAGTATCAGGTGTAGGATAAGCGGATAACTGTAGCACAATACAGGGGTACGGTCGCCCTCTTGTGTTACTGCCCTCCGAGTCGTGAGAAGTATTCTATCACGTCCTCCCACGTCTTGAATGTGTCGGAACCAAACTCCAGGAGGGTGGCCATGGTGTCGCCCTCCTTTCGTCGGCTGATGAGGTAGTCGCCGTAGAGCAGGTCACGGCGCGGTGTATAGACCGTGTGGCGCCAGGCCGGCACGTTGATATACTCCGCTAACCAGGCTGTACTGTCTTTGTCGCCCACGAAGTACACCTGATAGTTCTCTATGAGCAGTCTGACTGCTTTCTGACAACTGCTGGCCGGTTTGTCATATCCGTCTTTCAACGTCTCTATACCTATATAGACTATGGGGCGCTGGCGTCTCTCTTGCTGATCGTCGATCCAGCGGATGACGGGCACCACGCTGTGCATGAACGAGTGGTCGTCCATGCGGTGCTCGCCGTGGAAGTGGCAAGCGTAGGGATAGTGCTCACGGAACAGGGTGAAGGTGTCCACCAGGTCGTCGCGGTCGCCGAAGAGACCATAGACGCGGCGGCTGTCGGCATCGTCCAATCCTGCGAACCGCTGCTCCGACACCTCGCGGTATGCCTTCACCAGGGCTTTGTCTACATAGAAGCTCCGGACGCCGTCGCGCCGGGGGTTCTGGAATGTCTGCGTGCCGGTCATGCCGTGCTGCTGCATGGTGTCGGCAATGCAGAGGGCGGGGTTCACGCAGATGCGGTCGAAGCCGCGCAGCTGCTCGGCATACATGCCGCCCATCGACGTTCCGATAATCAGGTCGGGCTGCTCCGTGGCGCAAAGCTGGCGCAGCAGGTTGAGAGCCTCCCCGGGGTTGACGGGCAGGTCGGGTGCCAGCACCGTGGCATTGGGCAGCACCGTCTGCAGCCGCTTTACTGTTCCTGACTGTCCGCTGCTTCCAAAGCCGTGGACGTACAACACCTTCTTCCCCTCGAATAGTTCGGGAAACTGCTTCACATATTGATTCGTCTGTTCCATACTGCGTGCAAAGTTACGAAGAAATGCGCAAATTCTTTGGTTAAACGCGAAAAGATTGGCAATAGCCTGCAACTTTTCCGGGCTTGGCAACGTCTAACGGGTAGAATGTATAACAATAAACGTGTAGACGATGAAGAAAGTTTTGTTTTTGTCAGTCCTTTGCGCCCTGTTGCTGACGGGCTGTAAGTTAGAGAATGTCAATTTCGGCAATGGACGGAAGATAGAGCCGAGCAGCCGGATTGTGAAGAATGAGTACCGCCAGCCGGCTTTCGACAAGGTGGACATTGACCTGGTGGCCAATGTGAAGCTGATTCAGAGCCAGGGCGGCGACTGTCGCGTGGTGCTGTCGTGTCCCGACAACTATGTGGAACTGTTTAAGTTTGAGGTTGAGAATGGCGAACTGGAGGTGCAGTTCGTACGCGACAATGTGAACATCGAGCCACGGCAGGTAGACATTACCATCTATACACCATCGCTGCGCAGCTTGGAAAATAACGGATTGGCCAGCGTAGAGATGAACCGCCTGACTACTGACCGCTTAGAGGTTGAGAACTCAGGTGTAGGGTCGCTCTACCTGACAGGACTGACGGTTGGCAGACTGGAGGCAGAGTGTAGCGGCGTGGGCAGTATGGAATTGGCCGGCCAGGCTGACGATGCCCAGTTGGAATGCAGTGGCGTGGGCAGCATCAAGGCCGAAAAGCTCAGGGCAAAGACTGTGAAGGCCGAGGTGAGCGGCGTTGGCGGCATCAGATGCTACGCCTCGGAACGTATTGTTGGCGAGGTAAGCGGCGTAGGCTCGCTGAGGTATGGCGGCTCGCCCCAGCATAAGCAGTTGCAGCGCAGCGGAGTAGGCGGAATCTCTGAATTATAATGAGTTGCGGTTGATATAAGTCAATAAATTGTAGAAACTACACTGATTATTCGTGTAAAGGCTTGCGTAATTCCATAAAAGGCATTACCTTTGCACCGTGTTTTTCATAGTATTAGATTTAAGGTTAACAAAGGTTGGGGCTTAGCGAAGCCCCTTTTTTTGTGCCCTAAAGTTTGGAGGGTAAAGATTTTTTTGCTAAATTTGCAACCGAAAAGTGTTGAACTATAAACAAAAGAATGAAAAGACTTGCTTTATTGTTCATTTCTGTAGTGTGCTCGCTGAGCCTCTTTGCCCAAGACAGGAATCCCATTATTCCAGGTTTCCATCCTGACCCCAGTATCTGTAGGGTGGGCGATGACTACTACATTGTGAATTCCTCTTTCCAGTATTTCCCGGGCGTACCTATTTATCATTCCCGCGACCTCATGAACTGGGAACAGGTGGGGAATGTGCTCGACCGTGAGTCGCAGCTGCCGTTGAAGGATGCCTCGTCGTGGTTGGGCATCTATGCGCCGACGCTGCGCTATAACAATGGCATCTACTATATGATTACCACCAATGTGGGCAACGGCGGCAATTTCATGGTGACCGCCAGTGACCCGCGTGGGCCTTGGAGTGAGCCGCTGTGGCTGAAGCAGGAGGGCATCGACCCGTCGCTCTATTTCGAGAATGGCAAATGCTATATGGTGAGCAATCCCGACAACACCATCATGCTCTGTCAGATAGATGCCAAGAGCGGTCGGCAGCTGACGCCCAGCAAGCCTTTGTGGCGGGGCACGGGTGGCCGTTATCCTGAGGGGCCGCACATCTACAAAAAAGACGGCTGGTATTATCTGCTGATTTCTGAAGGCGGCACCGAACTGGCCCACCGCCTGACCATTGCCCGTTCGCGGAGCATCGAAGGTCCTTACGAGGCAAACCCAAAGAACCCGTTGCTGACACACTGTTCCATGGCCGGACAGTCGAACCAGATACAAGGAACCGGCCACGGCGACTTCGTGCAGACGAAAGACGGACGCTGGTGGCTGGTGTTCCTGGCTTATCGTAACTTTGAGGGCAGCTACCATCACCTGGGTCGTGAAACCTATATCGCACCTGTGGAGTGGCGGCAAGGTGAGTGGCCTGTTGTGAACAACGGGCAGCCAGTCGATACCTTGCGGGTTTCGCAACAACGGCACATACGCACCACCTTCGACCGTCCGTTAGGACCGGAATGGGTGTATATACAGAACCCCGACTCGGCCATGTATCAGCAGACGAATGGGAAGCTGCGCCTCCTGGGTGTCCCCAACGGTCTGTCGGAAGACCGCCGTCCTACGTTCGTAGGGCGTCGGCAGGAGAGTGCCGTCTTCACCGCTGAGACGCGCCTCGACTTTGAGAACTCTGCAGCAGGCGACGAAGCAGGACTGACGGTCTACCAGATCAGCAACGGTCATATAGACTTCTGCCTGCATCCTACGCGGCAGTCCATGACGGTGGCACTGAAGGTGAGGGTGAAGAGTCTGGGCGTGGTTACTAAGTCGGTCAAGATACCCAATACCTGTTGTTCGCTCCGCGTGCGCAGCGACGGGCGGATGTACTATTTCGACTACTCGCTCGACGGACGCAACTATAAAGAACTCGACCGGGTGGACTGCGCCCTGGTGAGTACCGAGGTGGTAGGTGGCTTTACGGGCGTTGTGCTGGGTATGTATGCCAAGAAAGACGGAAAGAATGTGGGTAAAAGTGACTCGCGTGCCGATTTCGATTATTTTGACTACCAAGAACAGTGAATTAACATTATAAACGTTAAACTTTAACATTAAAATTTATGAAAAAGTATTTTGCTGAACTGTTTGGCACGTTTGTGCTGACCTTCCTCGGTTGCGGAGCAGCCGTGAGTCTGAACTGTGGTGTTGATACAGCCTCTGTTGTGGGCACCGCTATCGCCTTCGGCCTGGCCGTCGTTGCCATGGCCTACACCATCGGCGGTATCTCTGGTTGCCATATCAACCCCGCTATCACCCTGGGTGTGTTCCTCAGCGGTCGTATGAACTCGAAGGACTGTGGCATGTACATGCTCTTCCAGGTCATCGGCGCCATCATTGCTGCAGCCCTGCTGGCGCTGCTCGTTTCTACCGACCCCGGACTGGCGCGTGGCACGGCCACGGGTGCTAATGCCTGTGCCTCTGACAACGTCGTGAACGGCCTGGTGGCCGAAATCGTGCTCACCTTCATCTTCGTGATGGTCGTGCTGGGTGCTACTGCCAAGACCAACGGTGCTACCAACAACTTTGCCGGTCTGGCCATCGGTCTGTCGCTCATCCTGATTCACCTCGTTGGTATCAATTACACGGGCACGAGCGTCAACCCCGCCCGTTCCATCGGTCCCGCCCTGTTTGAGGGTGGCAAGGCCCTGAGCCAGCTCTGGGTGTTCATCGTCGGTCCGCTGGTGGGTGGTGCCCTGGCTGCTTTCGTATGGAAAGCCATTGAGCCTGCCGAGAAGTAACTCGCTACTATTCAATTCCCTGAAGAAGCCAAGTGCCAGTTAAGTACTCTTAATTGGCACTTTTTTTTGTTACAAGATTCTTTCGTCTAAAAGATTCTTGTTACTTTTGCAAAGCAAAAGACAAATACAAGCATGACAAAGAGTTTTTTTTCAGTGTCTGTAGCCGCTTTTTTCTCATTGATGCTCTCGGCACAGACCAAACAATGGACACTTCAGGAATGTATTGACTACGCTATGCAGCATAACATCACGTTGCAGCGGGCCAAGTTGCAGTTGCAGTCGTCCAAGGAGGACGTCAGTCAGTCGAAGGCCGCGCTGCTGCCCTCGCTCAATGCGTCGACAAGCCATAACCTTGCCTACCGTCCTTGGCAGGAATCAGGAATGGCTACCGTTACCAACGGTACTGTGAACACCGGCGTTGACAAGACTTCCTACAATGGTTCCTACGGCTTGAATGCCTCGTGGACGGTGTGGAACGGCAACCGCAACCGCAATCAGGTGAAGTTGAACCGACTGTCAGAGGAGCAGGCAGAGCTCGAAATTCAGGAGACGGCCAACTCCATTCAGGAGAAGATAGCCCAGCTCTATGTGCAGATTCTCTACCTGTCGGAGGCCGTGAAGGTGAACGAGGAAAGCTTGAAGACAAGCAAGAAAAACGAGGAGCGCGGACAGGAGATGGTCAAAGTGGGTAAGATGTCGAAGGCTGACTTGGCCCAATTGTCATCGCAACGTGCTACTGACGAATACAACATCGTGAGCGCCGAGACACAGGTGAAGAACTACAAACTACAGCTCAAACAGTTGTTGGAGATAATGGGCGACGAGGAATTCGACATTGCCATACCCGACGCCTCTGCCACAACTGACCAGTTGGCTTTAGACGAAGTGCCGGCGGTGATGAGCGTCTATGAGCGTGCATTGGCCAGCCGCCCCGAGATACAGAGTGCCGAGATGGCCGTGAAGAGCAGCGACGTGAGCCTCGACATTGCCAAGGCCGGACACATGCCGACGGTAAACCTGACGGCCAGTGCGGGTAGCAGCACCAATTCGCTGTCCAACAACGGGTGGGGCAATCAGATGAAGTACAACTTCAACTCAGGAGCAGGCATCAGTGTCACCATGCCCCTCTTCGATCAGCGGCAGACGAAGACCAACGTTAACAAGGCCCGCCTGCAGCGTGAGACGAACCTGTTGGCCCTGCAGGATCAGCAGAAGCAGCTCTATCAGACCATCGAGAACTTTTGGCTCGACGCCACTACCAATCAGCAGAAGTTCCGTGCCGCTCAGGCTACTGTTGACAGTGAGCAGCAGAGCTACAACCTGCTGCAGGAGAAGTTTAACGTGGGTCTTACCAACATCGTGGAGCTGATGACGGGCAAGGACCGTCTGCTGCAGGCTGAGCAGAACTGTCTGCAGTCGAAGTATATGACGATTCTCAACCTACAGATGCTGAAGTTCTATGAGGGGAGACCCACCCCCGACCCCTCCCTGTGAGGGAGGGGAGTGGTTACACCCGCAATAAAAGTAGATAATAACAAAATGTCAAACTAAAAAATACCCCCGGTAATCACGCCCCTCCCTATAGGGAGGGGATGGGGGAGAGTCTTTATGAAGAACAAGAAATTATGGATTGCCGTAGGCGCCGTCGCGCTGGCTGTCGTTGCCTATCTTCTGCTTTCAGGCGGCAAGAAGGAGGAGAAAGTAGAGTTTGAAACCGCAAAGGTGGAGCAAGGTGATATCCATACCACCATCACCGCCACGGGTACCATTGAGCCGGTGACATCGGTGACTGTCGGTACGCAGGTGTCGGGCATCGTGTCGAAACTCTATGTAGACTATAACTCGGTGGTGAAGAAGGGACAGGTGATTGCCGAGCTTGACAAGACCAACCTGATTAGCGAGCTGAACACTGCCAAGGCTAACCTGAGCAGCGCTCAGAGCACGGCGACCTACGAGCTGGCTAATTATAACCGGTATAAGACCCTCTATGACAAAGGGCTTGTGTCGGCCGACGAGTATGAGAGCGCCCAGCTATCGTACCGCAAGGCCAAGGAGCAGGTGGTGACCGCCTCGCAGAGCGTGCAGAAAGCACAGACCAACCTGGGCTATGCCACCATCACCAGTCCTATTGACGGTGTGGTACTGTCGAAATCGGTAGAAGAGGGTCAGACTGTTGCCGCCTCGTTCAACACGCCGGAGCTGTTTACCATTGCCCAGGACCTGACCGACATGCGTGTCATTGCCGATATTGACGAGGCCGACATCGGCGGTGTGAAAGAAGGACAGCGTGTGACGTTCACCGTCGACGCCTTCCCCGACGACAAGTTCGAGGGTGAGGTGACCCAGGTGCGCCAGCAGGCTACCACCGAGAGCAATGTCGTCACCTACGAGGTGGTGATCTCGGCCCGTAACAACGACCTGAAGCTGAAGCCTGGCCTGACAGCCAACGTCACCATCTATACGCTTGAGAAGAACGGCGTGCTCGTGGCACCGTCCAAGGCCCTGCGTTTCATGCCCAACGAGGCTCTGCTGCAGAAAGGTGAGGTGATTGAGGACGTGGAGGCCCCCACGAAGGTGTGGACCAAGGAGGGCAACACCTTTAAGGCTCATAAGGTGGAGACGGGTACTACCAACGGTATGCTGACAGAGATTACAGGCGGTGTGAGTGCCGGTACCGAGGTGCTGGTCGACTTCTCCTTCAGCGGTGGCGAGGAGGCAGCAGGCCAGCAGGCCCAGAACCCCTTCATGCCGCGTCCGAGGGGAAATAACAAACAGAATCAACAGAAGAAATAGACCCACCCCCAGCCCCTCCCTATAGGGAGGGGAGTAGAATGTGTTCTATCGATGAGTTATAAGACAGCCTCTCCTGACAGGTACGGACTGCTTAAAGCGTTTGCACGAGAGAATCGAAAGAAAGCGACACTTGCGGAAACTGTGCTATGGGAACATCTGCGGAATGGAATAGCAGGGGAGAAATTCTTGCGTCAGCATATAATAGGTGACTATATTGTGGATTTCGTTTCACGTCATAGTGGGCTTATTATCGAAGTGGACGGTGGATACCATTCGGAACCACGCCAACATGAAGAAGACCTGATGAGAGAACAGGATTTGGAGCGAATGGGATACCACGTTATCCGCTTTTCTAATGAAGAGGTATTAAACGAGATTGAAAATGTAACAGAACAAATAGAACGTTATTTTAATGAATAAAGGAAAAGATATTGAGGGAACTGCCTCCAAGGTAACTACTCCCCTCCCTCACAGGGAGGGGCGGGGGGAGGGTCGCCCTGTCATTGAACTGCAGAACGTGAAGCGGTACTTCCAGGTAGGCTCTGAGACGGTGAAGGCTCTGCGTGGTGTGTCGTTCAAGATCTATGAGGGCGAGTTTGTCACCATCCAGGGCACATCAGGCTCCGGCAAGTCAACGCTGCTGAACCAGCTGGGTTGCCTCGACACGCCGACCTCGGGAGAGTATTTCCTTGACGGCATCTCCGTCCGCACGATGTCGAAGACGCAGCGTGCCCATCTCCGTAACCAGAAGATTGGCTTTGTCTTCCAGAACTATAACCTGTTGGCAAAGACCACTGCCGTGGAGAACGTGGAACTGCCGCTGATGTACAACTCGAAGTACAACGCAGAACAGCGCCGCGAGGCAGCCATCAAGGCGTTGCAGGCCGTGGGTCTGGGCGACCGTCTCTATCATAAGTCCAACGAGATGTCGGGTGGACAGATGCAGCGTGTGGCCATCGCCCGCGCCCTGGTCAACGACCCCGCTGTGCTGCTTGCCGACGAGGCTACCGGTAACCTTGACACCCGCACGTCGTTCGAGATGCTGGTGCTCTTCCAGGAACTCTACCGCAAGGGCCACACCATCATCTTTGTGACCCACAACCCTGAGATTGCCGAGTATTCGAGCCGTAATATCAACCTGCGCGACGGCAAGATTCGCGAGGACACCATCAATACCAACATCAAGTCGGCAGCCGAGGCCCTGGCCGCCCTGCCGATGCCGCAGGATGATTAGTACCCACCCCCAGCCCCTCCCGTCCGGGAGGGGAGTCTGGTTAGACTATAGGCAGAACAATAAGGGTGGTATTGTAGAATGATTAATTTGTAAACCATTAGTATTAAAGGAGACCCCGCAAAAGTAACTAATCGCCCCTCACGTTCGGGAGGGGATGGGGGTGGGTAAATGAACATACTGAATCTATTTAAAGTAAGCCTGAAGGCCGTGGCCAACAACAAGATGCGGTCGTTCCTGTCGATGTTGGGCATCATCATCGGCGTGGCTGCCGTTATCATCATGATGGCCATCGGACAAGGCTCAAAAGAGAGCATCCGTCAGGAACTGTCTACCATGGGTACCAACCTGCTGACCATCCGTCCCGGTGCCGATATGCGCGGTGGCGTGCGTCAGGACCCGTCAGCCATGCAGACGCTGAAAATGGCCGACTACGAGCGTATCCTGCGTGAGAAGCGCTTCGTGACGAAGGTGTCGCCGGAGGTCACCGCCAGTGGTCAGGTCATCTATGGCAACAACAACACCAACACGTCGCTGTATGGTGAGTCGCCGGAATATCTGGATATTAAGCTGTGGAACGTGGAGGAAGGCGAGTGCTTTACTGACGAAGACATCAAGAAAGCCGCCAAGGTGGTGGTCGTCGGCAAGACCGTCGTCAAAGAGCTGTTTGGCGACAATGTAGACCCCATTGGCAAGACCATCCGTTTCAAGTCTATCCCCATGCGCATCATCGGCGTACTGAAATCGAAGGGCTATAACAACTGGGGTATGGACCAGGACAACGTCATGATTGCTCCCTATAGCACCGTCATGAAACGTATTGCCGCCCAGACCTGGTTCTCCAGCATCGTCTGCTCGGCTGTCACCGAGGAGCTCTCCGATGCGGCCATTGAGGAGCTGACCCAGATTCTCCGCGATAACCATAAGCTGAAGGAAGAATCTGTCGACGACTTCACCATCCGCTCACAGGCCGAGATGATGGAGACGATGTCAAGCACCATGGACACGGTGACGCTGATCCTCGTCGTGGCCGCAGCCTTCTCGCTGTTGGTGGCTGGCATCGGCATCATGAACATCATGCTCGTCTCCGTCACAGAGCGTACCAAGGAGATAGGCCTGCGTATGGCCGTCGGTGCTACCGGACCCGTCATCTCACTGCAGTTCCTCATTGAGTCGGTGCTCATCAGCGTCACCGGCGGACTGCTGGGCATCCTTGTGGGAAGCGCCGTCAGCAGCTTCCTGCCGATGATGGGTATGCCGTCCAGTGTGCCCGCCTGGTCGGTCTACGTGTCGTTCCTCGTCTGTGTGTTCATCGGCATCCTCTTCGGCTATATCCCGGCCCAGAAGGCTGCCAATATGGATCCCATCGAGGCCATCCGTCACGAATGACTTTTCCTGGCAGACCAGGCCAGATAGGAGCCTACTGCCAGGAAAGCCAACAGGATGCACACCATCTCTGTGACATGCTCAAAGGGATAGACCCATATCTCCTTGAAGAAGTTCAGGCGTCCGAGAATCTCGACGGGCGTCCAGAAGACGATGACTGTCGGTATGGCCATACGGATGTTGGCTCCCCATGACGGTCGGCTCAGCTGATTGCGGAAAATGAGGAACGAGCCCGCCAGGCAGATGGCGCCCACGATCTTTGTCAGCGGATGGTGGTCGCCAACGAACTCCTTGTCATAGAGGAACATCAGCAGCAGGTAGCTTGCCCAGAGAATCATGTTCAGTTCCTCGAAGACAACGATGGAGGTATGCCGCGTCATGGGGCGTGCCACGATGATATCCCGCTTCGCACCGAACAGATGGCGCTGAATCCAATTGAAGAAATTGCAGCCCGAGCGGATGCTGAACACATAGATGAGCATGAACATCATGAAAAAGCCAAACGAGGCCGGCAGTATCAGGTATTCCGGTTTGGTCACCACGACACCGTCCTCGATGAGCGGCTGAACGCCGAAGCGGTCGGCAAAATATTTAAACAGGAACTCCACCCAGCCCGTCCAGAAGAGCAGACCGCCAAAGAGTCCCCATAATGTCTGGCGGGTGTCACCCTTGGCAAACACGCCAATGATGGTCAAAAGCAGTCCGACACCTCCCATGGCTAAGGCCGCATAGTGGAGGGCCGTGGGTGTCATTGTCTTCTCCATGATAATCATCATGGCATGGCCTAAGGGCATGGTGAACAGGACGAGCAGAAAGGAGGTGATGCTACGTCCCCAATACAGTTTTCTTGTTTCCATTTTCATCATTATTGGTGATTTTGGCGGCAAAGTTACTTGAAAAATATCAAGTAACCAAGCAAAATACGAAAATTCACAACAAATAGGTATAGCGTAAAACGAAAAATAGTTGTACCTTTGTCGGCGAAATGAGAATCAGAAGCACTATCGTCGCCCTACTGCTGCAACTGGCTGTGCCCGTTTGTGGACAAGTGACAGACCTGTTGGTCAGTGGCGAGGAATTGTGTGCCACTAACCGTATGAACGTAGGAGCAGCCTTGAGGCTCTTAGTGCCCGAAACCAGCGGCGACGTGCTACTGTTGATTGACGGTGCCCGCCAGGAAGTGGGGACGCTGGAGATGCTGTCGGTCTACGACGTGGCTGCCGTACGTATCATGCGCAACAGCGGACAGCAGATGCGGTGGTGTACACGTCACCAGACCATTGTCGAGCTAACGACGCGAAAGATGAAAGGCGGCAATGTCAACGCCACGTACCACGGCGACTGGTCTATAGGCAGGCAGCATCGCCATCAAGCTGACGTGGAGGGCAGTGACAGCATCGTGGGCTACCTGCTGTCGGCTTACGGCGTCTCAAAGCGAGATGACGGAGACCAAGACGAGGATGACTTGGGTTTGCGTGCCTATATCTCCTACCGCAGAGGAGGGCTGCATTTGCACAACGATATTGGTTTCCGCCACTCGGACGTGGAAACCGGAGCTGGTTCCTTCACGGAACACCGTACGGCACGGCTGACCGACCGCTTTGGCGGTGAGCTGAAAATCATGAAGGGACTGCGGCTGACGGGCGATTTCTCTTTTGCCTATCGCCACACAACGAGCGACTGTTTCCTATCACCTTCTTCCGACGTGTTTGCCGGCATTGAAGATGCCCGTCAGCGCGGGTCATACCAGAAGGGAGTGACGAGAGACCTCACCTATGAGGGCGGTCTGCAGCTGCAGGGATCCTGGAAAACAGAGCGCGGAGCGTGGCGGGCCGAGGCCGGCACCCGTCTCTACAGTGGCCAGCTGGAGGGTGACAGCTATGGCGGTATCGGCATCCTGAGCGACCGCATGGCATACATCTCCTTCACCTTGGGCTACGACACCGCTGGCGTCAGACAGGCATCCCGTCAGTATGAACGTACACTCACCTCATGGGCTATCGTGGGCTATGAGCTGGATGGCCGCTACGGTGTGAACGGCGGCGTCAGCCTCTGGCACTCGTCGCTGCTGGCTCCTCACCACAGGACGGCGATGCGTGGCTATGGCGAGGTGTACTGGAAGGTGAGCCAACCAGCCAATATGATGGTGGCCTTCAGCCACAGCATCACGGGATTCGTGCCTTTCAGCAACCAGGATTTTTCAACGCTCTACGTGAACCGCAACGACGAGCAGTACATCTATAATTACTATCTGACGGGGACGCGGCTGGTGCATGAGGCCGATGAAGACCTGAGACCGGCACGCACCACCACCGAGCAGCTGTCGGTCAACGCCACATGGCGCCGACTGGCGGCCATGCTGCGACTCTATCATGAAGAGACCAAGTATGCGCCACTGCCTGCCAACAACGGTGTGGAACTGGACACACGGGTACCGCTTGTGAGCCAGAAGTCATTCCGCCTGTCAGCAGGTGCCGGCATCCGCTACGACCATCTGACCCGCGGCCATCTGACGGTGCAGGCCAACAGCGGCCCGTGGGATGCGCATGTCGCCATCGGTGGCGACGACGACCTGGGGCAGAGCAGTGTGCAACTGAACTACAGGTTCCTGCCCGCGAAAGCCCCTGGTGCCGGAAAGACGGTACTTGGCGCGAAGAGCTTAGCGCTGGGCGCATCGGTGCTGAACCCCGTCCGTTGGCAACCTGACGGCTGGACACAGCCCCGACAATATGTTCTTTCACTTAGCTTCGGTTTTTGACGCATGAGACAGCTGACCCATATCCTCATACTGACAGCGGCACTGCTGATGACGGCCTGCGACGACTTCTTCGACAAGCGGGACGACAGTCAGGCTATTGACGAACAGCGTTTCTTCAGCGACGAGAGCGCTTTCCGTCAGGCCATGACCGATGCCTATATCCAGTTGCGCGACACCACCCTCTATGGCGGCACGCTGACACTGACGCTGCTGGAACAGGCCGCCGGTACGCTGACGCCCTTTGATGCCACTACCGAGGTTGCTGCCCGTGAAGGACTGACGGCCCCGCAGGTGAAAGCTCGCCTTGACAGCACGAAGACTGCTGCCGAGCGCGTCATCAACGCCTGCAACCACATCGTTGCTGCCGCCACGCCTCAACAGCTGAAGACCGATGAGGTGCGCATGGCTGTCGGCGAGGCTTACGCCCTGCGCGCTGCCCTGCGCTTCGACCTCTGCCGCCTGCAGCTGGTACAGGATGACGTGCTCCCAACCGTTGAGAGCGACCTGAGCACTGCTGCCACCCTGCTCCGCGACAGCGACCCGCTGGTGACAACCACCAGTCAGACCACAGTCCCCGTAGGGCGCCAGGACCGGCGGCTGCGCACCATGATGTTCAACTGGTATGCCGTCAAGGCCCTACAGGCACGTATCGCCCTGTGGCAGGGACGCTATGACGACGTGCTGACAGCCGCCGACAGCGTCATGGCACCACTGGAGACGCTTGCTGAGCGCTACCGTGTCTTCTATTACATGCAGCCTGGCAAGTACGGTGCCGACTTCTGCTTCTCACGCGAGTTTCTCTTCGGCATCGCCACCCTGCCAGCAGGTTTCCCGGCACTCAGCGACCGGCTCTTCGCTGAGCTGGGAGTCAGGACTACCAGCCGTCTGCACACCATCTATACCGATGCTGCCGACATCCGTTACCGTGCCTGGTTCCGGCAGTCGGCCGATGGCAACGGCTACACCATGGCCCGTAAGTTCGGGTCTGAGACGCTGCTCTCGGGCTATGTGGTCAGTGCCACTGGCAGCGAGATGCAGTTGCCAGCCTCCATTCCATATATCAAATTAGGTGAGGTGGCGCTCATGGCCGCCGAGGCCCTCAACGAAACGGGGCACCCGACAGAGGCGCTCACACAGATAGAACAGCTGCGACAGACGAGAGGCATTGAAACGGCTCCCGTCCAGCAGACTGTTGCCGCGACGGCTGACCGCGAGGCGGTCCGCCAGCTGATCATGGCCGAACGCGAGCGTGAGCTTTTCGGTGAAGGGCAGCTCTACTATTACTATCAACGCGAGAGAAAATGAAGAGGAGGATACTGCTGTTGGTTGTCTGCTGTTGGCTCCTGGCCCTCGCCGCGAGGGCCCAGGACATGACAGGACGCGTCGTTGACAATACGGGCGAGGCGCTGACAGGCGTCACCATCCGGCTGGTACGTGTCAAGCCCTATCATGAGAACATAGCGTCGACGATTACCGATGTCAACGGCCGTTTCCGTATCCGTGTGCCTGAGAAGGACCTCTTCATCACCGCCAACTTCTTAGGTTTCCAGGGCAACACTGTCCGTGCCCAGGCTGGCAAGGATGTGCTCCTGCGCCTGACACCCACCACCCACGAGTTGAAGGAGTCGGTGGTGACGGGCTACTACCAGAAAGCCAAGAACAGCTTTACCGGCACGGCCACCCAGGTCAGCGGCGAGGAACTGCGACAGGTCAACACCAACAGTCTGCTGGACGGCCTGAAGGTCTTCGACCCGTCATTCCAGATGGTCGACACCCGTGGCATGTTCGGCAGCGACCCCAACCACGTGCCTGACCGCATCGAGATTCGCGGACAGAACACCATGCCCGACATCTCGCAGTCGTCGCTGCAGTCGCAACCCTCACTGCCCATCTTCATCCTCGACGGTTTCGAGGTCAGCGTACAGAAAATCTACGACCTCGATGTCAACCGCGTGCGCAGCATCACCCTGCTGAAGGACGCTTCGGCGTCGGCCATCTACGGCTCGCGTGCTGCCAACGGTGTCGTGGTCATCGAGACACGTTCGCCGGAGGCCGGCCGACTGCAGGTGAGCTACACCATGAATGGCGGCATCGAGGTGCCCGACCTCAGCTCCTATAACCTCATGAACGCTGCCGAGGCACTGGAGTTCCAGCGCCTGGCAGGCGTGTTCGACGCCTACCGCAGCGGCGAAGACCCGGGCATCAACATGAACAGCTACAATGCCGTGCGCCGTGCCGTGCTGGGCGGTCAGGACACCTACTGGCTGTCGAAGCCCCTGCAGGTGAGTTTCCGCCACAAGCACTCGCTGATGGTCGACGGCAGCGTGGGCTACCACGACGTCACGGGCAACAAGACGCCCCACATACGCTTCTCAGTAAACCTGGGCTACGGTTCGCAGCAGGGTGTCATGAAAGGCTCCGACCGCCAGACCTATGAGGCCGGCACAAAGCTGATGTTCCAGTCGGGACGCTTCTATGTCACCAACGACCTGCAGTTCTCGATGGTCAGCAGCACTGACTCCCCCTACGGCAATTTCTCGGCCTACACCACTGCCCTGCCCTATTACCGCGAACAGGATGCCAACGGCGACTACTACCGCACGCTGTCCATCGCCAACCTGGCTCCCGAGGGTATGCACATCGGTGTGACGGCTGCCCAGCAGTCGCCCGTCTATGAGGCGAAATACCTGAACAGCTATTCCACGGGACGCAACGCCAGCGTCACCGACAATCTCAGCCTGAACCTGCTGGTGCTCCACGACATCCGTGTCAAGGGCAGTTTCTCGTTCAGCTACGACTACGGCCGCACCGATGCCTATGTGTCGCCGGGCAGCTTCACCTATATTAATAGTAACAACGACGGCGCCACCACCCCCGACGTGCTCTACAAACGCGGACGCTACGAGGTGGGCAACAGCTCGGGCCTGACCTATAACGGCAATCTTGTCGTGTCCTACTCGCATACCTATGACAAATGGGACATGCAGACCATCCTTGGCGGTGAGCTGCGGCAGACACGGTCCGAGACCGACGGTTACGTCCTGACGGGATTCCTCGGCAATGCCCAGGACTACCTGTCCTATGCCGCACAATACCAGCAGTACGGCCGTCCCTCAGGCACGGAGTCCACCGTCCGCTCCGCCGGCATCTTCTGCAACCAGAACTATGCCTTCGACAACCGCTACCTCTGTGACCTCACCTGCCGTCTCGACGGGTCGTCGCTCTATGGGCGCAGTCAGCAGACGGCTCCCTACTGGTCGGTAGGCCTGCGCTGGAACGCCCACAATGAGCGTTTCCTGCACGGCTCGTTCGTTGGCAAGCTGGCCCTGCGCGGCAGCATAGGCACCACGGGCAACCAAGGCTACAACCGCAACCAGGCACAGAACATGTACAGTTACCTGACTCAGGTCTATGGCGGCTACTTCGGTGCTCTTATCACCACACTGGGCAACCCCGACCTTGAGGGCCAGCGCACCTTCAACCGCAACATCGGACTCGAAGGGACACTCTTCGACAGCAGGCTGAGCTTCGAGGTGAACTTCTACCACAACACGACGAAGGGCAGCCTCACATCGCTGACCGTCGCCCCCTCGGTGGGCTTCGAGTCGTACAAGGCCAACATGGGCGACATCACCAACAGCGGTCTCGACTTCAACCTCAGCTATTCGCCCATCCGCAGCCGCCACCTGCTGCTCAACTTCACGCTGAACGGTACGGCCAACCGCAACCGCATCAGGAAGATCAGCGATGCCCTGCAGCGCTATAACGACACGGTCAACCAGCTGGCACAGAACGACACCGAGGGCAACTATCCCACCGTGTTCCTCTTCAAGGAGGGCGAGTCGATGAACACCATCTACGCCGTTCGCTCCCTGGGCATCGACCCCGGCACCGGCAAGGAGATTTTCCTGGACCGTAACAATCAGACCACCTACGAGTGGAACGCCCAGGACCAGGTGCCCGTGGGTGTCAACGAGCCGACGCTTCAGGGCTACTTCGGCATCAACTTCCGCTGGCGTGGCTGGGAGGCCGGCACCCATCTGAACTACTCGTTCGGAGCCGACAAGTACAACTACACGCTGCACCAGAAGATCGAGAACGTCAGCTATATGCAGAACAACGACCGGCGGGCACTGACCGAGCGCTGGCACCAGCCAGGCGACGTGGCCCGCTATAAGGCCATCACCGACAATTCGGCCACCCGTGCCACCTCACGTTTCGTCCAGCGCGAGAACCGCCTGTCGATGACATCGCTCCGACTGGCCTACACCGTGCCTGCCGAGCGCCTGCACAACAAGTGGATATCGATGTTGCGCCTGTCGGTGACCGCTAACGAGCTGTTCTACCTGAGTACCATCAAACAAGAACGCGGCCTGTCGTACCCCTTTGCCCGCAGTGCGACATTCTCGGCGCAAGTAAACTTCTAAAGCATAGGAATGATGAAGCGCAACATAAAAAACTGGGTTATAGTTCTGGCAACGGTCATGCTGACGGCATGCACCGACTGGCTCGACGTGGGCTCCAAGTCTGAGGTGAACGAAGACGAGATGTTCCGCACCGCAGAGGGCTACTACGCCACGCTGACGGGACTCTACCTCAACCTCGGCTCCACCCAGCTCTACGGCGGCAACCTGCCACTGCTGGCCCTGGAACCGCTGACCCAGCAGTACAGCATCAACACCGACAAGCCCGACCGTGTGCAGTGGTCGCAGTTCAACTACCAGACCGACGGTGGCCAGCAGATGGTCAGCGACATCTGGCTGACGATGTACAACACCATCGTCAATGCCAACATGATTCTCCAGCAGCTTGACCACGCCACTGAGAGCGGTGTCAACGCCCAGGAAGCAAACATCCTGCGCGGCGAAGCGCTCGGTCTGCGCGCCCTGATGTACCTCGACCTGCTGCGCCTGTTCAACGACGCCCCCGCCGCCAACCCCGACTGCCGCAACGTCCCCTTCAAAACCGACTTCGGTTTCGAACTCGGCGAACAGCTCACTACCGCCACCCTGCTTGACCGCCTGGCCACCGACCTCCAAACCGCCTGCCGCCTCCTGCAGCAAGACCCCCTCGTTGCTTCCCCCGTTGCCTCCTCCTCAGCTTCCCCCTCGGCTTTCCCCTCTCCTGCCTCCACCGTCCCCTTTAGTGTAGGCAGCGACTCTGTCGCTGCTCAAACCGCCCCCTACCTTGCCTACGACCGCCGCGAGCGTATGAACTACGACGCCTGCACCGCCCTGCTGGCCCGCCTGGAGCTCTACCGCCAGCATGACGACGAGGCCGCCCGCCTGGCCCGTCAGGTCATCGACAGCCGCCGCTACCGCTATATCCGCCCCGAGGAGGTTGTAGAGACCGATGCCTACGGCGCTGAGCTGCGCGCCGACCGCCTGTTTGTGCCGGAGCTCATCTTCGCCCTCTACACCGAGAACATCCTGACCACCTCCCGCAGCAACTACGAAGGCCTGACGGGCGACTTCGTCAAGACCGCCGACCTGCTCGACGAGAGCGACGTCCGCCATCAGTGGCTCTTCAGCAATCCCAGCGCCTTAGGGAAAATCAACCTCATCCGTTACCAGCGCTCCACGCGCCAGCAGGACCAGAGCCGCTATGGCCATCCCGTCGTGCCCATGCTGAAACTCTCGGAGATGCAGCTCATCGTTGCTGAGTGCGCCCTGCACCGCGGCGATGTATCTGAGGCCCGCCTGCAGTTGAACACGCTGCGTACGGCCCGTGGCGAGGCAGAGCTGCCAGCCACTGTCACGCTGCAGGACCTGGACGATGCCCTGACCCACGAGTACCAGTGCGACTTCCGTGGCGAAGGCCAGCTCTTCTATTACTATAAACGCCGTGGTTTCGCTACCATCGACGACGGCTACGGCAAGGGCAACACCGTCAGCGTGGCCACATCGGCCTATACGCTGCCGCTGCCTCCCTACGAAATACAGTTTGGCTATGGAAAGAAAGACTAACCGCCTGCTGACAGCTCTCATGGCTGTCCTGCTCGTCAGCGCCTGCAGCGAGGACCAGCTGCCGCTCTACGACACCGCCACCCAGGCACTGAACATTGCCAAGGGTACCGCCTTCGGCGCCGCCGACGACTACCCTGACAGCTATGCCTTCAATGCCTACTTCCTCGGCGGGGCGCTCACCGACTATGAGCTGGCCATCCCCGTGCGGCTGCAAGGAACCATCGACGCCGAGCGTGACCGCCATTACCGCGTCGCTGTGGTCGACAGCGCCACGGCGGGAGCCGTCAGCGGCCGTCATTTCACGCTGGCCACGGAACAGACCTTCCGCCGCGGACTGTGGCAGGACAGTCTGCGTGTCACCATCCACCTGCAGGCACTGAGCGACACGGTGAACTACCGGCTGCGGCTGGCACTCGTCCCGGGCAATGACTTTCAGGCCGGCTTGCCTGCCTACCAGTTTGTCGACATCGCGTTCACCCGCAACCTGAGCATCGCCCCGGCTTTCTGGGAGAACAACAGCAAGCTGCGCAAGATCAGCTACCATCCCCGCAAGTGTGCCGTCTTCCTCGAGGTGAGCGGACTGACCGACCCCGACTGGACGGATGACGGCTCGTCGGTCATCCTCGAATACTGGATTTCGCTCTGCGAGCAGTGGTTCCAGGAGCACGAGGAGTACGACGAACAGGGGAACAGGCTATTTTTTAGTTAAGAGTTAAGTATGGTGAGTCATCTGAGATATATACGCTACTGTTGCCTGTGCTGCGCCGTTGCCGTCGCAGCCCTGTCCCTCGTTGCCTGCTACGGCGACAAGGACCAGGACGGCGACGACACCCTGCAACAGGTGGTGGCGGTCGACGGTCTGCAGAGCAGCACCTATGTGCTCTACCAGGGCGACACGCTCCGCCTGAGTCCCACCGTGCGTTTCAGCAACGGTGCCGACACCACGCGCTACGACTACCGCTGGCTAGTGGGACGCTCCGAGCAGATAGGCACAGGGCGTCACCTCCAGTGGACGGTCCGGCTGCCGCAGGGCTACGCCATGGCCAGCGACGTGCCGGCAGTCTTCATTGCCCGCGACCGCGACAACGGCTTGGAGTTCCGACAGACATTTACTATTCAGGTGCTGTCCAGCTATACACCCGCCTATTTCTGTGTCTACGAGACCACCGACGGACGACTGGAATGGATGTCCTTGCAGGGAGAGGCGCGACAGTTCACCCGCTGGTTCGATGCTATGGTGGAGCGCATCAACCCCGACGAGCCCATCACGGGCCATTACCGTGGCACGCTCTACTCCGTCAACGAGCTGGCCATCTTCACCGACCACCATCCCGACTATGGCCGCACCATCTCCGTGCGCAATGCCGACCCGCAGGCGGGATTCCTGTCAAACGTCGGCGAATACACAGGCAGCGTCCACCAGACGCTCTACCACGGCACATCGCCCGCACTCGACATCCACAACGTCGCCTTCGGCTACGGTGCCTCGAAATACTTCATCTGCAACAACGACCTCTACGTCTTCAACGGTCTCGACCGTAAGCTGCCCGTCTTCAACGAGCAGACGTTCGTCAAGAGCCGTGGTGTCCGCCAGGCCATCAGCAGCAAGCAGTTCCAGCGCTACAAGAAGTGTACGTTCGTGCTCCACGACGACGGACAGGTGGGCGCCTATCACGTCTACAATGACCAGATGGAGATGCTTGACCTGCGCCTCGACAGTCTCTGCGGCTGTTTCACTGAGGCCACTGGTCTGGGTTCCAACCAGCCCTACGACATCTTCCTCATCGGACGGCAGGGCGGCGAGTACGCCATGTTCCAGTACCACGTCAACTACATCAACCGCGTCGTCCAGCCCCTGCAGCTCGTACGGCGTATGCCCCTTGACGCCGACCTGGCGCGGCGCGTGCAATGCTGGTGGGGCTCTTTTGGCGAGAGCTACGCTTTCTACCTGACCGACCATGAGGTTCATCGCTTCGACTATTACGAGATGACCGACTTCCAGACGGTACGCCAGCGCGTAGTGGCACAGTTCGACCCGCGCTACGAGGTGGTCGATGTCGTGCCCCTCATCCCCGGCTTGGGTTTACGCGACGAGGACGACTGTACCGTCGTGCTCCTCTACGACCCCGTCAGTCACCGCTCCACGCTCCATGTCATGGACACGTTCAGTGGCAAGCTGTTGGCTGAGTACCGCGACATCGTTCCCGGACGGGCTGTTTTCTTCACCCGCTGTTTTTAACAACCGAATAAGTTTCACTTTAAAATTAATTATGTATGAAAACAAAAACTTTACTCCTCTCAGCTGCCCTCTGCAGCAGTGTGCTGGCCTCAGCACAGGGTCTGAACGTTGAACTGACCGTCGGCGGCAACATCGACAAGACCGTGTTCTCACAGCTCGACTCCTTCTCAGTGGCCAACAGCCTGAACCTGAAGGATGCCACCATCCTGGCCGCTACCGTGGGTGGCGTTGAGTATCCTGCCAACGAGATTCCCGACAGTGCCTTTATGACCAAGGGTTATGTGAATGCTAACGGTGTGTTTGTTTTTACGGGTAACAAAGAGGTGACAAGCGTCGTGCTGCCAGCCTCAATCACTGCCATCGGTGCCTCGGCCTTCAACGGCTCGGTAGCTAACCCCGTTGACTTCTCGGCTTGCACCAAGCTGGAGACCATCAAGACGTATGCGTTCGAACTGTCTGCCATGGATAAGATTGACCTCAGCGGACTCTCGGCTCTGCAGACTATCGAGGCTAATGCATTAAAGCAGACCCATGCTGCCTCAATTGTCCTCGACGGATGCTCGTCGTTGACAGCCATCGACCAGTATGGCCTTGCCCAGAGTTATTTCGTAACCAGCACCAGTTTCAAAGGCTGCACGGCCCTGAAAACCATCGGCAACCGTGCTTTCCTGAACCTCGGCAAGACCTCTGGCGACTGTGGCGAAATAGACCTGACCCCCTGCACGGCTCTGGAGACTATCGATGAGAGTGCTTTCCAGAGTGCCAAGACGAAGAGCGTCAAGTTCCCCGCCTCGCTGAAGACCATAGAGGCCAAGGCTTTCAATCTGGCTTCGCTGATTGAGACCATCACCTTCGAGGGTACCACACCTCCGACACTGGGCGAAACGGCTTTCACCGCTAAGATCATGTCGAATGCTATCGTCTATGTTCCCGCTGGTAGTGAGCAGGCTTATAAGGACGCTGGCTTCGAGAACGTACAGGCTATCGGCACTCCTGTCACGGCTGCCCGCATGAACGCTACTGCCGAGGGCACGGCCTATGACCTCAACGGTCGTCAGGCTGCTGACAGTGCTAAGGGTGTCATCATCCAGAACGGTCAGAAGTATGTGAAGTAGAAACGTTGGTTCCATCAACAAGAAATCCCGAAAGCCATTCACTTTCGGGATTTCTTGTTTTACGAAACCTCTTTGTTTTACATGCTTCCGCCGGCGGTAGCGGTGCTGCTCTTTTGTTCTGGCAGCTTGCCGTCGAGTGCCAGTCGGATTTGCAGTGCCAGGTCGGCGTAGTGGGCACGGGTGTCGGCATCGCCACTGGCTGTGCTGATACGTGCCTGAATCTTCTTCAGGGCAGCCAGCACGTAGGGCCGCTGCTCAGCCACCAGCGTCACACGCCACGACTTGATGAGGTTCTCCACGGCGCGGCGCTGCATCTCGCGTGTCCACAGGTTGACGCTCTTGCCCTGAGCCGTCTCGCTGAAGAGGTAGCCGACGAGGTCGTTGACGAAGTCCATGGGCTTGTAGCCGTTCTTCAGATAGGAGTGCTTGCTGACGAGGTTGATGGTCATCGCCTTCGTCAGGTGGTCGATGGTGGCATAGCCGAGACTGAAGATCAGGTTCTCGGGAATGCGGTTGAAGCGGCGGGCGTAGGGTTCGCTCACCAGCCACACCGGCTCCTTGATGATGTTGTCGTTGAGCCATTTCATGGCACGGCGCTGCGTGGCGGCATCGACGGGCGTGTAGACGGGGCCTTGCTGGTCGGCACTCTTCACATCATGGTACGTGCCGCCAATCTGGTTATAGACATGCTTGGCGTAGCGCCCCATCTGACTGATGAGGGTCTTGTACGCATATTTCAGGTTCTCGTCCATGTCGCCCTCCTCGTAGTTCCACTCGGGCAGCAGCTTGACAATACGCTTCAGGTTACGCACACCGTAGTCGCTGGCTTTCATGGCATCGTTGCCCAGGTCCTCGGTCTGCGCACGGGGGTCGTTGTCGCTGCCCTCGCCGCCAAACCAGTAACGCTGGCTCTCGCCGAGCTTGGCAATCACCATGCGGTTCAGGCGCAGGCGCTGCTCCTTCTCCGTCTTCAGGTCGGGGAAATAGCGGTAGCCCCACTCAATGGCCCACTTGTCGTAGTCGCCGATGCGGGGGAAGATGCCGGCCTGCGAGATGCCGTCCTCTGGCTGTGCCACGTAGTTGAAGCGGGCGTAGTCCATGATGGAGGCGGTGTGTCCGTACTTCTCCACCCACGTCTTCGAGCGCAGGCTGTCAACGGGTGTGGCAAACGAGGCACCCATGTTGTGGCGCAGACCTAACGTGTGGCCTATCTCGTGGCTGGAGACGAAGCGGATGAGCTCTCCCATCAGCTCATCGTCGAACTTCGGCTTTCGGGCACGGGCATCAACGGCACCGGCCTGTATCTGGTACCAGCCGTGGAGCAGTTCCATGACGTTGTGGTACCAGCCCACATGGCTCTCCAGGATCTCACCGGTCCGCGGGTCGCTGACGTGGGGACCGTAGGCGTTGGAGATGTCGCTGGCCAGGTAGCGGATGACCGAGAAGCGGGCATCGTCCAGCGACATCGTCGAGTCGTTGGGCCACTCCTTGGCACAGATGGCATTCTTGAAGCCCGCGGCCTCAAAGGCCACGTTCCAGTCGTCGACACCGGCCTTCAGGTAGGGCACCCACTTCTTGGGCGTGGCGGGGTCTATGTAGTAGACAATCTGCTTGACCGGCTCCACCAGTTCGCCACGGCTGTAGGCCTCGATGTCCTTGGGTACGAGGCGCCAGCGGCTGATGACATGGCGGCGGTCAACGCGCTGCTGCTCGTCGCCATACTCATAGAATCCCTCGGTGAAGTAGCCCACACGGGCATCGAAGGTGCGGTAGTCCATCTCGTCGCCGGGCAGCAGCACGAACGACGTGTTCAGCTTCAGCGTCACCGTCCCCGTCAGCTTGGCGCTTGATGCCTTCGCTGTTGCCTTGGCACCGTATGTGCGGACGGTGGTCACCTCTGTATTAATAGGAAAGGTACGTATGTCGTCAACATACGACAGTTCCTTCTTCATGGCGGTCAGTCCGAGCTGCGTCTTCCGCTGCTCGCTCAGCCCGACGACCACATTGTCGTCGCCCACCAGCTTAGTGACGTCTATCGTGTAGCGACGCTGGCCAGTGGAGTCTGTCAGGGTGGTGTCAATCTTGGCAGACCACAGGATGGGGTTCTGTGTGGCGTTCTCCACGGCCTTGGCAATGGCATCGGTGCTGCTGACACGGGTGTCGTAGACATCGGCACGCAGATACATCGTCTTGCCGTGCTTCTCCCAGTAGACCACCTGGCTGTTAGCCAGCTCGCCGCCATACAGTCCGGCGTTGACAGGGGTGGACACGAAGCGGGTGTTGACCAGCAGGCGACGTCCCAGCAGCGAGTCAGCCAACTGGAAGCGCCAGGTGTCCTTCACTTGCTGTACCCCAAACAGTCCTTGGCGCACGGGGGCGCGCTGTTCCATTCGGGGCTTGGGCGTTGGCGTCTCGGTTTTCTTCTTTTTCTTCGCGTCTGCCGCCGTTGCCGTCACTATCAGCAGGCAGAGGGCCAAAATAAGTTTTTGTTTCATGCTCTTCTTTTTTGGTTTTTAATTTAGTGGGTACAAAGGTACGAATAAAATCCTAATCGGCCACTGTTTTGGAAAGAAAGTAGGCGTAACGTGTGCGATTCTCATAATTATTGTGTAACTTTGTCGGCGAAAAGACAAATGACATGAACACTTGGAAAACTAATCTGGAAGAGACGAAACGACGGTATATTGACTGGTGGAACCACAAGGGAATTATCCTCAACATGTGGGAACACTTTCAAGACGGTGTCAAACCCCATGCCGACATCCCCATGCCGCCGGCTCCCCGTGACCTGAACCAGAAATGGTTCGACCCTGAGTGGCGTGCCGATTACCTGGACTGGTATGTGGCCCACTCATCGCTCATGGCCGACATGCTGCCCGTGGCCAACACCCAGCTGGGTCCCGGCTCGCTGGCGGCTATCCTTGGTGGCGTGTTCGAAGGCGGCGAGGATACCATCTGGATTCATCCCGACCCGCACTACACCGATGACATCGTCTTTAATCCGGAGCATCCCAACTACCTGCTGCACAAAGCCTTGTTGAGGGCCTGTAAGAAGAAGGCACAGGGGCACTACTATGTGGGCATGCCCGACCTGATGGAAGGACTCGACGTGCTGGCTGCCATCAAGGGTACCGACAAGGTGCTGACCGACACGGTGATGCAGCCCGAGGTGCTGGAACGGCAGATGCAGCAGATCAACGATATCTACTTCCAGGTGTTCGACGAACTCTATGATATCATCCGTGAGGGCGATGAGATGGCCTTTTGTTATTTCTCGTCATGGGCTCCGGGAAAGATGTCGAAGCTGCAGAGCGACATCTCGACGATGATAAGCACCGACGACTACCGCCGCTTTGTGCAGCCGTTCATCCGTGAGCAGTGTCAGAAGATTGACTATACCCTCTACCACCTCGACGGGGTGGGGGCCATGCACCACTTGGATGCCCTGCTGGAGATTGACGAGCTGAACGCCATACAGTGGACACCCGGCGTAGGCGAGCCGCAGGGCGGCAGTCCTAAATGGTACGACCTCTACAGGAAGATCCTTGACCACGGCAAGAGCATCATGGCCTGCTGGGTGACCCTCGACGAGCTGCGCCCCCTGCTTGACCATATCGGTGGCGACGGCGTACACATAGAGATGGACTTCCACAATGAGCGCGAGGTGGAACAGGCCATGAAGATTGTTGCCGACTTCACCACCAACCGCAACCTTCATCCGTCCGATTTGAAGGACGATGCCGACCTTGAGGTGGCCGACATCATCCGTAGCATTGAGGAAAAAGAACGCAACGAACACAACGGGGGCGGTTCTTGCCTTGCAAGCGACCTTTGGTCGAGCGCCGCTGTGTACTTGGATGAGGTCAGAGACAGAATCCTCGTGCTCGACGGGGCTATGGGGACGATGATACAGCAGTACCGGCTGCGCGAGGAGGACTTCCGTGGCGCACGCTTTGCCAGTCATGGTCAGGACCTCAAGGGCTGCAACGACGTGCTGTCGCTGACCTGCCCTTACGTTATCCGCGATATTCACCGTAAATACTTAGAAGCCGGTGCCGACATCATCGAGACCAACACTTTCAATGCCCAGCGCATCTCCTTGGGCGACTACGGCATGCAGGACTACTGCCGCGACATCAACCTTGCCGCCGTGAAGATAGCCCGCGAGTGTGCCGAAGAGTTTTCCTCTTCGGAACGCCCCCGCTTCGTGGCAGGCAGCATCGGTCCTACCAGCCGCACGCTGTCGGTGGCCACCTCAGGGGAGCCGTTGTCGGAGCAGCAGCTACGCGAGGCTTACAGGGAACAGATAGCAGCCTTGGTAGAAGGCGGCATCGATGCGCTGCTCATCGAGACCATCTTCGATGTGGAGAATGCCCGTATTGCCATTGAGGAAGCCTGCCAGATAGCCCCCTCGCTGCCCCTCATGCTGAGTTTCAACGTGACAACGCCTGACGGGCACAATATGCTGGGACAGGACGTCTGCCAGTTTATCCGTTCGCTCAGCATCAAGCCCTTCTCGGTAGGCATCAACTGCGTGGCCGACGTTGCCCTGATGACACCGCTGGTATGCCAGCTGGCACAGTTTGGCACCAAGGTGAGCCTCTACCCCAACGCGGGCATGCCCGATGCCGGCGGTCACTACGGTAAGACACCGGAGGGACTGCTGAAGGATGTGTGGCCCCTGCTTGAGAACCACTGCCTGAGCATCATCGGCGGATGCTGCGGCACCACCGACAGGCATATCGCCCTGATAGCCCAGGCTGTTGAGCCTGTGCCGGGGGTATGCCTCTCGCCTCTGAACGAGGAGGAGCAAGGTAAGAGGACAGAGGTAAGGGCATACCGCCAACTGCACCTGACGGTGAAGGCGGATGAGCCTCTTGCCGTCAATACTGATGAAGACAGTCTTTTCCAAGCCATCATGGACGGTAATGCTGAGGCGGCTGTGGCTGCCACCAACGCTGCCATTGCCAATCAGATAGTGCCGCAGGACCTGATAAACGGCCAGATGATACGTGCCATGAGTGAGGTGGGGCGCCGTTTCCAGGACGGCAAGGCCTTCGTGCCGCAGCTGCTGATGGCAGGCAGGGCCATGAAGGCTGCTTTGGAACTGTTGAAGCCCATGCTGGCCGGCACTGCCAGTACGTCGGTGGGAAAGGTGGTCATCGGAACCGTGAAGGGCGACCTGCACGACATCGGCAAGAACCTGGTGGCCTCCATGCTTGAGGGCTGCGGCTTCGAGGTGGTCAACATCGGCATCGACGTGTCGGCCGATGCCTTTATCCAGGCTGTCAAGGAGAACCAGCCCGACATCCTCTGTATGAGTGCCCTGCTCACCACGACGATGGGCTATATGAAGGAGGTCATCGATGCCTTGGAGGCTGCCGGCATCCGCCAGCAGGTGAAGGTGATGGTGGGCGGTGCCCCTGTCACCCAGGGCTTTGCCGACGAGATAGGTGCCGACGGTTACAGCGACAATGCCAACTCGGCCGTCACCGTAGCCAAACAGTTACTTGGAAAGTTTTAGCCGTCGCTTATAGCATTGTTTGAAGTCACAGAGCCCGCAGGTGTAGTCAAGCTTGCGGACTTTCTTTCCTACGCCCATAATGCCGCTGACCGACTTGATGGGCACCATCAGCGACGAGTCGGTGAGCCTGACACCACAGGTCTGACCGCCGAACAGCGGGAAGAGCCGTTGCTGCTGCGAGACGTGCCACCCGCAATAGCCTGGTGAGAAGCGGTTGGTGTGGTGCCACTGCAGTTTGTCGATGCTCTCTTGCAGACATGCCTCCATCACATCGGCGCAATGCTCGGCAATGACCGAGCCTAAGGCGTCGGCAATGAAGATGCGCACCATGTCGCCCTCATCCTTCAGCCGCTGCTGGTAGTCCTCAAACTCCGTGCCGCTGGTGCAGACGAAGAGGGCGTAGGCCTCTGAGCCCTGCAACTGTCGCAGGATAATCCGGCCCATGTCGAAGGCGGGCAGCTCAGGCACCACTACGTAGCAGAACCGTGGACGCAGCCACCGGCTCACCTCCTCCATGACGAGCCGTGTCTCGCGCCGGGTGGCCTCGTCGGGCTCAGCACCGTGGTAGCCCATCTGCTCGAACACGTCGGCAGGGGTTATGTTCAGGGCGTGGAAGTCGAGTGTCTTCTGTGTCATCGTCTGTTAAACGTCTCCAGGGCCTCAAAGAAGGCGTATATATTGTGCTTAGGTGTCAGAGGGGGCGTGTCGCAGCCGCTGGAGAGGACGAAGTTAGGATAGTCCTTCATCTGCTCTAACAGGTCGGTGACGGTCTGGCGCATCTTTTGCGGCATGCCGTCCTTGAACACGCTGACGGGGTCGATGTTGCCCATGGCAAGGGCCGTGGGGGGCACCTCGCTGATGACCTCCTCCATGCGACACTTGTTGCCGAAATGGTAGGCGGCGGCTCCGGTGCTGACCATCGCTGCCGTGCAATGCCCTGTGTTGCCGCAGTTGTGGAGAACCACCAGGAAGTCGTCCGTCTGCACCTGCTCTACGATATAGCGCACGTAGTCGGAAGAGAAGGTGCGGCAGTCCTTGTCTGACAGCAGTCCGGCAGCAGGCTCGGCCATCATCACACCGCCAACGCCGGTGAGCTTGAGGGCCTGACAGTATTTCCTGATAAACAGCGTACACTTACTGAGCAGCTGGTGGGCGGCATCGGGATGCTCGTAGATAAGCACCATCAGTTCCGACATGTCGTACAGACGGCCAGCTAATGAGAACGGCCCGATGCAACCGCCGAAGACGGGACGGTCGGTGATGTTGCTGGCGGCCAGCAGGTTGGCTTTCAGGTAAGCGGGAACACGCCCTGCCGAGAGCGACGGTACCTCCAGGCTGCTGATGGTGTCGATGGTGGTCAGAGGATGTCCGACGACGGCAGGCACGGCCTCGTCGCTGAAGGCTATCTCCGCGCCGAAAGCCTCTGCCTCTACCGTCAGGTCCATGATGGTGGCGGCGGCTACGGTGGGGTAGCGCCGTGCCAGGGTGTGTACGGCCTCATAGTGGATGCAGCCATTACTCACCGCCTGTCTCACTGTGTTGCCGTTCATCTCTATGCCCGGATGGGTCATCACGGGCAGGGCCGTCACCTCCTTGCGCTGGATGACGTCTGCCACCCATTGTCTCATGTCTCGTTTCATCGGTTTGCTGTAATTTATTATAAAGACGTACGCGGGCGCGATTTGTTACTATCTGGATGGTGACATTTTTGCCATCGCTGCGTCATATAGTATATGAACCGCATACTAACCTATATACTCCTTTTGCTGACTGTCCATACGGCAAGAGCCGGCGAGATAACTGTCAGACCGGGCGAAAGTCTGCACGATGCCCTGCGCAAAGCCCGCGAGTGGCGGCGTACCCAAGACCCGCGTTGCGACGGCGGCATCACGATATCCGTCAAGGCGGGCCGTTATTACATGAACGAACCGCTGTTCCTGCGTCCTGAGGACAGCGGCACGGCAGCATCGCCGCTTGTTATCCGTGGCGAGCAGGGCGCGGTGCTCTGTGGCGACCCCCGCCAGCAGCACACGCAGGTGTGGCCTCAGAAGGGTATGGAGCGCCTGATAGACTTCGACACGGTGGCACGCACCATCACCATTCCCACACCGCCGAAGAGCGTCCTGAAGACGAACGGCCTTGAGATGGTTGTCCACCAGCGCTGGGCCATCGCCATCCTGCGTGTCGCCTCTCTCGACGTTCAGGGCGACAAGACGGTTGTCAGGTTCAAGGAGCCTGAGAGCCGTCTGGAGTTTGAACACCCCTGGCCCCAGCCGGTTATAAGCCCCCCCAGCCCCACCCCAAACCCCTCCAGCTCCTTCCTCCTTCGCACTACTGAGCAGCGCTGCGGCATTGAGCAGCTTGTGATCATCGATGGCGCCAAGCATGTCACCATCGAAAATGTCACCTTCGAGAACACCTGCTGGAACCGTCCCTTGCACAAAGGGCATGTGACGCTGCAGGGCGGGTTCCCGCTCATCGATGCCTATAAGCTGAAGGAGCAGGAAGGACTGCCCTGGGACAGCGGACTGGAGAACCAGGCCTGGATAGAGCGCCCCGTCAGTGCCGTCACGGTGCGCAACACCGGGGATGTCCACTTCACCGGATGTACCTTCCAGCACTTAGGGAGCACGGCCCTCGACATGGAGAGCATCTGCGTGGGAAGCATCACCGGCTGCCGTTTTGAGGACATCGGCGGCACCGCCATCATGGCGGGCTCGTTTGCAGAGAGTCCACGTGAGGTACACCGTCCTTATCAGAACCTGTCGGACAGGTGCCAGCAGTTGACCATCAAGGGCAATGTCATCCACGATGCTGCTAACGAAGACTGGGGAGCCGTGGCCATCAGCTGTGGCTATGTGCGCGACTGCACCATCAGCCACAACGAGGTGAGTCGCGTCAACTACTCGGGCATCTGCGTAGGGTGGGGGTGGACGTCGCTCTATACCGGCATGGAGAACAACCATATTATTAATAATAAGGTGAGCGACTATGCCCGCCAGCTCTATGATGCCGGCGGTGTCTACACCCTTTCCTACCAACCGCATTCCAGCATCAGGGATAATGAGATTAGCCAGCCTTTCCCGGCACCCTACGCCACAAACGACCGTGCCTTCTGCATCTACCTTGATGCACGTACCGACGGCTATACCATAGCGAACAACAGGACAGAAAACCGCCTGATTCGTCGCAACGAGATTGGCGACAACCATCCCGGCCCCAACAACATATTCAGACAATGAAGCAAACCAACTACCACCTTTTCGACTTCATGGACTTTGACCCCTCGCTGCAGAAGGACGAAGTCCTATGGAAGGCATACGCTCCCACGGCCGTAGCAGAGTGCGACGGCGACATCATCGTCACCATTCCCTATCAGCAGCAGAAGCACCAGGAGGACATGGAGCCAGATACGGAGGTGCCGCAGCAGTCCTACGACCTCATCATCCGTGCCTATGAACCGAACATCGTACGGCTGTTTACGACGATGGAGTGCCCCCTCCCTACCTCCCCCGAAGGGGGAGGCTTACTGACCACCCCATCCCTCCAAACCTCCCCCGAGAGGGGAGACTTACTGACTGACGAGGATGACATGCTGCAGATGGCACCAGAGGTGAAAAGGATTCCACTAACTTTATCCCGCAAAGGAGACATCATTGAAATCCGCAAACAAAAAGCCTCCCCTCTCGGGGGAGGTTTGGAGGGGGCTGCTCTTGTGGGGGCTATCGACCTCTCCGCCCCTCGCCTCGACCCCTGGAGCGACCTGCTGCCACCGCCGCAGCCTGCACCCTGCATCACCCTCTATCCTGACGGTGACCTGTCGAAGGGCATCACCCTCAGCGACGACCATTTCTCACCCCCACGCTACGACGCCCTGCCATTAGGGTTTGTGAGCCCCTCCCCCAACCCCTCCCGCGCCACCATCTCCTTCCGCTGCGAGGCCGACGAGTGCTTTGTGGGCACCGGCGAGCGCTTCCGTAAGATGGACCTCAGCGGACAGACCTTCCAGCTGAAGAACCAGGACGGACAGGGCGTGAACAACCGCCGCTGCTACAAGAACATCCCCTTCTACCTGTCCAGTCGCATGTACGGCGCCTTCTTCCATACCTCCGACTACTGCAAGCTGTCGCTGGCCGACCACAGCACCCGTAGCGTACAGTTCCTCAACGACCGGGCCGTCCTCGACGTGTTCCTCATCGGCGGTCAGACGCCTGAGGAGATCCTGCGGGGCTACCGCATGCTCACGGGCTTCCCCGCCATGCCGCCCCTGTGGAGCTTTGGCATCTGGATGAGTCGCATGACCTACTTCTCTGCCGACGAGGTGGAGACCATCTGTCAGCGGCTGCGTGAGGAGCACTACCCCTGCGACGTCATCCATCTCGATACCGGCTGGTTCCGCACCGACTGGCTCTGCGAATGGAAGTTCAACCCCGAACGGTTCCCCGACCCCAAGGCTTTCATACAGCGCCTTGCCAGCCAGGGCTTCAAGGTCTCGCTCTGGCAGCTGCCGTACATAGCCCGGGGTGCCGAGCAGCTGCAAGAGGCCAAGGAGAATCATTATATTAGTAGCCCCCTCCAAACCTCCCCCTCTACAGGAGGGGGCCAGGGGGAGGCTTCCTCCTCCTCCAACTTCTCCGCCCTCGACTATGCCGGCACCATCGACTTCACCTACGACAAGGCTACCGAATGGTACAAGAACAAGTTGTTGAAACCGCTGTTGGAGATGGGTGTCAAGTGCATCAAGACTGACTTCGGCGAGAATATCCACATGGACCATCAGTATCACGGCTCTACACCCGAACACCTGAACAATCTCTATGCCCTGCTATACCAGAAAGCGGCCTTTGAGGTGACGGGGGACAGGCTCATCTGGGCCCGCGCCGCCTGGGCGGGTTGTCAGCGCTATCCCGTGCATTGGGGCGGCGACAGCGAGAGCTCGTGGGCCGGCATGGCCGGCTCGCTCAAGGGTGGCCTGCACCTGGGACTCTCGGGCTTCGCTTTCTGGAGCCATGATGTGCCGGGCTTCCACTCCACCCCCGACTTCATGAACTCCC
>CAMYZO010000035.1 GCA_947303855.1 uncultured Prevotellaceae bacterium
AAGGGCGACAAGGTGATTGTCTTCAAGATGAAGCGTCGCAAGGACTCACGCAAGCGTAACGGCCATCGTGAGCAGTTCACACAGGTAGAAGTTAAATCAGTAATCGCTTAAAACCGTAGGAGGACAACAGAATGGCACATAAAAAAGGTGTAGGTAGTTCTAAGAACGGCCGCGAGTCAGCAGCTCAGCGACTGGGCATTAAGATTTTTGGCGGTCAGCAGTGCGTTGCCGGCAACATTATTGTTCGCCAGCGTGGTACCAAGCACAATCCGGGTAACAACGTAGCTATTGGCAAGGACGATACGCTCTACGCTCTGGTTGATGGAACAGTACGTTTCCACAAGGGCAAGCGCGACAAGAGTGTCGTTTCAGTCGTTCCTGGTGCTGAAGCCTAATTAAACAACAAATAATTTATTCCAAACAAACAACAGGGTCCCGCCGATCACATGAGTGAACGGCGGGACTTCTGCTATTCTGCCCTTACTGAAAACAAAAGTTTTTTGTTTTTTTGTTTTTGTGTTTTTGTTTTGTTATTTTTTCGTTTGCTTTGCTTTTTCGCTTTAGGTTTCTTGCCATTGACGGCAAATTCTGTTAAATAACTCTAAAAAAGAAGGGCAAATAAGATATGTTAGATGTAAATACGTTAACTTTGCTGCAAATTACGTAAATACGTAAACCTGAAACAGAAAACTAACTCTAACAAACAAAAATATGAAGAAAATCTTTACTTTTATGGCTCTGGCCTGCATGGCGCTTACAGCACAGGCACAGGGAAAGTATGCCCTTGAGGCAGGTGGCGATCCAATTCCGGCAGGTACGCAGATTACCACGGTCAGTAACATCACTATGACCTACGGCTACGGCGGTGAGGCAGACTACGCTTCTGCGGTAGGCGACCACCCCATTGACGGCTATACAGCCTATACAGCAGGAAACGGTGTTAGCGGTAAGGCCGATGGCAGCCAGGGCACGACCTACATCTTTGTGCCTGCCAAAGACGGCGAACTGACCGTGGCTGTAGTTGTAAACGCCAACAAGGCTTTCTATGTGCTGGAGAACGGCACGGCTCTTTCTGCCTACAACGGCATCACCGTCGCAGAAAAGACATACACCACCTACAAGTTCAACGTGGCTGGCGGCAAGACCTATAAGGTGACTTGCTCAGGCTCAAAGCTGGGCTTCTACGGCTTTGAGTACACCGTGAGCGAGAGCCAGGGCGGCGGCGACACACCCGTTGTGCCGAGCAACAGCGAGACCTACGAGGCCATCGTCGACGGTAAGCTGGCTCCTGAGTTTGCTGCCGTGGCAGGCGATGGCGGCGGCGTGGCTAACAACACCGCCGACGGCAAGAGCATCATCTCCATCACGGCAGGCAAGGCCACGGTGACGGCTGTGGGCGGCACCACACCCGCTAACGACGAAACGATTGGCGGCGGTGCGCAGCAGATAACGCCGGGCGCAGCCATTGAGGGCAAGGAGAACACCTACGAGGTGGCTTCCGTGGCTGCCTGGAACGATGTGAACTGGGGCATTAAGAACCAGGGCGACATCGACTTCTGGTATGTCACCGGATCAGGCAACCCATACGTTGACATGCTCTGCGTGCAGAACTCGAAGGACGGCGAACTGGTGGAAGGCTCCTACAAGGCCGACTACGTGTACTATGAGCCCGACGGCTCAGTGGGTATGCCCATCACCGGTCTGTACTATAAGTTTACGGCCTCGGCCCAGGGTGCCTTCAAGGTGAAGGTATGGGCCAACAAGGGCAACCGCAAGACCTTCGTCGTGAATGCCAAGACCATGAAGGCCGAAAAGCTGCTGGCTTCGGGCTATATCAACGGTGTGAACGGTGCCGACGGCAAGAAGAAGCTGCTCACCGTGGAGCAGGTAGACTCCGTACACCATATTTATATATGGGGCAACTACGAGACGGCTCTGGCCAAGGGTAAGGGCGAAGACCAGACTCAGGAGGAGTTTGACGCCAAGATGGCCGAGATGAAGGCTGAGTGTGAGCAGCTTGAGGTGGAGCGTCAGTATGTCATCGGCAACGGCAACCAGAACTTCTGGGGATGGCTGACCTTCGACGTAGAGCCGGGCGAGGAGTACTGGGTGTTCCAGCACAGCTCGCAGATTGGCTTCGGCGGCTTTGAGTTCCACGAGGGCGTCACTGCCGACGAGCTGATTCAGGGTATCGAGGCTGCCTACGTCTACACCACCAACTTCTCTACCTACGAGGATGAGACAACTGGCGAGCGCGTAACCTGGAAGGGCGAGAAGGCCGTGGGTAACGGACAGTTCACCAGCGAAGAGGCTGAGGTGGACGAAGAGGGCAAGCCCCTCACCGTGGTGCCCTTCGGCGACTTCTACCGCAACGACGGCACGGCAAAGCGCACCAGCTACTGCCTGCTGCCTGAGGATGTGCTGGCACACTCTGCCAAGACACAGGCTCTGACCATCGCCGTCTGGGTACGCGCCCAGGCCGATGCAACACCTGAAAGCTATATGTGGGCACCGCTCTTCACGGCCTACGGTGCCGAGCCCGCCAACGGCACGAACACCTGGCCCATGCTGGCTTGCCAGTATCGCGGCGTGCTGCAGGTGAACTGCGCTGGCTACACAGACTACGTAGATGAGCAGAACGTGAAGGGTGCTAACACGCTCTATCATGGCGGCACCGACTGGCTGGCCGACAAGAAGTGGCACTACTACACCGCCGTCTTCGAGGGTGAGAACGCCAAGGTTTACTTCGACGGCGAACTGAAGAACGAATGGGACAACACGAAGGTGGCCGAGCGCACACAGAAGGGCCTGTTCTCGAACGGCGCCGACCTGAAGTACATCTGCCTGGGCGGTAACCAGGCCTGGGACTGGAACGACAACGACGCTCCGTTCGACTTCGCCCGCCTGCTGATCAAGAACAGCGCTACGAGTGCCGGTAGCATTAAGGCACAGATGCTGGCCGACTTCCCCGGCTACGAGGCTTACCATGCCGGACAGACCGACGGCATCAAGACCATCGCCGCCAGCAAGGCAACGGCAGACGGTGCTATCTACAACTTAGCCGGACAGAAGGTGGGTGCCGACTTCAAGGGCATCGTCATCATGAACGGCAAGAAGATGCTCAACAAGTAATCAGCACTAAAAGGTGACTTGATGAACAGCCATCCATGCGCAGCCACTACCCTCCCATACATGGGAGGTGAGGGCTGCGCATGATACTTTAGACAAGAACCAAAAAAAAACTACTAAAAACCCAAACTCTATGAACAAACATTTTCTTCTGGTGGCTTGCTCCCTACTTGCAGTAGGATGCGCCGACCACTATGACGGCAAGGAGTCGTGGAGCCCCAAGGTGCAGAACGCCACGCTGACATCGCCAGAGGCCAGCAAGATTACCGTCACGCCGAGTGCCGACGGTAGTACGATGACCATCGCCTGGCCAGTGGTCTACGGTGCCGGCGGCTACTCCGTGGCCCTCTACAACGTGAACGACCCCAGCAACCCTACGGAGGTGAAGACAGCCACCGTCGACGGATGCTCCATCACCGCCAACCGCGAGGAGGACACTAACTACAGTCTGAAGATTCGCACGCTGGGCAACACCAAATACAACAACAGCGAGGCGCAGGAACAGACGGAATACCTGTTCAACACCTTCCTGCCTACCTACGCCGAGATTCCCGAAGGCGACCTGAAGGCGTGGTTCGAGCAGAACCCCATACCCGAGGACAACAGGAGCCACCTGTGCTACGACCTCACGCCGGGCGGCCACTACACCGTGTCGGGCAAGATTGACTTCGGCGGCCATCAGGTGTCGCTACGCTCGTCGTCGAAAGCCAACAACGCCAACATCACCATGGAGGCTGGCGCCTACTTCAACACCTTCGCCGGTTTCACGCTGAAATACCTGAACATTGACGCCGAGGCTACCAACAAGCCGCTGGTGACGTTCAGCGACGAACCCGACGACAGCATCAAGAACCGCATCGGCACGGCCGGCTACTACTTCATCATGGACCCCGTGGTCATTCAGGGATGTAACATCACGAAACTGGGCGCCAGCATCGTGGCCAGCAACTCGACGAAGTACAACGTCCGCGTGGTGAGCATCAACAATACCGTGGTGCAACTCGACAAGACGCTGCCCGCCGCTACCTCGGGCGCCTTTGTCTACATGAAGTCGGGCTACATTACCGACTTCACCATCAAGAACTCCACCGTCTACTCGAAGGAGCGCTCCGAGTGCTTCTTCATTCAGCACGCAGGAAGACCGAAGGACGTGAGCAACGAGGAGCAGCGCTATGTATCAATCGTCAACTGCACGCTGGCCAACATTGCCTACGGCAAGAACTTCTGTGACTACCACAACGGACAGACGACCTACCACTACACGCTGAAGAACACCATCGTCCAGGACTGCGGCAAGGCCAACTTCCTTACAGGTCTGAACAAGGGACAGGGCAGCGACAACCCCTCGTGGGACGTGAACAACAACACCTGCTGGCGCGACGGCTCTGACGCAAGTGCCAGTCAGACAGGCATCAAGAACCCGGGCCTGTGGCTCACCGCCGACCCGGAGATTGACCCGGCTGCCGATGACTTCACGCCCGCTGCTGCCCAGCAGGAGGCTGGACAGGGCGACCCGCGCTGGCTGAGCGGCCCTGCGGCCTAATGAATAATGAATAGTGAATAATGGAAAATTTGCTACCGCACAAAGGAATGAAGAATATGAAGAATACAATATGCAGGGACTTACTTGATGTACGTCCAAAACACAACCGACTGCCGCTAAGTTTATTATTGATTATTTGTTCATTATTATTTAGCGTCAGCGCAAATGCGCAGAATAAGAAAGTGGTGACTGGAACGGTGTACGACGAAACGGGCGAACCCGTCATCGGAGCCACCGTTCAGGTGAAAGGCACCAAGACAGGAACCGTCACCGACTTCAACGGCAACTACAAGATTGAGGTGCCCGAAAAGTCGAAGATAACCATCAGCTATATCGGCTACGTACCCGTAGAGACCACCGGCGGCACCGTGAAGCTGCAGGAAGACCGCACCTCGCTGGAAGAGGTGGTGGTGGTGGGCTACGGCACACAGAAGATGAAGAACGTGACGGGTGCCGTTGAGGCCATTGCCGCCGACGAGCTGAAAGACCTCTCGGTGGGAAGCCTGGGCGACGCCCTTGCCGGACAGTTCAACGGCGTCAGCGTCAGCCGCGGTGCAGGTGCCTACCGACCCGGCCAGAGCCCCTCGCTGCAGATTCGTAACGCCAGCGCCAACACACAGAACACCCCCGGCGCCACGAACGGTGGCGACCCCGATGCCTCGCCACTCTACGTCATCGACGACTTCATCTCTACGGAGGAGGCCTTCAACAACCTCGACATCAGCGAGGTGGAGAGCATCACCGTGTTGAAAGATGCTGCAGCTGCCGTCTATGGTGCTCGCTCAGCCTATGGTGTCATCCTCGTGAAAACCAAGAAGGGCAAGGCCGGCGCGCCGCGCATCTCCTACAACGGACAGCTGGGATGGACCGACGCCATGTTCACGCCGAAGATGCTGTCGGCCTACGACTACGGCCGTGTATGGAACGCCGTTACCGCTGCCGGCACGGCTACCAAGGACTATGTGGACAACGCCCGCGTGCTGTTCCAGAAAAACGAACTGGAACAGATGAAGAACCTGAACTATGACCTGCTTGACGACGAGTGGCGTGCTGCCCTCACCCACCGCCACAGCATCAACGTCAGCGGCGGCTCAGACAATGCAACCTATTTCGCCAACGTCAGCTACTTCAATCAGGACGGTAACATCGGCAAGCTCGACTACGACCGATGGAACTACCGCGCTGGCATGACCACCAGCATAGGCAAGTATGTGAAGGCCACGTTGGAGGTGAGCGGCGACTATGGCAAGAAGAACAATGCCATCATTGCCAAGGGCGGCGGCACCGACGGCGACTACAAGTACCTGATGACCCACCTTCCCTTCGTGCCCAGCTCGGTGGACGGCTACCCGCTGGTGTACTCAGGCATGCAGAACACCATCCCCACGAGCGACACACGGCTCTATAACTTCGAGGCCGTACAGAACTGCGACGACTACGTGCGCAACCAGACCAACAACATGACCATCAATGGCTCACTCGCACTCGACCTCGGCTTTATCAAGCCCCTGAAGGGACTTACCGCCAAGGTGTCGTACTCGAAGACCATCAACAACTCGAAGAACAACACCATGAAGACCTTCATGGATGTCTATATGCTCCAGGAGCGTAACAGCGACTATCCGCACCTCTATACCTGGGACGGACAGAATACCGCCGACTGGTATAACGCCAGGACGCTCTCGACACTAACACTCAACAACGGCAGCCTGCTGCAGCGCACCATGCAGCGCAATGACAGCTACCAGCTGAACTTCACGCTACAGTATGCCCGTAAGTTCGGACGCCACGACCTGAGTGCACTCTATACCCTGGAACGCTCGGAGAACGAGTGGGAAGACCTGACAGGCGAGATTACCGACCCCGTGAGCTACACCGACGGACAGTCGAAGTCGGCAACGGGCGACCAGGCCACATCGTTCAACCGTGGCGTGGGCGGCATGCTCTCACATGTGGGCAGAATCAACTATGCCTACGCTGACAAGTACCTCTTGGAGGTGCTCTTCCGTGCCGACGGCAACGGCTCGAAGTTTGCGCCCGAGAACCGTTGGGGATACTTCCCCAGCTTCAGCGCAGGATGGGTCATGAGCGAGGAGGAATGGTTCCAGAAGGCGCTGCCTTGGGTGAACTTCCTGAAGATTCGTGCCAGCTGGGGCTACCTGGGCCGTGACAACATCGTGGCCTTCCTCTGGCGGCAGCAGTATAACCGCGACCTTGACAAGGGTGCCGTCTTCGGACAGTCAACCACCAACACACCAGTAGCAGCAGGCTCGGTGATGCCCGTTCGTGGCGTCAACCCCGGCGTACATTGGGACAAGAACTACAAGACCAACGTTGGTCTCGATATGCGATTCCTCGACGGACGACTCTCCGTGGACTTCAACTACTACTATGACCGCGGCCGCGAGATGTTCATGACCTATACCGGCACCTCGCTCTTCCCCACGACGGTGGGTACGCAGGCATCGCCGGAGAACTACGGTTCTGTCGACAACTGGGGCTGGGAGCTGAACCTGGGATGGCGCGACAAGATTGGAAAGGACTGGACCTACTGGGCAAAGTTCTCTACTGGCTGGAACGACAACAAGATTCTGGAAGGACCGTTCCCCGCTACACCTGAGTTCGACAGCATGGTCAAGGGCGAGCGCATGGACCGCGGCGTGTGGGGCCTGAAGTGCCTCGGCATGTTCCGCAGCTACCAAGAAATACAGGAGTATTTTACTGAGAACAACATCACCACCTACTTCGGCAAGACCATCGACGACATCCACCCGGGCACGCTCATCTATGCCGACGTGCATGGCGACAATGACGGCACGGGCAACTACGGCGGTCCCGACGGCAAGATCAACCAGAACGACTACGTGCAGCTGTCGAAGTTCTCAAGCAACCCCTACGGCTTCACCATGAACTTCGGCGGCTCGTGGCGAGACCTGTCCATGACTGCTCAGTTTAGTGCCTCATGGGGTGCCTACGACATTGTGCAGACCGACTTCCGCAAGTCGGCAGACGACCTGGAGTACCAGAACATACCATCGTTCTGGAGCGACATGTACGTCTATGAGGACATCTACGATGCCAAGGGCAACGTCACCGTGCAGAAGAACACCGAGGCCGCCTACCCCAACATGCGCTACAGCAGCATCAACGAACAGGCCAGCAGCTTCTGGCTCGTCAACTCTGCCAGCGTCACGCTCCGTAACATCTCGGTGGCCTACAGCCTGCCTAAGAACTGGCTGAAGCCCATCGGCCTAAGTAACGTGCGCCTGAATTTCACCATTCAGAATGCCCTCGAACTCTACAACCCGTATCCCGGAAAGTCGTGGGCCAGCTACGGCGGTACCTACGGACGCTATCCTAACCTGCGCAAGATGACGTTCGGTATCAACGTGTCGTTCTAAAACCCACCCCCTACCCCTCCCCAGGAGGAGGGGAGATTGGATAGATAAAGCATATAACATCAAAATAGTCAATGGATATGAAAAAGAATATCATTAAATATGTAGCGTATTTGGCAACTGCTCTCCCCCTCGGGGGAGTTGGAGGAGCGCTGGTCTCCTGCTCCGATGACTTTCTTGACGAGATGACCGTTTACGGCAGCTTCTCCGAGGACAAGGTCTATAGCAGCTATGCCGGAGCATTAGACCGCGTGAACACCCTCTACCGTGAGATGCTGCCACAAGCCTGCCAGGGCAGCGGCAACGGCTCCAACGGACAGAACACCTACACATCGACGGGCTCACCTGAGGTGTGGTCGAAGTCGACGCTGGAATATGGCGGCTTCACCGACTTCACCAACCCCGACCAGGAGCTGGACTATACGAATGTCACCGACTATTTCTATGTCATTAACAAGAGCGACAGCCCCTGGGGTAACATCCGCAATGCCAACGACATCATACAGCATGTAGAGGCCAGCGACAAACTGACCCAGGAGGAGAAGAACAAGTTGCTGGGACAGGCCTACTTCTTCCGTGCCTTCCGCTACTGGACACTCGTCAAGCTCTATGGTGGCGTGCCCATCATTGACCACCCGCAAGATCCTATTATCGGCGATGGCGACGGCAGCGACAAGGTTGTGCCACGCTCATCGGCCAAGGCCTGCATCAAGTTCATCTGCGACGACCTGCAGAAAGCTGCCAGCATGCTGCCTAAGTCATGGGGCTCAGGCGAGTACGGACGTATCACCGCCGGTGCCGCCGCTGCCTTGAAGGGACGTGTGGAACTGTTCTATGCCTCGCCGCTCTTCAACCGGGCCGACGAGACCTCGCGCTGGGAAACAGCTTACGAGACCAACAAGCAGGCCCTGCAGCTGCTGAACGAAGGCGGCGTGGGACTGGCATACGCTGCCAACGGTGGCGCACAGAATGCCCTGAACTGGGCTAAGATGTTCCTGGCTAACGACGGCAGCGACGGTACCGTTGGCGAGACCGTGCTGGCTACGCTCTATAACAACCGCGACAAGGTGGAGACAGCCAACTACGACAAATGGAACGGTTGGGAGCACAGCCTGCGCCCCGTCAATGCCAACGGCGGTAACGGTCTGCACCCAACAGCCGAGATGGTCGACCTCTTCCCCATGGCCGACGGTCTGAAGCCCGGCAAGAGCAGCATCAAGTACGACAACCTCTGCTTCTGGCTCAACCGCGACCCGCGCTTCTACCGCACCTTCGCCTTCCCCGGCGTGGAGTGGCGATTCGATACCAACGGCAACGACCTGAACAGCTATGATGACATAGGCAAGAAATACGTCTATGCCTACTACCCCCACCAGTACAGCGGCACCGGCACCAACTTCCAGCTGTGGAGCTACACCTGGTATGCCACACAGGACGAGGCCGACCGTCTGAGCAGCACCTCCAACGGCTATACTGCCGACCTCATTGCCCAGAAGAACAGCGCCGTCTACATACGCAAGCGCAGCGACGACGGAGCATTGAGCGCCACACCGCTCTATAAGTTCAGCATCAGCGCCTCAACACCTAAGGGCTTCCAGCAGAGTGCCGCACCGCTCATCTGGATGCGCTACGCCGAGGTACTCCTGCAGTTTGCCGAGGCTGCCGCCGGTGCCAATCACCTGGACGAGGCCCTGCAGGCCCTGCAGCTAATACGTGCCCGCGTGGGCTACACCGCTGAGCAGAACTACGGACTGCCCGCCGACCTCACCAGCCGCGAAAAACTGCTGTCGGCCATCCTCTACGAGCGTCAGGTGGAACTGGCCTACGAGGGCAAGGCCTTCGACGACATGCGCCGATGGATGCTCTTCGATGGCGGTACACAGGCGTTTGAAGGCGAGCCCACGTCATGGCATCTCACCGGCTTTGGCGGCAACACCTGCACCTACCTGGACATGACACCGCTCAACGGCCAGCGCCGTCATGAGATAGTTATCTTCACCCGTGCCCTTGCCGAACAGAAGAACGAGGTAGACCCCGTCTTGGAGAAGCGCCCGAAGGCTCTGGCCCTTACCGAGGGCATGACCTACGACGACGACTCAGAGAAATATGGCAGCAACGAGACGATGGATCTGGCCGACTTTTACAACGCCTATCTGAAGCGTAAGGATGTGAATGTGGACACCAACGTCGAAGGCTCTGGCATCAACTTCCGTCCGCAGTATTATTTCATAGGTTTCAGGCAAAGTGCCATGCAGACCAACCCCACGTTGCTGCAGACGGTGGGATGGCATGACTATAGCCATGGTACCGCTGGCACTTTTGACCCGCTGGCCGAATAGCGCTTCGCTAGTGAATAATGAATAATGAATAATTAAGTGGGAAGACATATCATCACACTGACCGTTTTGTCTGCAGCATGGTGCCTGTGTACCATGCTGCAGGCTGCTCCCAAGCCCAAGAAAGAGGTCTATATACCTATGGACTACTCTACCTGCGGCTATCATGCTTCAGAACAGCCCATACCCGATGTCAGAACGGCGGTAAGCGTCAAGTGGCAGGCAGGTGACTGCGCGGACGTCATTCAGCAGGCCATCAACCAGGTGGCTGCCATGAAGCCTGATGCCAACGGCCACCGGGGAGCCATCGTCCTGGATGCAGGGGTCTTTGCCATCAGCAGGCCGCTGCGTATCAGCGCCTCCGGCATCGTGCTCAGAGGCATGGGCCACAACAAGACCAAGCTGCTGAAGCTGGGCGTAGAGCGCGGTGCGATGATATATGTAAGCCCCTCCCACAACCCCTCCCCGATAGGGAGGGGAGAACAGAAAGCCTCCCCTCTCGGGGGAGGTTTGGAGGGGGCTGCCGCCGGCAGCACCATGCTGAACATCAAGGACGGCAACGTGAAGGTTGGGGAGCGCATCCTGATTGTGCGCCCCTGTACCAAGGAATGGATAGACCACCTGAAGATGAACGACTTCGGCGGCGGGCTCGACTACACAGGATGGAAACCCACCGACATCGACATCACCTGGGACAGAACGGTCACAGCTGTCAACGGCAATACCATCACCCTCGACGCCCCTATCACCACCGCTATCAGCGCCGCCTTCGGAGGCGCTTACATCGTGAGGCACCCACGGCTGCAGGAGGTGACGGAGTGCGGCATCGAGTCGTTGACGCTGGAATCGGAAGTCAGCGACTGGTCATCAGCAAAGTCATCTGGCACAGCCAGGAACCCCAAGGACGAAGACCACTGCTGGGACGGCATCAGCATCGACAACGCACGCGACTGCTGGGTCAGCGGCATCCACTTCCGTCATCTGGCAGGCTCGGCGGTGACCCTGCAGAAATATACCAGCCGCATCACCGTCGAAGACTGCATAGCCCAGGAGCCCGTCTCTGAGATAGGCGGCTGGCGCCGGCAGGTGTTCCTCACCCGTGGCCAGCAGACGCTCTTCCAGCGCTGCGTGTCGCGCCAGGGCATCCATGACTTCGCCGCCGGTTTCTGTGCCGCAGGTCCTAACGCCTTCGTGCAATGCGAGGGTGAACAGTCGTTAGGGTTCAGCGGCAGCATCGGCTCGTGGGCGGCAGGCCTGCTCTTCGACATTGTGAACATCGACGGTCACGACCTGCGCTTCGCTAATCTTGAACAGTTTCAGTTTGGCACGGGCTGGAACACCGCCAACTCGATGTTCTGGCAATGCACGGCCTCGACCATTGAGTGCTACTCGCCCGATGCCGACAACAGGTGCAGCGCTCATGGCTGCTGGGGCACGCTGACGGGTAATGGCGAGTGGACGAGCAGCAACGACAATGTGTCGCCGCGCAGCCTGTTCTACCACCAGTTGGAACAGCGGTTAGGCAAACTACCCTTCGACCCCGCTCTTCTACCCATGAATACCAATGCCACCAGTTCGCCAACGGTAGAACAGGCGATGGAGATGGCCAAGGAGTCGCTGACCACGCCGCGGCTGACGCTGGAGAAGTGGATAGACAGTATCCACAAGCCAAGATGCTTGGGGCAAGATCGTCTGTTCGCGGCACGTGCAAACGCCAACAGCGCAACAACTACAGCACCAACATACACCATCAACTATGGCCGACTGACTGCTGATGACTGCCTAATCACGGGCAGCCAGTACAGTATTCCCTGGTGGAGCGGACGGGTGAAGGACAACTTCGTGGCAAAGGATGCCAAGCCTGCCATCACACGCTTCGTGCCAGGCCGCGAAGGAACGGGCTGGACAGACCGCATCGACTCGGTCATCAACTTCCTCAGCGCCAACCACTATGCCTCGCTGGACCATAACTACGGTCTGTGGTACGACCTGCGGCGCACCGACCATGAGCGCGTACGCAGGGCCGACGGCGACGTGTGGGCTCCCTTCTACGAACAGCCCTTCAGTCGCTCAGGACAGGGCACGGCCTGGGACGGACTCTCCCGCTATGACCTGACAAAGCCCAACCGCTGGTATTGGAGCCGACTGAACGAGTTTGCCGCCAAAGCCGCCGGCAAGCAGATACTGCTTTTCCACGAGCACTACTTCCAGCATAACATCCTGGAGGCCGGTGCCCACTGGGTGGACTGCCCCTGGCGCCCGGTGAACAATATCAACTATACCTCCTCTACGGCTCCTTTCCCCGAGCCTGTACCCTTTGCCGGTGACAAGCGCATCTTCCTGGCTGAGCAGTTCTATGACGAACAGAATGAGGTGCTCAGGCCCCTGCACCGCCAGTATATCCGCATGTGTCTGGAACAGTTGAAAGACCAGCCTAACGTGGTACACCTCGTCAGCGCCGAATATACCGGCCCCTACCACTTCACGAAGTTCTGGCTGGAGACCATCGCCGAATGGGAGGCAGAGACAGGACGGCATCCGCTGATTGCCCTGAGCTGCACCCGCGACGTGCAGGACAGCATCCTTGCCAACCCTATATTAAATAAGGTGGTGGATATCATCGACATTCGCTACTGGCATTACAACACAGCCGGACTGTGGGCACCCGAGGGCGGCAAGAACATGGCTCCCCGGCAGTGGATGCGCAAGATGAAGGTGGGCAAGACGGGCTTCGCCGAGGCATACAAGGCCGTCCGTGAGATGCGCGACCGCTATCCCGACAAGGCGGTAACCTTCTTTGCACAGCAGTTCCCCGAATACGGCTGGGCCATACTCATGGCCGGCGGTTCGCTGCCTAACATACCCGTACGCCCCGCCGACAAACTACAGAACGTTTTTTTAAAGGAGGTGTGCCTGATGACGCCCGTCGAAGGACAGAACTGCATCGCCATAGGCCGGGAAGGAAAAGGCTACCTCGTATATTCCCAGGGGGGCACGCCCGCCATCACGGTGGCCGACGGCAAATATCAGGTATATGCCATCGACATGAAACACGGCGACATCAGGCTGCTCAAGAAGGCGATGCGCCTGCAAGGCTCACTACCCACCCAGGACTGCCCAGAGGGACAACTGCTCTGGCTACGCTCCCTATAGGAATCTGCTCTACTACTGCTAAAACAAACAAAGATGAAAGACTTCTCCAAACTCTATGACAAGCATATTGACGGGCTCTTCGAATTCGGTTCCCGCCTCATGAACGACCGTGAGGCGCTGAAAGACTGCATACAGGACGTGTTCGTGAAACTGTTTACCCGCAAGGAGGAACTCGGTGCCATCAACAACATTGAGAGTTATCTGTACATGTCGCTGCGCAACCGCATCAACGATGAGTTCCGGCACAACACCAAACTCTGCGACAGCGAGATTACCGACGCCAGCATGCAGGCCATAGCCGAGAACGAGGAGTATAACCGCGAGATGATGGAGTACCGGCAGTCGCTCACTGAGATGATCCAGGAGTCCTTCGACAGACTGTCACCCCGGCAGCAGCAAATCATACACCTCTATTATCTGGAGCACCGCAAATACCAGGACATCTGCCGCATCATGAGCATCAACTACCAGAGTGTGCGCAACCTGATGCACCGCAGCATCAGCAGACTGAGGGAATTTGCCGGACAGAAGCAAATCGACGCCTGAAGGATGGTTACAGACTTGCCCGCCACTCGTCTTACAAGAAAAGACGAAGAATGGCCGACAAGAAAACTGCAATGAAGTACATACCGCTGTCGCGTGAAGAGCGCGAAGAGTTGAAGCAGCGTATCTCTATGACCATTCTGTGGTCTAAGCAATGGCATTTCTCACAAGCATAATGATAATGAAAAAATTAAACCTCGTTTTGGTCATGGCCTCTGTTCTCAATCTCTTCGGAATAGAGGCTTTGATGGCACAGAAGTATAAGGTAGGCGTTTGCGACTGGATGATTCTCAAACGCCAGAAGTTAGGAGAGTTCCAACTGGCCAGGCAGATAGGCTGCGACGGCATAGAAATGGACATGGGAGCACTGGGGAAGCGCGAACTATGGGACAACAAGATGCGCGACCCTATGGAAGCAGCCCACTTCAAGCACGTGGCCGACAGTTTAGGCATTGAGGTGGGGGCCATAGCCATGAGCGGCTTCTATGCCCAGAACCTGGCGGAGCGCGACAACTACATGGCACTGGCCGAGGACTGCTTCGACACCATGGACAGGATGGGCGACGTGAAGGTGGCCTTCCTGCCTCTCGGCGGCTGTGGCAACGACTGGGCGTATGACAAGCAGCAACGTGCCGTCATCGCCAAGCGCCTGCATGACATCGGTGAGGCTGCCAAGGCACGTGGGAAGCGCGTGGGCATCGACACGCCCCTGGATGCCAAGGGCAACCTGAGACTGCTAAAGGAGATCAACAGTAGCGGCATCGCCATCTTCTACAAGTGGCAGACCATCGTGGAAAACGGGTGGGATGTGGCGAAGGATATCAAGAAACTGGGAGCCGGGAACATCTGTGCCATCCATGCCTCGAACACCGACCGCGTATGGCTGCGCAACGACTCCACGCTTGATGTGCCGCAAATCAAGAAAGCCCTCGACGAGATGGGCTGGAGCGGATGGCTGTTCGTGGAACGCAGCCGCGACACGTCGATGGTGCGCAACGTTAGGATGAACTACAGCGCCAACGTGTATTACCTGAAGGAGGTGTTCGGCAGCAACCCGGAGCCGGCAGTCAAACTTGACAGCGCCGGGCGCGACCCGCAGTATGTGCAGACCATCATCGGACGTAGCCAGAAGGTGACCGACGCGCTGAACATCACCTGGACACCCATAGGACGGAACGTGCTGAACATCGTCAGCAACCGCTATTTCAAACTCAACGACATCTATGCCGAGCGCGACTCCGTGAAAAAGACCAACAAAGCACTGGCTGAGGCACAGTGCGACTCAAAGCTGTATCGCTCGCATTACGGATTCCTGGCCGACTTGTCGCTGTATCTCACCCCACAGGAGGTCGAGACGGTGAAAAACGTGATGACCTTCAACGTGGTGAAGGTGACCTACGAAGCCCAGTGCGACATGATTCCCACCCTCAAGGACGAGGAGAAGCAGCAGATCATGGCCTGGCTCATAGAAGCCCGCGAACTGGCTATCGATGCTGAGAGTTCGAAGAAGAAGCACGAGGTGTTCGGGAAATACAAAGGCCGCATCAACAACTATCTGTCCAAGCGCGGCTACGACCTGATGAAAGAACGTGAAGAATGGTACAAACGTGTAAAGGCAAGAGGAGGAACGCTATGAACAAACTACTGATAGCACTATTGATAGGAAGCGCATCGCCCATGATGGCGCAGGAGAAAGGACTTACCGACATGGGCAGCAGCCAACAGGCTAAGATGAGAAACCTGCCCCTGGGCAGCGTGAAGTGGACGGGTGGTTTCTGGGCCGACCGCTTTGGGGTGTTCAGCAATACCACCCTCTGGGATATGTGGAACACCTGGAACACGCCGTGGGAGACACTCGACGAGAAAGGAGCCCACGGCAGCAACGGCTTCCGCAACTTTGAGGTGGCTGCGGGTACGGTGAAGGGGAAGCACCACGGCCCTCCCTTCCACGACGGCGACATGTACAAATGGCTGGAAGCCTGTGCGGCTGTCTATGCCGTCACCAAGGATTCTAAGCTCGACACCCTCATGGACAGGTTCATTGAACAGGTGGCACTGGCACAGCGGGCAGATGGCTATATTCATACGCCCGTGGTGATTGCCGAACGGCAGGCCGGCGTTGACACCCATCATATTTCGGAGAATGCTGCTGGCATTGAGATAGGCAAAGACCAGAAGCATGCCTTCGCCTCGCGCCTGAACTTCGAGACCTACAACCTGGGACACCTCATGACAGCCGGCATCGTGCATAAGCGTGCCACCGGCAAGACGACGCTCTTCGACTGCGGCAAGAAAGCCGCCGACTTCCTGTATAACTTCCTCACCAACGATGCAGCAGAACTCTCACGCAACGCCATCTGTCCGTCGCACTACATGGGCGCCGCCGAGATGTACCGCGAGACGGGCGAGGAGAAATACCTGACGCTGGCAAAAGGACTGATAGCCATCCGCGACAGCGTGACCAACGGCGAGGACCATAACCAGGACCGTCATAAGCTGCGCGACCAGTATGAGGCCATGGGCCATGCCGTGCGTGCCAACTACCTCTATGCCGGCGTCGCCGACCTCTATGCAGAGACGGGCGAGGCACAGCTACTGAAAAACCTGACGGCCATCTGGAACGACATCGTCAGTCATAAGATCTACATCACGGGCGGCTGCGGAGCGCTCTACGACGGTGTGTCGCCCGACGGCACCACCTACAACCAGCCCTCCATCCAGCAGATTCACCAGGCCTACGGCCGGCAGTTCCAATTGCCGCAGGAGGCTGCCCATAACGAGATTTGTGCGCAGATTGGCATGCTGCTCTTCTCATGGCGCATGTTCCAGACCACCGTCGACCCTCAGTATGTGGACAACATCGAGAACGAACTCTATAACGGCATACTCAGCGGCATATCGCTCGACGGCAAGGACTACTTCTACACCGAGGCCCTGCGCCGCACGAAGGAGTTCCCCTACACCATGCGCTGGCCTAAGCACCGCCAGCACTACATCTCGTGCTTCTGCTGTCCGCCAAACACGGTGCGCACGCTCTGCGAGGCTCAGGAGTATGCCTACAGTATCAACAAGGACACGCTCTGGGTGAACCTCTACGGACAGAACGCGCTGAAGACCAAAGACCTGGAGGTGGACATGCAGAGCAACTACCCCTGGGACGGACACATCACCCTGACCATCAAAAAGGCCAGGACGCTGAAGAGCATCCGTATGCACATTCCCGGATGGGCTACGGACATGTCGCTGAAACTGAACGGACAGCCGATACTGGCTGAAGACCTGCGGCAGCCACGGAAATGGAAGAAGGGCGACGTGGTGGAACTCGACCTTCCCATGCAGGCACGGCTGGTGGAAGCCAACCCGCTGGTGGAAGAGGCTAAGCATCAGGTAGCCGTCATGCGCGGTCCAATCGTCTACTGTATAGAAGGAGAGGATATCGAGGGCGGTGCGCGTCTCAACGATATTGCCATACCTGCCGATATCCAGTTCACAGAGAAGAAGGTGACCATCAGCGGTCATGAGATGGTAGCTCTTGAGGGCGATGCCGTGCTGGTGAACAGCGATGCTTGGGACAACAACAGCCTCTACCGTGACCTGCGTGTCAGGAAGCAGCAGAAAGTACGTATCCGTCTCATTCCCTACTATGCATGGGACAACCGTGGCATCCAGGACATGAGTATTTGGCTGAACAGAGGACTATGAGACGCTGGTTATTGGCAATAGCATGCTGCTGGGGAATGAATGGCCTGGCAGCGGATATCAGAATCACGCCAGACTCTTCGCTGACGGATGCTGTCAGACAGGCACGCGAACTGCGACGCACAGGCAAGGCCACAGCGGTGACCATCCATCTGGCACCGGGCACCTACCGTCTCTATGAGCCGCTGCGCCTGCGCCCTGAGGACAGTGGTCTGACCATAGAAGGACAGGGGGCCGTTATCAGCGGCGGGCAGGAAATCCATGGCTGGAAGAAGCAGGGTAAGCTCCTGACGGCAGACATTCCCGACTTCAACGGACGGCCTGTGGACTTCAGGCAGTTGTGGGAAGACTCCCCCAGTAGGGGAGGCTTTCAGAAAGCCGTGCGTGCCCGCGACGTAGAGGATTTTGAGCAGATGCACCGTATTCTGACGTACGACAAGAAGAACCAGATACTGTGGGTGCCGAAGGCTGCTGTGGCAAAGATCATGAATGCCCCGTATGCCGAGATGGTGCTGCACCAGATGTGGTGTGTCTCTAACCTGCGCATCAAGTCGCTGACACCGCAGGGCGACTCCGTGGCCGTACGCTTCCATGACCCGGAGGCGAAGTTGCAGTTCGAACATCCGTGGCCCTCGCCCATGACACCCAACACCGGCCATTCCTCACCCTTCTATCTGACCAACGCCAAGGAACTGCTTGACAAACCGGGAGAGTGGTACTATGACTTCCGCGCTGGAAAACTGTATTATATGCCATTGCCAAACACGGCGCGCCCTACTGCCGTCTACCCCGTCCTGGAAACCCTCGTGGAAGTCATCGGCACGGCAGAGCATCCTGTGCGCAACATCACCATCCGCGGTGTCGCCTTCAGTCATACCACATGGATGCGGCCTACGGAGAAGGGGCATGTGCCTCTGCAGGCAGGCATGTATCTGACGGAGGCGTATAAACTGCGCCCGCAGATTGACCGCAAGAACAACCATAAGCTTGACAACCAGGGATGGCTGGGACGCGCCGAGGCTGCCGTGGAGGTGCGCTTTGGCGAGAACATCTGTTTTGAAGGCTGCCGCTTTGAGCACCTTGGCGGCTCAGGCCTCGACTATGTCGTTGGCTGCAAAGGCGGAACGGTCAGCGGCTGCACCTTTACCGACATCGCCATGAACGGTCTGGTGGCTGGCAGTTTTTCGCCCGAAGGACTGGAGACCCACCTACCCTACCAGCCTACCGACTTCCGTGAGGTATGCACAGGACTGACCGTGAAGGAGTCGGAGTTCTCAGACGTGAGCAACGAGGACTGGGGCTGTGTGGCTATCGCAGCAGGCTATGTCAGCGGTGTCACCATCGAGCATAACAGCATCCACGACGTCTCCTACACGGGTATCTCACTGGGCTGGGGCTGGAACCGTGACTTGGTGTGTATGAAAAATAATAAGGTACACGCGAACCTTATTTATAACTATGCCAAGCACATGTACGACTGTGCGGGCATCTATACCCTTGGCAACCAGCCGGGCACCGTCATCAGCGAGAACGTGGTGCGCGACATTGCCAAGCCAAGCTATGTCCACGACCCTAACCACTGGTTCTATCTGTACACGGACGAGGGCTCGTCGAACATCACCCTCCGCGACAACTGGACGCCATCGGAGAAATTCCTCAAGAATGCCAACGGACCGGGGAACAGCTGGGAGAACAACGGGCCACAAGTGAATGAAGACATCAAACTAAAAGCAGGCATCACCAACTTATGAGACGAACGATATTACTTTGCCTAAGTCTGGCCATAGTGGCCACCATGACAGCCCGTGGACTGACCGTCAAGACCGCCAAGAACGCCACTGAGCGCGAACGCTATGCCGCTGAGTATCTGCAAAAGAAACTCTCAGACGAGGCTTTCAGCAACTACACCATCAGCCTGAAGATTGCCGCCAACACGGGCACGCTGACGGCTGAGGGTTATCGCATCACACAGGGCAAGAGCAACCGCATCACCGTCGAGGGTGCCGACCCCTCGGGAGTCATCTACGGAGCCGTGGAACTGACAGAGCGTCTGCTGGGCAACGGGCTGACCGCGGAGCCTATAGAGGAATCGCCACAGATGGTGATGCGCGGCACCTGTATCGGTCTGCAGAAGACCACCTACCTACCTGGACACGGTGTCTACGAATATCCCTACACGCCAGAGAACTTCCCCTGGTTCTATGACAAGGAGCAGTGGGTGAAGTATCTCGACATGATGGTTGAGAACAAGTTTAACTCGCTCTACCTCTGGAATGGCCACCCCTTCGCCTCGCTGGTGAAGTTGGAGGACTATCCGTTTGCCTTGGAAGTCAATGAGGAAACTTTTAAGAAGAACGAGGAAATCTTCTCGTTCCTGACACGCGAGGCCAACCGTCGCGGTATCTGGGTCATTCAGATGTTCTATAACATCATACTAAGCAAACCCTTTGCCGACCACTACGGTCTGAAGACACAGGACCGACACCGGCCTATCACACCGCTGATTAGCGACTATACCCGCAAGAGCATTGCTGCCTTCATCGAGAAATACCCCAACGTAGGCCTCCTCGTCTGTCTCGGCGAGGCGATGGCCACCATCGATGATGACGTGAAGTGGATGAAGGAGACCATCATTCCGGGCATCAAGGACGGCTTGCTGGCTGGTGGACGAGCCACTGTGCCCGACGGTTTTCCGTCGGGGCTTCCCCCCATCGTGCTCCGTGCCCACGATACCGACGGCCCCCTGGTGCTGAAGGAGTCGCTGCCCCTCTACCCCAATATCTACACCATGTCGAAGTACACGGGCGAGTCGCTGACGACCTACGAGCCTGGCGGACCCTGGGGTGAGACCCATCGTCAATTGGCAGCCTCCGCTCCGGTGCATATCGACAACGTGCATATTCTTGCCAACCTTGAGCCGTGGCGCTGGTCGTCGCCCGCCTTCATCGAGAAGACGGTACAGGCCATGCACCGTGTACACCACTCCAAGGGACTGCACCTCTATCCGCAGGCTTCTTACTGGGACTGGCCCTATACGGCCGACAAACTGGCCAACGGAGAGCGACTGATGCAGTTGGACCGCGACTGGATGTGGTATAAGGCCTGGGGACGCTACTCCTGGAACGAGCAGCGTGGCAATGACACGTCATACTGGAAGCAACAGCTGTCAGCCTGCTACGGCATAGATACCATTGCTGCTGGTCATCTGCTGAATGCCTACGACGAGGCCGGCGAAATAGCACCCAAGCTGCTACGTCGCTTCGGCATCACCGAGGGCAACCGCCAGACGCTGCTCCTTGGCATGAAAATGGCACAACTGGTCAATCCGTATAAGTTCAACATCTATCCGGGCTTCTACGAGAGCTGTGGTCCTGAGGGCGAGAAGCTTATTGAATATGTAGAGAAGGAATACAACGGCGGCCAGCATGCAGGCGAGCTGCCGCTGGACATCACAGACCAATGTGTGAGCCACGGACGTAAGGCGGTAAATGAAATGTCGAAGGCCATGAGAGTGAAGCCCCTTCACCATGCCGATGAGTACCGCCGTGTATGGAACGACATCTGGTGCTACAATAAGTTCGCCATGTCATTCCGCTGGAAGGTGAAGGCTGCCGAGCGGGTGTTGCACTATAAATGGACGAAGGACCTCAAGTATCTGGAGGAGGCCGTGCCCCTGATGGAAAAGAGTCTGGAGCAATGGCGCTATCTTTGTCAGGTCACCGACTCCACCTATCTGTATGCTAATTCCATGCAGACGGCACAAAGACGCATTCCTGTGGGTGGCGACAATGGCAAGATGAAGACGTGGAGCGAAATGTTGCCAGTATACCAGGAGGAGTTGGACGCCCTCAAAGCCAATATCGAAAAGCTGAAGCACCCTGTAGGGCAGACTGACATCAAGATTCTTCCCGCCAAACCGGCAGACGTGTCGCTAAAAGCCACTACCATTTCCCTTACAAAGGGTGCCGTTCTCTTTGAGAATCGCGAGGACACAAAAGTGGACTCTCTCGCACCTGAACTCATGGGGCTTCAGGCGCTCGTGCTCAACCGCGACACTACACGCATCGTCGGTACGACGATAGCGTTTGAGAGCGACAAACCTGTAAAACTCCTTGTGGGCTTCTTTCAGGACGACGACCCGAAGTGGGCCAAGCCGCCGAAACTCGAAATCGATGCCACAGGCAATGAATACGGTCAGGCAGAACCCATCCTCACCAATGCCATTGCCATAGAACAGATGCCGAAAGTGAATATACACCAATACACGCTGCCTGCCGGTCGTCAGACACTCCGCCTACCAAAGGGCATCATCATGGTGGCTGGCTTCACAACAAGCAATCTCAAACCGCGCGATTGTGGCCTTAACGGTCCGTCAAGCGAGGTTGACTGGCTGTTCTCGAAATAGAAAGCTATGAAGAAAATACTTACCGCCCTCATAACGTTCCTTTGCGTGGCTGGTGGCTTTGCCGCCGACACGATTCCCCTCACCACGATGCAGCGCATCTACGACGAGGTTCGTACACCTTATAAATATGGTTTGGTCGTAGTTCCTACGGATAACCACCACAAGATAGACTGTCCGACAGTCTTCCAGAAAGGCAACAAATGGTATATGACCTACGTCGTCTACAACGGCAAGGACGGTCTCGACGGACGAGGCTACGAGACATGGCTGGCTGAGAGCGACGACCTCTTGCTCTGGAACACTTTGGGACGAATTCTGTCATATAAGGACGACGGGTGGGATATGAACCAACGTGGCGGCTTCCCTGCTCTCATCGACTGGACATGGAATGGTGACTATCATTTCGGTAGCTATAAGAATCGACACTGGATGACTTATATTGGTGGACACGGAACAGGCTATGAGGCCGTTCGTGAACCGCTGAACATCGGTTTGGCATGGACCAGTCAGGACATCACAAAAGCCCATGAGTGGCAGTCGGCAGACAAGCCGCTGATGAGCATAAACGATAAAGAGGTGCAATGGTGGGAGAAACTGGTGCAATACAAAAGCACTATTTACGATGACCCCCAGAAGACGCTGGGCAAACGCTTCGTCATGTTCTACAACGCCGGCGGCATCAACCCCGCCAACAACCTGAAGGCTGAGCGCATCGGCATCGCACTCTCTAACGACCTGAAGAAATGGAAGCGCTATCCAGGCAATCCTGTCTTTGCCAACGAGGTGGGCGGTATCATCACCGGCGATGCGCAGATAGCCAGGATGGGCGACCTCTATGTGATGTTCTATTTCAAGGCCTACGACCCGTCACGCCGTTACAACGCTTTCAACACCTTCGCCGTCTCCCGCGACCTCATCCACTGGCAGCGCTGGGAGGGCGAAGACCTGATATGGCCTTCAAAGCCTTACGACGAGATGTTCGCCCATAAGAGTTACGTGGTGAAGCACGACGGGGTGGTCTATCATTTCTACTGTGCCGTCAACAACGACCAGCAGCGCGGCATTGCCGTTGCCACCAGCGTGCCCATGGGCCGCAGCGTCGTCCGCTTCCCTGAACCAGAGCGCAAGGGCCGTCGCACCGTCACCCCGCTCGACGACGGCTGGACGGCAGCCACCGTGCCCGACGGTTCTCCGTCGGGTGTCACTCTCCCCCACAACTTCGACGACTACTACGGCTACCGCCAGCTGCGTCACGGCAACCTGCACGGCTCTGCCGTCTATCAGAAGACCTTTACTGCCCAGCCACAGCCGGGCAAGCGCTACTTCCTGCAGTTAGAGGGTGTGGGCACCTACGCCACCATCACCGTCAACGACACACAGTACCCCAAGGAACTGATAGGGCGCACCGTCTTCACACTCGATGTGACGGAGGCGCTGAAGGCTGGCACCAACAGTCTGCATGTCGCCGTCGACCACCCCGCCATGCAGACGGAGTCGCCCTGGGTGTGCGGCGGCTGTTCATCGGAATGGGGCTTCTCTGAGGGCAGTCAGCCTTTCGGCATCTTCCGCCCTGTGACGCTCATAGAGACCGATGCCGTACGCATCGAACCCTTTGGCGTACATATCTGGAACAATGCCGCCTGCGACAGCGTCTATATTGAGACTGAGGTAAAGAACTACTCGCAGCAGCCCCAGCCCATAGAACTGGTTAACAAGTTTACGCTGGCCAGCGGCAAGCAGGTCTTCAGGTCAGTTGCTACAGAGTCGTTACGCCCTGGCGAGACCAAGACCATTCGTCATGCCGAGAAAGTAGAGAATGTGCATCGCTGGAGCCTTGACGACCCCTACCTCTACAACCTCGTTACTATGATAAAGCGCGATGGCAAGACTACCGACGAGGTGCGCACGCCATTCGGCATCCGCAACATCAAGTGGGCACGCCAGTTCTTCATCAACGGCACGCCCACCTTCATCAACGGCACCTGCGAGTACGAACACCTCCTGGGTAACAGCCATGCCTTTTCACCAGAGCAGATACGCTCCCGTGTCAAGCAAATACACCTTGCCGGCTTCAATGCCTTCCGCGAGGCCCACCAGCCTCACAACCTGCTCTATCAGCAGCTCTTCGACGAACAGGGCATGCTCTTCTGGAGTCAGTTCTCGGCGCATATCTGGTACGATACCCCTCAGTTCCGCGAGAACTTCAAGCGCCTCCTGGTTCGTTGGATCAAGGAGCGTCGCAACTCACCCTCCGTCATCCTCTGGGGACTACAGAATGAGAGTGTCCTGCCCAAGGACTTTGCCGAGGAGTGCAGCGACATCATCCGCCGCCTCGACCCCACCTGCCGCGACCAGCGACTCATCACCACCTGCAACGGCGGCGAGGGCACCGACTGGAACGTCATCCAGAACTGGAGCGGCACCTACGGCGGCTCTGCCGACAACTACGCTGAAGAGCTGAAGCGCCCGGAGCAGCTGCTCAACGGCGAGTACGGCGCCTGGCGCACCATCGACCTGCATGGCGATGCCAGATACAGCGAGGAGTCGTTTACGGCCCTGCTTGAGAAGAAGGCCCGCCTGGCCGAGAGTGCCAGAGACAGTGTCTGCGGACACTTCCAGTGGCTCTTCACCTCGCACGACAACCCTGGGCGCGTACAGCCCGACGGTGCCCTGCGCCGCATCGACAAGATTGGCCCCATCAACTACAAAGGCCTCACCACCATCTGGGAAGAGCCCACGCCCGCCTACTATATGTACCGCCAGCGCTACGCACCCACCGCGCCAGTCACCGCGCCAGTCACCGTGCCAGTCACCGTGCCAGTCACCGTGCCCGACGGTTTACCGTCGGGAAAAATCCTCCCCACCGCCGCCGACCGCAACCGCGCCCTCGTGAAGGGCGCCGAGGGCTATCACTACCTCTGCCGCATCAACTGTGGCGGCGATGCCTTCACCGATGAGTACGGTCAGCAGTGGCAGGCTGACGACACGCTCTACAGCCACTCCTGGGGCCAGGACTACGGCATGCACCCCTACCAGGCCTCGCAGCGCCATATCAGCACCGACATCCGCGGCACCCGCAGCGACGAACTCTTCCAGTTCTTCCGCTTCGGCCGCCACCGCCTGTGGTACGACATCCCCGTAGCCACCGCCCCCAGTGCTCCCAATGTCACCGTGCCCGACGGTTTACCGTCGGGTCTCTACCGCATCGAACTCTACTTCTTAGAGCCATGGCACGGCAGGGACGGCGGCGAACGCGACGACTACGAAGGCCTGCGCATCTTCGATGTCGCCGTCAACGGCGAGACCGTCGTCGACGACCTGGACCCGTGGGCAGAAGCCGGCTACTGTGGCGCTCTGAAACGCGTAGTCTATGCCAAGGCCAAGGATGGCCGCCTGCGCATCTCCTTCCCAGAGGTCAAGGCCGGACAAGCCGTCATCTGCGGCATCGCCGTGGCCACCCCTTCGGACAATTCTCTCACCTCTCACCTCTCACCACTTACCTCTAACCAATGGCATGCCTTCGATACCGACACCATAGCCAAACTGCCTAAGGAACAGCTGCCGGAAGATACTGAGGCCCGTCCCGCCACGGTCTATGACCCCCAGAAGCAGCAGGCCAAAGGTACTACCTTTATCATCAAGCCCGGCTTGGGACAGGAATATGCACTCCGTTTCCGCTACAAGAACACCACTGGTGCCGCCGTGAAAGGCCGCCTCACCATCACCGACTCCAAGCGAACGGTATTGGTAGACCGCAAGGTATCCTTCCCACCGACGCCCAATAAGTTTAAGATGCTCTCTACAACGACCGGCACGCAGATCAATGCCGGCACCTACCGTCTGGTAGTAGAGGCTCCCGACATAGAATTCAAAAACTTAGAAATACAGTAACAACAATGATTAAAGATTTTAACTTCTACGCTCCCACCCGTGTGGTCTTCGGACGCGACAGTGAGAAACAGTTGGCACAGCTCATCCTTCAACAGGGTGGCAAGCGCGTGCTCGTACATTATGGTGGCGGCTCTGCCCGACGCTCGGGTCTGCTCGACCGTACCTTCAACACCCTGCGCGAGGCTGGCATCAGTTTTGTCGAACTGGGTGGCGTCATCCCCAATCCGCTGCTGTCGAAGGTACAGGAGGGCATCGACCTCTGCCGTCGCGAACAGGTGGACTTCATCCTCGCCGTGGGCGGCGGCAGCGTCATCGACTCTGCCAAAGCCATCGGCTATGGCGTAGGCTATGAGGGCGACGTATGGGACTTTTGGGACGGGAAAAACACCCCAAAGCAGTGTCTGCCCATCGGTGTCATCCTGACCATCCCTGCTGCCGGCAGCGAGATGTCGAGCAGCTGTGTCATCACCCGCGACGAGGAACAGCTGAAGCGCGGCATCAACAGCGACCTGTGCCGCTGCCGGTTCTGTATCATGAATCCGGAACTGACCTACACGCTGCCACCCTACCAGACGGCTGCCGGTGCCACCGACATCATGATGCACACCATGGAGCGCTATTTCTCGAAATATGAGGACATGACACTTACCGACGCCCTTGCCGAGGCCCTGCTGCGCACGGTGAAGGACAGTGTGTTCGAGGTGCTCGCCAACCCCGAGGACTATCGGCACCGTGCACAGATTATGTGGGCGGGGTCGCTGGCACACAATGACCTGACGGAGTGTGGCACGGAGAAGGATTTTGCCACCCACCGCCTGGAACATGAGCTGAGTGCCGTCTTTGGCGTCACCCACGGCGCCGGACTGTCAGCCCTGTGGGGTTCATGGGCCCGCTTTGTCATGCCACGCCATCTGAGCCGTTTCGTACAGTTTGCCGTCAACGTGATGGGCATTACCAACGACTTCACACACCCCGAGGCCACTGCCATGAAGGGCATTGAGGCCATCGAACGGTTCTACCGTGCCATCGGCATGCCTGCCAACATCGGCGAACTGCTCGGCCGCACACTCACCGACGAGGAGGTAGATACGCTGGCCGACCGCTGTAGCAGGGGCGGCACCATTACCGTCGGTGCCATGGAGGTGCTCGACCGCGAGGCTATGCGAACCATCTACCGTATGGCCAATCATTCATAAGAGAAACAACGCCTGGCTATGAAGACATTGATCCTTGGACTATTGCTCACGGCATCGGCACCGCTGACAGCAGAGGAGCACCACGACTGGGAGGACCACCACGTGCTGCAAATCAACCGCGAGCCGGCTCGTGCCTACTTCATTCCCTTTGGCGAGCAAAGGGGTGACCGCACACTCTGCCTTAACGGTGAATGGCGGTTCCGCTGGACTAAGAAGCCAGAGTGGCGCATCAAGGATTTCTATCGCACCGACTTCGACGATAGCAGGTGGATCATGTTTCCCGTGCCTGCCAACTGGGAAGTCAACACCGGCAGCCACTGCTTTGGCACACCCATCTACGTCTCTGCCGGTTATCCGTTTAAGATTGACCCGCCATACGTCACCCGCGAGCCTAAGCGGGAGTGGACGACATACGAGGAGCGCAATCCTACGGGACAGTACAGGCGGACTTTTTCTTTGCCTGCGAATTGGCAGACGGGTCAGACGTTCCTGCGCTTCGAGGGTGTCATGTCGGCATTCTATGTTTGGATGAACGGGCAGCGCGTGGGTTACTCACAAGGCTCCATGGAGCCCTCTGAGTTTAACGTCACCGGCTATCTGAAGTCTGGTGAAAACCAGATAGCCGTTGAGGTATATAAGTATTGCGACGGCTCATACCTCGAAGACCAGGATTTCTGGCGTTTTGGCGGCATCCACCGTGACGTGCTGTTGTACCATACGCCCGACGTCAGGCTAAAAGACGTCACCGTGCGCACAACGCTCAACACCCTTACCGTCAACCCCCAGTTTGCGGTCTATAACGGCGCGACGGCAGAGGGCTATCGGCTGGTGGCCACGCTCCTGGACGGAGCTACACCTGTAGGTAGCGACACAGTGGCAGCCGATGAGGTTCTTGACCTGGCCCACAAGGCGTCACACATGAACGAGTGGTACCCGCAGCGGGGCTACCGCAAGTTCGGACGCATGGCAATCCATGTCAGCAACCCGCGGCTGTGGAGCGTCGAAGCCCCTCACCTCTATGCCTTACTTCTGGAACTGAAGGATGCTGACGGCAAAACCGTGGAGCGCGTGACACAGCAGGTAGGGTTCCGCACCATCCGCATAGAACAAGGTCAACTGCTCATTAACGGAAAGCCCATCAAAATAAAGGGAGTTAACCGCCATGAGCACGACCCCTACCGTGCCCGGGTCATGACCGAAGAACTGATGAAGGAGGACCTGCGGCTGATGAAGGCGGCTAACATCAATGCCGTGCGACAGGCCCACTACCCCAACTGTCCGCGATGGTATGAACTCTGCGACTCTGTGGGCATGTACGTCATGGACGAGGCCGACTGCGAGACCCACGGTCTGCGTGGCACGCTGGCCTCTACGCCCGACTGGAACGAGGCCTTCATGGACCGCGTCATCCGCATGGCCGAACGCGACAAGAACCACCCGAGTATCATCTTCTGGAGTCTCGGCAACGAGAGCGGCTACGGTGCCAATCATGCGGCCATGTCGGCGTGGCTCCATGAGTTCGACCCCACCCGTCCTGTACACTACGAAGGGGCACAGGGCATGCAGTCGGTCAGCATTGCCAAGGAGCGCACCGCTGCCGACCCCCAGACGGTAGACATCATCTCGCGCTTCTACCCCCGCGTGATGGCCGACTACCTGAATCCCGGCATTGCCGAGGGCTCTGACAAGGAGCGTGCCGAGAATGCCCGCTGGGAACATCTGCTGGAGATTGCCAACCGTCCCGGCGACCACTGCTCGTGGGAAGGTTCCGACGGCGGCCCACGCCCTGTGCTCACCAGCGAGTATGCTCACTCCATGGGCAACGCCCTCGGCAACTTCAAGGAGTATTGGGACGAGATTAACAGTCATCCGCACTTGCTTGGCGGCTTCATCTGGGACTGGGCCGACCAAGGACTCATAGAGCCAGGCGGCATTGTCCACTATGGCGGCGACTTTGGCGACAAGCCCAACCTGAATGCCTTCTGCATGAACGGCATCGTCATGAGCGACCGTACGCTGACGCCGAAGTATTATGAGGTGCAGGCGGTATACGGTAACGGTCCGCAGAGCTTTCCTGAAACAGCGAAAGCCAGACCAAAACCGCTGAAAAGTGATGCAAAATTCAAACTCGCTGACCTTACACTCCGAAGTCAGTGCTTCCGCGCACCCACCGACAACGACAAGGGCTTCGGCAACTGGCTGGCCAAGGACTGGAAACGCTGCGGCCTCGACACGCTGACCATACCGATGACAACCGAACAGAACGGCAACGAACTGACGTTCACCTTCAGCATCCCCGACTCGCTGCCAGACCTGCCACGCCTGGGTATTGTCATCGAACTGCCCCGCGACTATGAGCAGCTGACATGGTACGGACGCGGCCCCTGGGACAACTATCCCGACAGAAAGACTTCATGTCCCATCGGCCTGTGGCAGTCTACGGTCTCTGAGCAGTACGTACCCTACCCCCGTCCGCAGGACTCTGGCAACCATGAGGACTGCACCTACGTGGAACTCAAGACCAGACAGGGCAAGCGTCTGCGCATAGAGGCCGTCGATGAGCCCTTCTCTTTCTCAGCCCTGCCCTACTCTGCACAGTACATAGCATCCCAGACCCATAATCATGAGTTGGAGGATCAGGGAAAGACCTACCTGAGCATCGACTGCGCCGTCATGGGACTCGGCAACAGCAGCTGCGGCCCTGGTGTACTGAAGAAATACACTATTGACAAGCAGCGCCGCCACCAGCTCCGCATCCGTATTCAGTCACAGTGAAACGGGAGGTTGCTGACGGCTCTCTATATATAGGGAAAGCAAAAACAGGTAGCACCTCTGACACCCAAACTGATTTTCAGACACTTACAGAGTTTTTACTAACACCCAAGGTGACACCCAAAGTAACACCCAACCACTCATAAAAATCCCAGCCTCTCGTCCAAGCGAGAGGCCGGGATTTTTTTGTGAGAGGCCGGGATTTTCCGGCGAGAGGCCTGCCGACCATTTGGGTGCTACTTCAGGTGCCACCTAAACCAAGGAACTGACACCAAAAAGCGCGCTGACTACCAATTAGTTAGGCGCTGGGTGTCAGAGGTGAGGGTTGTTTTCTCGTTAACTATATAGCAAAAAACCGCTCCTGACAGAGACTGACGGAAGCGGTTTTTGCTATATTCGAGAACTGCTTTATGCGGTAGGCAACTCCAGCCACTTGACGTAGCAGAAGTCCTGACGGTGAGGCAGGTTCTTGTTCTTGGGATACATACGGACGGCACTCTTGTACTGGCCGGCCTGCTTGGGCGAATGCTTCACCTCGAAGGTGTAGTTGTTGCCCTCCTTCTTCACCATCTTCAACGGCTCGATAGAGAAGACATGCTCCTCGCCGTTCTTGTCGATGTTGACATTGACCTTCTCCAGGGCAACGGCATCATCAAGACCCTGCTCGTTGATGACATAGCGCAGGGTGTAGTCCTCACCGGTAAGATGGAGACCTGATGCAGGGGCCGTGCTCTCTGAAGAGACAACACAGATGGCATCCCAGCGCTCGGCTACCGTCTCCTTCCACAGGGCGATGTCCTTAGCCAGCTGGTTGTTGTTGGCAGAAATCTCCTTGAAGCGCTTGGCCTGCTTCTCATAGAACTTAGAGTAGTAGTCGTCGAGCTGACGCTTCATGGTGTAGTGAGGAGCAATCTGGGCGATGGAGTTCTTGACCACCTTAATCCAGCCCTTAGAGAGGCCCTTCTTGTCCTTGTCATAGTACAAGGGCACAATCTCGTTCTCCAGCAGACCGTAGATGGTGGCGGCATCGAGCTGGTCCTGATAGCCCTGATTCTGATAAGTACGCTTCTCGGTGAGTGCCCAGCCGGCACCCTCGCGGTAGCCCTCCAGCCACCAGCCGTCCTTCACGCTGAGGTTGACAACGCCGTTCATCTCGGCCTTCTCGCCTGATGTACCTGAAGCCTCCAGAGGACGGGTCGGGGTGTTCATCCAGATATCGACACCCGACACGAGGCGGCGGGCCAGCAGGAAGTCGTAGTCCTCGAGGAAGATGATCTTGCCCAGGAACTCAGGACGCTGCGAAATCTCGAAAATCTTCTTGATGAGACCCTGACCGGCACCGTCGGCAGGGTGAGCCTTACCGGCAAAGAGGAAGATGACGGGACGCTCGGGATTGTTGACAATCTGCGACAGACGCTCCAGGTTGGTGAACAGCAGGTGTGCGCGCTTGTAGGTAGCGAAACGGCGGCAGAAGCCGATGACCAGCGCATTGGAATTCATGCTCTCCAGCAGCGAGACGACACGCGAGGGGTCGCCCTGGTTCTTCAGCCATGTCTCGCGGAACTGCACCTTGATATAGTCGAAGAGCTTCTGCTTCAGAGCCATGCGGGTAGCCCACACCTCCTCATCGGGACACTGGTAGATACCGTGCCAGATCTGCTCGTTAGACTGGTCGCCCATGAACTTCGCGTCGAAGTACTTGGCATAAACCTTGCGCCACTCAGCAGCAGCCCAGGTGGGGAAGTGAACACCGTTGGTGACGTAGCCCACGTGGTTCTCCTCAGGATAATAGCCCTTCCAGATAGGAGCGAACATCTTCTGGCTAACCCAGCCGTGGAGCATAGACACGCCGTTAACCTCCTGACAGGTGTTGCAGGCGAAGGTTGACATACAGAACTTCTCGCCCTTGTCGTCGGGATTGGTACGGCCCATGCCGATGAACTCATCCCATGAGATGCCGAGCTTCTGGGGATAGCCGCCCATGTACTTGCCGAAGAGGCCCTCGTCGAAGTAGTCGTGACCGGCGGGCACAGGTGTGTGGACGGTATAGAGACCGCTGGCGCGTACCAGCTCCAAAGCCTGATTAAAGGTCAGTCCCTCGTCAATATAGTCGCAGAGACGCTGCAGGTTACACAGGGCAGCATGACCCTCATTGCAGTGATACACATCCTTCTTGATACCCAGTTTCTTGAGCAGCAGCATACCGCCGATACCAAGAAGAATCTCCTGCTTCAGACGGTTCTCCCAGTCGCCACCGTAGAGGCTGTGGGTGATGGGCT
>CAMYZO010000036.1 GCA_947303855.1 uncultured Prevotellaceae bacterium
GACGCTCCAGAGGCTGAAAACGACGAAAATCTGGCGTCAGGGACTCATAAAGATGAAATTATTGCTTTTACAGAGGCTATAGACGCAGCAGAAACTGATGATAATACTCTACAGGAGGCTCCCGTAAACCACGAGGAGCCTTCGTTGTTAAATCCCTCTGAAGATTTTGAGATTTTTCAGAGAATGGACCGGGAAGTTACCGAAAAACGCCTCTATTTGAATGCAGAAATAGATCGCAAGCAACTGATGACCATTGCAAAGGTTGATAAAAACAGATTTGCAGTCCTAATTCGTCAGTTTGCAGGCACAAATTTCTCAGGATATATCAATGCAAAGCGTTTGGAATATGCTAAGCAGCTGATTTCTGAACATCCTGAATATACGATGAAGACCGTTGCCAAAATGTGTGGCTTTAATAGTCAGAGCACATTCTTCAGAGTGTTCAAATCTGTCTATGGTACTACACCGATTGAGTTAAGCCAAATGAGCACAGAAAGCAGTAAAAGCCCTGATAATCAAGGCGTTAGTGAACTCTCAAAAAGTCAAAGCGGACAAAACGGCAATAATGGGCAACAGCTGATTCGCTTCGATATTGACGAGTAGTAATACATCTTGGTTGTCTTTTGAAATTGAAAACAAAAACAATATGAATAGATATGATTAATCGAAAACGATTTGTATGGTTAGGATGTGCGATGCTGATGGCATTCTGTATGCAGTCAGTATCAAGAGCATCTGCTGATGTCAACGTCAGCACTCATCGTTCAGATGTTCCTGGTGAGGTCGACCTCGCTACCCTTGAACGAGTGCTGGGTGATTCCACCTTAGAGGTGAAGCGTATTGTAATCAATAGCTATGGTTCACCCAGTGGTGCGTATGTTAATAATGCAAAGACCGCTCGAAAGCATTCTGACAAATTGAGAAAGCGTCTTGTGAACCGTTATCATGTTCCTGAGAGCAAGATTACGATTCTCAATGTTGCTGAAGACTGGGGCGGCTTAGAAAATCTTATCAATAGTTCTGAAGTCGCTTTGCAGAATCGTGATGCTGTTCTGAGAATTATCAACGATAGCAATATGTCGCCTGATGAGAAAGAAGAGAGCCTGAAGAAGGATTACAAGGATGACTGGAAGTATCTTGAAAAGCATTTCTTCGCCAAGCTGGAACGTGTGTCTTTCACGGTCGATTACGATCAACCTGATTATGATGTCATTTATAGGAACGGGTATGAATACCGAGTTAAGCGGACAAAAAAGGAGCCTGAGGCTCAGCAGACCTGTCAATCTCAAAAAGTACAAAACGGCAACGGTTGTACAGCAAGCCGGTCGCTCAGTACTGAGGACATCCCTGCAGGTGCTTCCATGACCTTCTTAGCCAACAAGGCTGAGATACCTGCCGACCCTGATGGCCATCAAGAAGACTTAGAGCGCATAACGGCTACGCTTAATGAGCTGATGTCTGATCCCGCTGTCAGTCTGCAGCGCATCGTCGTCAGTGGCTACGCTTCGCCTGACGGACTTTTTGCGAATAACGCCAAGCTGGCTCGTAACCGCACTAATCTTCTGAAGAATTTTATCGCTAATCGTTATAATGTTCCAGATTCTTTGTTAGAAACTCATGCCGTGGCTGAAGACTGGGATGGTTTCGAAAAGTTGGTGATGCAAACTCCAGATTCTGTTCTGACTCACAAGCAAGACATCATTGATATTATAAGAAGCAGGCGGAAACCTGATCAGAAAGAACGCATGCTTAAAAGCTATCAAGCAGACTTTGAGTACCTCAAGGAAAATATCCTGCCTAAGTTACGCCGCTCTGAATATTGTGTACAATATATCAAGGATGGCGATGTTACCAATACAACGGTCGTCGCTCAGGATGCGCCAGATGCTGAGATGCCCGTCATTGACGATAGGACAAAACGAGAGTCTTGTACGGTTGCCTCTTTGGAGCAGTCGGCTGTTGCCTCGACGGCCGCTGCGCTCTCTACTCTTGAAAATGAGCCTGCACCTGTGCAGACTGACACTGACAACGGCGCGCAGCCGGTTAATTCTCAAAAAGTACGCGGCAGCCATTTCTATACCACTGAAACGCTCATCACCGATACCATTCAGGCTGATGCCCTTGTCGCCTTCTTAATCAATGAATCTGAGATGCGTGCCGACGTTAGTGGCAACAGTGAGTACATAGAGCGAATATCTTCTCAACTTGATAAGGTCATCAATGATTCTACCATCCGCCTGCAGCGTATTATCGTCAGCGGCTATGCTTCACCCGACGGACCTTTTGCCAGAAATGCCAAACTGGCTCAAAGCCGTACGGATATTCTGAAGGATTTCATTGTCACTCGTTCCAATATCCCTACTTCCTTGTTAGAGACGCATGCTGTGCCTGAGGACTGGGATGGCTTAGAGCAGGCTGTGTTGAATACGCCTGATTCTGATTTGCCACACAAACAGGACATTCTCGATATTATCGCAAGCAACGCGAAACTTGATGTCAAGGAGCGCAAGATCAGAGCACTCAAAGCCGACTTTAACTACCTCAAGGAATATGTGCTTCCCAATTTGCGCCGCTCTGAGTTTTATATTCAGTATTTTAAAGATACTCGCTTAATTAACACAACGGTTATTGAAGATGACGAGCCTGACACCGTGGCGGTCGTGGAGCAGCCGGCTAAGAAGCCATTCTATCTTGCAGCCAGGACCAATCTGCTTTATGATGCCGCATTCATACCTAATATCGGTGTCGAACTGTATTTAGGCAGGCACTGGACTGTTTCTGCCGACTGGTTCTACAATTGGTGGTACAGCAACAGCCGTCATTATTACTGGCAGGGCTATGGCGGTTATCTCGGTGTACGCAGATATTTTGGCAGTAAAGCTGAGGAGAATCCCTTTACCGGCCATCACCTCGGGCTCTACGGTCTGATGATGACCTACGACGTGGAGTGGGGCAATCGCGGCTATCAGATGCCCGACTGGGGGTTCGGCGGCGGTGTGGAATATGGCTACTCGGTACCCATTGCCCGCCGGCTGAATCTCGACTTCTCGTTAGGTATCGGCTATCAGGATGGTACCTACAAGGACTATCTGCCATTAGACGGCCATTATGTCTGGCAGTCCACGCATAAGCGTCACTGGTTCGGACCCACCAAGGCAGAGATTTCTCTGAAATGGCTGATAGGGCGTGGCAACTATCATAAGAAATTCGGTAAGAACAAAGAAATTAATGGAGGCAAGTAATATGAAACGATATATGAAACCATTACGACATATCGGCTTAGTGCTTTTGGCGCTTCTTTCTGGCGTGCTGACTTCGTGCGAATACAAGGACTTGTGTTATCAGCATCCTCACTGGGTAGATGTCAACGTGCATTTCGACTGGAAAAATGAACCGGATGCACAGCCGGAGGGCATGACAGTGTTATTCTATAATATGGATGATCCCGCCTCGGACCCTGTCCGTTTTGACTTACCCGGCCGTAATGGCGGCACCGTGAATCTGATGACGGGCAGGTATCGTGCCGTGGCTTACAATTACGACACAGATGCCATTCTCTACCGTAACACCGGAACTATTTCAACGTATGAAGCCTATACCCGCCAGTCAAGCATCGGCGAGGGAACACAGATGCCATACGGCGACCTGCCCCGTGGCGAGGGTAAGGATGACGAGGATATTATTCTGGCACCCAACATGCTGTGGGGAGCAACTCATCCCGGCTTTGAGATTGAGATGCAGGATCCTGTGACTTACGACTACGTGAAGGAAGGCGAGACTGCCGTTACGCACAATAGTTATGACATCACGATGGAGCCCGGTAAGCGTATCTGCCAGGTAACGGTCAACGTGCATGATGTGCCCAACATGAAGTACACGTCAAATTTCGCCGGCGCGCTGTCGTCGTTGTCCCCTTCAGTGTTCATGGAGTCTGCCGCATTTGGCGAAGGAAGCGTCGCGCAGGCATTTGCCTTTGACAAGGTGGATGCCACGACGCTGCAGGCCAAGTTCTATAGCTTCGGTCACTGCAGCAGGTTGGCTGAGAACATAGTAAACACTCATTATCTGTCCGTCTATGCCTTGTTGGACGATGAGACAAAATGGTACTATAATATTGATGTCACCGACCAGGTTCACGACCAGGTGAAGAATCCCGATAAGTACAATATCGTGATTGACATTTACGATTTGCCCATCCCCAAGCCTATCACTAACGGCTCGGGTATCAAGCCTACCGTTGACGCCTGGACGAATATTAATATTGAGCTGCCGGAACGGTAATTCTGAAAAATTGTTTTATACAATATATTTTTTTATTAATCATTTTTTTTATTAACTTGAAATTTCAGTCGTTATGAAAATGAAGTTTTTTTATTGTGCAGTTGCAGCATTAACGCTTGCTGCCTGTAGTTCCGAGGAGGCCACTGAGGTCAACTTGGGTGATGCTATCTCTTTCCGTCCCCTTGTGAACGGTCAGACACGTGCTCTTGATGTGAACACCGCCAATCTGGAGGAGTTCAATGTTACGGCTATCAATGTCACCTCAGGTGATGCCTATTTCGATGGTGTGACCTTCGCTAAGCAGAGTGACGGTACCTTCCAGAGCGGCAAGAAGTACTATTGGCCCTCTGTCGACGCACTGAACTTCTTCGCCTATGCACCGCTGCAGTCGAGCCAGGTGGTCTATCCTACCAGCCCCGACTACAGGACGTTCATCGTGACACCTTCTACCAATCTTGCTGAGCAGGTTGACCTCGTTTACGCCAACACGAACGGCAAGACGAAGGCTGCCAATGCTTCCGGCGTTGCCCTGAACTTCCGTCACACCGGTTCTAAGATTGCCGTGAAGGTGAAGAACACCTCTGACGACCTGACAGTTCATCTGTATGGCTGGAAGATCGGTTATGTCTCTGCTTCTGGTACATTCACCTATGCCGATGCCAACACCGACGGCAAGGACGTTGCCTTCCTGAGCCCTGCCCAGTGGAGCAACCTGTCTGCACCTAACGTGGGCGTTCAGTATGTGTCTAACTTCATCATGAGTGACGATGTGAATCCCCAGGCCACCGGTATCGACCTTCCCGGCACTATGATTCTCGTTCCGCAGCAGCTCACCGCCGCCACCGGCTACACCTCAACTACTGCTGCCGACGGTGCTTACATTGCTGTGAAGATGACCATCAAGCAGAACGGCACTCTCATCGCTTCTGACAGCAACGGCGGTCCCATCTGGGGTATCTGGCCTATCAGCACCAAGTGGGAGCCGGGTAAGAAGTACACCTACATCATCGACGTGGCCGACGGCGGTTACTATGAGGAGGACAAGGATCCCGAGGATCCCACTCCCACACCCAACCCGCTGGACCCCATCCTCGACAAGTTCATCAAGTTTGTTGACGTCACCGTTGACGATTGGACAGACAACACTGACATCAATGTTCCTGAAATCTGATTGTCAGGCAAGAATTACAAGCCGGAAGGGGTTCGACTCCCCTTCTGGCTACCATCATAAAGGTTTTGAACAATGGAACTGAAGAGTAAACATTTGACGCTTTCTTCCCTGTTGGTGGCCGGGCTGCTGTCAGGGTGTTCGGCCGATAACGGGGCAGAGAACGACATCACCTCTAACGATGTGATTAGAATGACGGTGAAGAATGATTGGCAGGCTCTTACGCGAACAGCTTTCATCTATGAAGATGACAGCCAGCTCACGCCATTCAAGGTCTTTGCTTACAAGCATGGAACTGATGATAAGTTCATTGATGGAAGCAGGGTAGTTAAAAATGGTGAGATTTGGGAACCGGACCACAGATACTATTGGCCGGTGCTTGATGCACTTGACTTTTTTGCATATATGCCCTATGATTTGACCAATTGCGTGGTCGATGCCGGAAATGTGGACTATGTGCCTGCCAGCGGACCGACGTTCTCTTGTACCATGCCTTCCAGCAGTGAGGGCCAGGACGACAAGAGCGAGTTTATCTATGCTTACGTGACGGACAAAAAGAGAGACACTGACGCCGCCGGTGTGAAGCTGGACTTCCACCATCCGTTTGCCGCTGTCCGTTTTGTACTGAACGAGAACAATGACAATGTCACCATCAACAGTATTGTCATCAAGAATGCCATGACCGGCGGCACGTTCTCGCACGGAGCCACACCGCAATGGTCTGGGCTTAGCGGGGCTGCCGACCTCACGCTGACTGTCAATAAGCTCTTTGAAAAGAAGAGCGAGGTTCAGGCCATTACAGGGCCTTACCTGGTCATTCCACAGACCTTTGCCGGCAATAAGCAGACCATTGTGGTCAACTTCAGCGACAATGGTATCTCTGATGTGCTTGAGGCTGAGATTACCGACCCATCGTGGACTGCCAGCAACATCTACACCTATAAGCTGACGATTGACACCTCTCTCAAGGTTACGGTTACGACTATCGACATTAATCCCTGGACAAAATATGAATGGAATTAGTATGAAAGGAAAATCTCTTGTCGTTTTGGGTGCTCTGCTGATGCTGACGGCTTGTTCCAACGACAGCTCCGAAGACAGCCAGCAGAAGTTTTCTACTGATGCGATGGCGGGTTACGACGGCCCGCTGTCTGTCAGCATCAGTATGACGAACAGCGGAACAACCCGTGCTTTGACAAAATGGGACAACACTCAGACGGATGCCCTTTTTGGCCGTTACCCCTTTCCCTATTCCGAGTTTGCTGAGTCGGACGCCGTCGGTATTGTCTATGTCCTCAAGCGTGACGGTGAATATCAGGTGTTCAATTATAAGGCCGTTACTGCCGACGGCGGCGCAACGTGGACTGTTCAGGACACGGAGGGCAATCCCGCAACGATTCGCTACTATAGCAAGTTTGAAAACTATTATTATGCCTATACCCCATACGTTGAGGGCGGACTAAATAGCAGTGACTACCTGTTGAGCAAAATTGAGGAGGCTGCCGGGGGTGATGTCTCTGCTTACGATTTCCTGGAGCCGAAGGTTCATGCTACGTTGAGTACGTACAGCAACCAGTCAGCTTTAGCGTCTTATACGGCTTGCGACCTGTTGGGTGCAAAAGGTATCTGTACACCCGATGAAGCAACGAAAACGGCCACGCTCGATATTCATCTTGACCATCTGATGGCTCTCGACATCATCAAGCTCAAGAACTGGGACGGCAAGGTTACCATCTATGGTTGCTACGACACATGGGTAGCCCCTGACAAGACCATCTGGCGTATGAAGCAGCGCCTGCAGCCTGTTGTCGATCAGGTAACAACGGGCGATGTGGCTCCAAAGACCGCAGGAATTCTTGATAACTGGTATGTTTATGACGCCGACACTTGCAAGTTCTATATGCGACTGGTGGAGCCTGGCGTGGAGCAAAAGAAGTTTGGCTGTGCCGACTATGCTATAAACGGTGGCTGGCTACTCGATATACCCGGCATACCTTCAGGCTATTTTGTCCTGCTCAACACCTCCTACTATCGTTATTTCAGAACGAAGTCTTTTGTTCCCTCCCCAAGCAATGAAGCCGGTACGATATGGAATGAGGAGAAGAATCTTTATTTCAGCGATGCCAGTCATTTTGATTGGACATACGAGGACATACTTTTTGGCAATTCTGAACTTGAATATGATTATGACCAGGTGCTTGAGCTTAACGACTATTTGCTGGCCGACGGCAATATCAGCAAGTCAGTAAAGGGGGTGGGCACCGTCAAGTGGATAGCCTACGCTCCGCAGCCTTGGCTGGCTACTCCGGGCTTCTTTGACGGATGGGAAGACAATTACCTGTATTTCTATGATATGTATGTTGCCATTCCCGAACTTTTAGCTGACAACGGTTACAGAGCCAAGGGCCGGGTGGAGGTAACGAATGAAAGGAAGCATACGGTGGTAGACTATGCTGCTCACGGTTACAGCAGTAACGATGGTTTCTGGGCCACTGAGGTGTGTAATCATTTCCTTGCCTTCTATGATGAGACCGTGGAATACAAGGCCAGTGCAGCTGATATTAAGCATGACGACGAGATCTTCTCGGTCGCTTTGCCGCAAGTCAGTTATAGTGACAGCTATGGACTGTATTCCATCGACAATAATTTGGATTACATTCAGGGCTTTATCCCTTTCACTTGGTCGCACGTGAGTGCCAACTGGCATCTCAACAAGGATGGTGTCAGCGGCATCAGGAGTAATCAGACAGCCAAGAATTTAGACGACTCGAAGCGAACGGTCAACGGTGTCTCATGGATGGTTCCTACTGCTTCTGAATATTACATTGCCTACTTTCCGGAAGATACTTCGGACGACTATCTGACGTGTAGTTATCTTCCCGTAACCGGCAGTGCCGAGAAAGAGGGTATTGTAACCGTTCAACCAAAATATTCAATCGCTGCTGATATGAATCTGTACAAGAAAGTCTATTTCGGCAACGGCTATTTAATGATTATCCCCCGGCGCTTAGCATTCACGTTCAACTCGTATGACTGTATGCCTATTGCCTACCAAGATAACGGTGTCGTGAAGAAGGACCACCTGTACATTCACAATTCAACCGATACTGATGCCAGTGTTATAGCGCCGTCTACTATTTATAGACCCTGCATCGCCTTCTGATGATGTAGTGGCCATACACCCCGCCAAAGCTGACAGCGACAGTGGTACCGCCACTGTCGCTGTATTATATATAGGGAAAAGGAAAAACAACCCTCACCTCTGACACCCGGCACTTAACTATCTGAAAATCAATGGTGTTTTGAGGGCGTTAGGTAGCACCCGAAGTAGCACCCGAAGTAACACCCGAAGTTTCCCGGCCTCTGACGGAAATTTCCACACTGGATTTTTTCATGAGAGGCCGGGATTTTCCGACGAGAGGCTGGTAGACGGGGGATGCCATCGGGTGCTACATCAGGTGTCACCCGGAGCATCGAACCCTCACCCAAAATGTATGCTGATTATCAGCGCGTTATGCTTTGGGTGTCAGAGGTGAGGGATATTCGGCCACAATGGTCGCAGAAGCGTTAATAGTGCCCTATTATTAATGAAGGGGGGCAGACGTCTTTTTCCTTCTGGGTCAGTCTTGTTCGGGTGGTTCGGAGTGCTCCCAGGGTTAGTCCCATTGTCAACATGATGTCCTCGTCGCTCTTTCCTAAATGTTCCAACAGGGCCAGCAGATAGAGGTTGGGCGAAAGACTGCCGTATTTGCTGGCTAAGGTCTCGGCAAAAGCACTGTCTACACTGTTATAGTAGGTATGGAAGTCCTTGAAGTCGTCACTCGACCATTTGATGATAGAGCCACCATTGGTTAGCTCCATAAACAGGCGCCAAAATCGTTTTTGAAGGAATTCTGAATAGCGAAGGAACAGAGATTGACACATATAATTGGGTTCCAGGAATGTATGTCGTAACAAGTGGAATTGACAATTCTACCTATAAGATTCTTATTAAATAATGTTAATTGGTTGTCAGTATGATATTGTAAACAAGCGAGACTCGTCTGCTGTTTTTCACATTTTGCTTATTTTATTTAAAGGTACGCGAAAAGGGGTGCCTGGCAACAAGCAAAGTAAGATGATAGCTTTTTATAACTTTTTTGCACCCTGGACTGAAAAATTGCCACTTTTCTTTGCAGAAAAGGAATATTTTGAGTAATTTTGCACGGATTTTTATACAGACAGAAAATATGGCACAACTTACCAACCGCCTGCAAAGGCTTGCACCGTCGGCCACACTGGCCATGTCGCAGAAGAGTTCTGAGATGAAGGCACAGGGCATCGACGTTATCAACATGAGCGTCGGTGAGCCCGACTTCAATACCCCCGACCATATTAAACAGGCAGCCAAGCTGGCTATCGACGAGAACTACTCCCGCTATTCGCCAGTGCCGGGCTACCCCAACCTGAGACAGGCCATCGCCCGTAAGCTGGAGCGTGAGAACAAGCTGCACTACCAGCCCGGCGAGATCCTGGTGTCGAACGGTGCCAAGCAGAGCGTCACCAACACCATCATGGCACTGGTGAACGACGGCGAAGAGGTAATTATCCCGGCTCCATACTGGGTCAGCTATCCGCAGATGGTGAAACTGGCAGGCGGCGAGCCCGTCATCGTGGAAGCCACGTTTGAACAGAACTTCAAGATGACTGCAGAGCAGTTAGAGGCCGCTATCACGCCGAAGACACGCCTGGTTATCCTGTGCTCGCCCAGCAATCCTACCGGCTCTGTTTATAATAAGGAGGAACTGCAGTCGCTGGCAGAGGTCATCCTGCGCCACGACGACCTCTTTGTGCTGGCTGACGAGATCTACGAGCATATCAACTACGTCGGCCACCATGAGTCGATAGCCCAGTTCCCCGGCATGAAAGAGCGTGCCATCATCGTCAACGGCGTTTCCAAGGCATACGCCATGACGGGATGGCGCATCGGCTACATCGCTGCTCCGGAGTGGATTGTCAAGGGCTGCAACAAACTGCAGGGACAGTACACCAGCGGCCCGTGCTCTGTCAGCCAGATGGCCGCTTTGGCTGCCTATACGGAAAGCCAGCAGTGCGTGGAGGACATGCGCCAGGCCTTTGAGCGCCGCCGCGACCTCATTGTCAAGTTGGCCAAGGATATTCCCGGACTGGAAGTCAACTTTCCTGAGGGCGCTTTCTACCTCTTCCCCAAATGCAGCAGTTTCTACGGCAAGACCGCTCCCAATGGGTCTGTCATTGCCAACAGCACCGACCTGGCTATGTACCTGCTCGAAGAAGGACATGTTGCCACCGTCGGCGGCGACGCTTTTGGCGACCCGGACTGCTTCCGCATGAGCTATGCCACGAGCGACGAAAACATCATCGAAGCGATGCAACGCATCAAGGAAGTGCTGTCAAAATTGAGTTAAATCAGTTTTTTTGAGTTAAAAGATATTAATTCGGCTTGAAGTATGCTATAAATTATTATCTTTGCGCTTGATTAACGTTAAATCGGATTTTTATACACTCAAATTATTTAATAACTAAAAATTTAAAAATCATTATGGCAACAACAACAAAGGCTGCAGCCCCGGCCAAAAAATCATCGGGCTTCACAGGTGTAAAGGATGCATGGATTATCCTCGTTATCTGCTGTATTCTGGCTTATTGCTTCTATTTCTTTGTGCTCGGTGATCCCAGCCACTTCGTAGGCGGCGACCGTAGCGGACATCCCGCTGACCTGATGGGTACTGTGTATAAGGGTGGTTTCGTGGTAGGTCTGATCATCACCCTGCTGCTCACCGTTATCGTGCTCGGCGTGGAGCGTTTCTTCGCTATCAAGTCTGCTTCTGGTAAGATCAACCTCGCTAAGTTCACTGCTCAGGTGAAGGAAGCTATCAAGGCTCAGGACTTTGCCAAGGCTAAGGATCTGTGCAACAAGATGCAGGGTTCTGTCGCCAACGTGGTGCTCGCTTCTATCAACATGTATGAGACCGTTGAGAAGGACGACACTCTGAAGAAGTCACAGAAGATTTCGAAGATTCAGCAGGCTCACGAGGAGGCTACTCAGCTGGAGATGCCTACACTGACCATGAACCTCCCGATGATTGCTACCATCGTATCTCTGGGTACCCTGACCGCTCTGTTCGGTACTGTGCTCGGTATGATCGGTTCGTTCCAGGCTCTGTCTGCCGGTGGTGGTGCTGACTCTATGGCTCTGTCTGCAGGTATTTCTGAGGCCCTTGTGAACACGGCTTCGGGTATCTTGACATCATGGGTTGCTACCGTTGTCTATAACTTCTTCTCAAACAAGATTGATAAGCTGACATTTGCCCTTGACGAGGTTGGTTACACCATCGCCGCAACTTACGACTCTAACCACCACGAGGCATAATAGGTTTTACCTTTTAATTCTATAGCAGATTATGGGTAAAATTAAAATTGAGAAAAAAGACATCTGGATCGACATGACTCCTATGTCGGACGTGATGACCCTGCTGCTCTGCTTCTTCATGTTGACATCAACATTCTTGACGCCAGAGCCAGTGAAGGTCAACACTCCGGGATCAGTGTCCGAGGTCAAGGTGCCCGAAAACGATGTGCTCAACATCCTGGTTTCGCCAGAGGGTAACATCTATGTGGGCTCCGAGAACAAGAACACCATGTTGGAGATGATGCAGACGGTGACCGACAAGTTCGGCGTCTCGCTCACCGGCGAGAAGCTGAAGCACTTCCGCGAGGATGCCATGATTGGCGCCCCGATGGCTGTGTTCGAGTCATACTATGCCCTCGACACCGAGAAGATGGGCGAGGAGATTCAGAAGCTGTCTATCCCCCTCGATAGTATCGACGGCGGGAAGAGTGAGTTCCAGGAGTGGGTAACGGCAGCCCGTGAGGCCAATCCTGACATCCGTCTGGCCATCAAGGCCGACGCCAAGACTTCTTATGCTGTCATTAAGAAGATGATGTCGGAGCTTCAGGACATGAACGAGAACCGTTATCAGCTGATTACTAACCTCGACACTAAAAAACAGGCGGAGATCTAAGATATGGCAAAGAAGAAAGCAAGTAAGCAGAAAAAAATGGATACCCGCGTGAACTTCACGCCGATGGTAGACATGATGATGCTTCTGATCACGTTCTTCATGCTCTGTACCACGCTGAGCAAGCCCCAGGCTATGCAGCTGACCATGCCGAGCAACGACGAGAACATGAGTAAGGAAGATAAGTCGGTGACGAAAGCTTCGTACACCATTACGCTGTACCTTGGTGCCAACGACAAGCTCTATTATGTCGAGGGTCTGCCTGAGTACGAGAACCCTGAGTGTCTGAAAGAGACCACATGGGGTAAGGACGGTGTCCGCAAGCTCCTCATCGAGCACATTACTGAGGATGGCTTCAGCCCTGTGGCTAAGGTTATGCTGGCTAAGAAAAAACTGGATCAGAAGAAAGCCGAAATGGGCGACAAGCTGTCCAAGGAGGATTATGACAAGATGCTCTCCGACATCCGTAATGGTAAGAACGTTGACGGCGAGGAGATTCAGACGCTGACGGTCATCATCAAGCCGATGGACGTTGCCACCTACGACAACATGGTTCAGGCTCTTGACGAGATGCTGGTTTGCAGTATTGGTAAGTATGTCATTGACAAGGTGAACGAAGACGACCAGAAGCTCCTGGAGCTGAAGGGCATCAAGTACGCCAACTAAAATAGAAAGGAAATAGACTATGGCAAAAGTAGATCTTATTGACAATAGTTGGGTTGACCTCGTCTTTGAAGGAAAAAACCATGAATATGGCGCATACGTGCTCCGTAAGGAGACTGGTAAGCGCAATGTGAAGGCTCTTATATGGGTGCTCATCGCCATCGCTATCATCTTCGCTGTTGCTTATGCTAACCTGGCTATCCAGAACGCTATGAAGCAGAATGCCTCTATTGAGACCGACGTGGAGCTGTCTAAGCTCTCGCAGAAGAAGGAGGCTAAGGTCGAGCGTAAGGAGCCGGTCAAGGTTGAGGTTGAGCAGAAGGTTGTCGAGAAGGTTAAGTCTTCAGTGAAGTTCACCGCTCCTGAAATCAAGAAGGACGACGAGGTGAAGCCCGAGGACGAAATCAAGTCTCAGGACGACCTGTCGAAGACCAACACCGCTATCGGTACCTTCGACGTGAAGGGTAACGACGAGGCCGAAGGTGAAGTGCTCAAGGCTAAGGAAGTTGTGGTGGATGAGAAGCCGAAGGAGGAAGAAACCAAGGTGTTCGACGTTGTTGAGCAGATGCCTTCGTTCCCCGGCGGCGACGCTGAGCTGATGAAGTTCCTCTCTACCCACATCAAGTATCCGGTGGTGGCCGAGGAGAATGGCATCCAGGGTCGTGTTATCGCCACCTTCGTGGTGGAGCGCGATGGCAGCATCAGCGACGTGAAGGTCATCAAGTCGGTTGACCCGTCACTCGACAAGGAGGCTATCCGCGTGCTGAAGTCCATGCCTAAGTGGATTCCCGGTAAGCAGAACGGCTCGGCCGTACGTGTGAAGTACACCGTGCCTGTAACCTTCAGATTACAGTAAACGAAAATGAACGCATTCAACAAACTTGTTGGATTAACATTAACTTTAGGCTTGTTCCTCGCTTGTGGGAACAAGCCTAAATCGCTGCCTTACGACTACGAGGCAGCCGCCAAGGCTTTCACCTCTGACGAGAGTTTCTTCCCGATACTCGACGAGGAACTGGAAGTCTATCATGCACTGCATGCCCAGGGCGAGCTGGAGGCTATCTATACCGACCAGGAGGATGCCATCCGCCGCCTGATGAAGAACGAGGTGTGGCTCGCCTTTACTACTCGCAAGCTATCACCCCGTGAGATGGAGGGACTGAAGTCGAAGAGCTTCATGCCCCGTATCATCCCTATTGCCTACGACGGACTGGCTATTATTGTGAATAATGCCAACCCCGACACTTGTATCACCGTCAAGGACTTTGCCCGCGTCCTGAGCGGCGAGGTCAAGAACTGGAAGGAACTCTATCCCAATTCCAAGCTGGGCGAGATTGACGTGGTGTTCGACAATCCCAAGTCGAGCACGGTCACATGGTGTGTCGACTCCATACTGGGCGGCAAGCCCATTGACAGCCAGAATATCGGTGCCGTGAAAAAGAGCACCGAGGTCATCGACTGGGTGGAGAAACACGAGAATGCCCTTGGCATCATCGGTTCCAACTGGCTCAACGACAAGCACGACACCACCAACGTCACGTTCAAGAAGAACATCACTGTCATGAAAGTATCACGGATGGACTCTGCTACTGTCCGCAACAGCTGGCGGCCATACCAGTACTATATATATAATGGTAACTACCCCCTCATCCGTACCATCTACGCCATCCTCAACGAGCCGCGTAATGGCGAGCCCTCGGGCTTCGCTCATTTCTGCCGCCTGCCCAAAGGGCAGATGATTTTCCTCAGGGCCGGACTGCTGCCGATTCAGGCCGACATGAACGTCAGAGAAGTTAACGTAACTAAAGAATAATAAACCTTTCTGCTGACATAACGTCATAACGACATAACAATACAGCGAGATTAAGAAATAAATGTTAAACCCTTTAAACACGATTATGAGTATGAAAGCATTCAAATATTTAGCATTGGGCGCCGTGCTGGCAGGTTTCAGCACCAGCGCTATGGCACAGGACGGCACTAAGGCCGACGTTGATGCCGTGAAGAAAATCATCAGTAGCAAACCCGCCGACCTGGACGACCAGATGAAGCCGTTCTTCAAGAAGAACAAGAAGAACGCTGAGAACCTCGTCGCCTTCGCTCGCGCCTTCTATGAGGCTAAGGATACGGCCAATGCCGCCCTCTATGCCGAGCATGCCCTGAAGGCTAACAAGCAGTATGCCCCGGCCTATATCCTGAAGGGTGACCTTCGCGCACTGGCTGAGGACGGTGGCGGTGCTGCCGCTCTCTACGACCAGGCCATCTACTTCGACCCGAAGAACCCCGACGGCTACCGCAAGTATGCTTCGGTCTATCGTAAGATCAGCCCGCAGGGTGCCATCGCCAAGCTGAACGACCTGCGCGCCCAGCTGCCCGACTATCCTGTTGACGCTATCATCGGTCACATCAGCTACATCTCCAACAACTTCGACGAGGCTATTGCAGCCTATGACAAGGTTCCCAAGGCCAAGCTCGAGAAGATGGATATCATCGAGAGTGCTTTCTCAGCCTACCTCACCCAGAAGTATGACAAGGGTATCGAGATGGCAGAGTTCGGTCTTCAGAAAGAGCCCCGCAACTCTACGCTGAACCGTCTGGCCATGTTCTGCAATACGGAGAAGGGTAACTTCGACAAGGCTCTTGACTTTGCCGACCGTCTGTTCAACAAGTCTGACTCGGCCAACATTTCCTATATGGACTATGTCTACTACGGCAATGCCCTCAATGGCCTGAAGAAGCATGACGAGGCTATCGCCATGTATAAGAAGGCCCTGGAGCAGGAGTTTGACAATGCCGACAAGAAGGCCGGTGTGGTGAAGACTCTCTCTGACGCTTACAAAGGCATCAACGATTTCGACAATGCCATTAAGTACTATCAGCAGTTCCTGAATGATGTGTCGAAGGCTTCTGCCAGTGACCATGCCGGTCTGGGCCGTCTCTATGCCCAGCACGCCAACGCTTTGGAAGACCTTGCTGCCAAGATGGAGAAGCTGCGTCTCGCTGACCAGGTGTATGCCGGTCTGCTTGATAAGTATCAGGACGTAGAAGACTATGTGGCCTTCCAGCGTGCCCGTATCGGTATGCAGATGGATCCTGAGTCAAAGCAGGAGCTGGCCAAGCCTCACTACGAGAAGCTTGTGGAGCTGCTGGGTACCAAGGCCGACCGTGACAATACCGACAAGGTGCGTCTGGTTGAGGCTTACCGCTACCTCATCTCTTACTACCTCATCAATAAGGATGACAAGGAGACTGCCAAGCAGTTTGCTGCCAAGCTGCAGGAGGTTGACCCCGAGAACGAGACAGCCAAGCAGGTGCTTGAACTGAAATAATTGATAATCAATAGTGTTAATTGAGAAAAGTCACAGAAACGTTTGGCGTTTCTGTGACTTTTTCGTATTTTTGCAGGAATTATTGCACGGATTTACTGATATGAGAAAACTACTACTATCTTTAGGACTCTTTTTTATACCTTTCCTGACAGTCTGTGCACAGCGACACACGGATAAGCTCGACCGCGGACTGGTGGCTATACAAACTGGCGCTTCTGGTAACAGTAAGACTAACCTTGTGACCTGGCGCCGTCTTGCAAGCGAATACTACAATGTAAAGTACAATCTTTACAAAAACGGCAGCAAGGTGGCTTCCAACCTGACAACCACCTGTTACGCCGACAATAGTAACGGACTTGCTACCACAACATATCAAGTGGCGGCTGTCGTAGGTGGCGTAGAGCAGGAGAAGAGCGAAGCTTTCACGCCGTGGAATCAATATGTCTACCAGTATAGTGTTCGTTGCCCAACTGGCTACCTCGACATCCCCTTGGCTACCGTCTACGACCGTGACGGCAACGATGTGACAGCCAACTACAGCCCCAACGACGCTGAGATGGCCGACCTCGACGGCGACGGACAGCTGGAAATCATCGTCAAGCGCCTGAACACTGTCGACGCATCGGCAGTCTATCTGGAAAGTTCGAGGCAGTTCGCAGTCATTGATGCCTACGATGTCGATTGGCAAACGGGAGCTGCCAGTTTGTTGTGGCGTATTGACTGCGGCCCAAACATGGTGAGCCTTAATTCTACGGAAATCAATATCATTGCCTTCGACTGGGACGAGGATGGCAAGGCAGAGGTTGTGCTGCGTGGCGCTGACAATATGATTATCTTTGGTGGCGATGGCAAGACTGTTATCAGCAACATAGGCAACATGTCGGTCAATACCCGGAACACCTTTAATCCAAGCAGCGGTTCACAGTATGCATGGACACATACAGGTGCTGAGTATTTGCTCTATTTGAATGGCCAGACGGGTGAGATATACCAGAAGACTGACTTCCCCCTGAAACGCCTTGAAAGTGGTGAAACAGACCTGAAAAAGGCATGGGGCGACAACTACGGCCACCGCTCATCGAAATACTTTTTCGGTGCCCCCTTCCTTGACGGGCGTAAGGCCAGTCTGTTCCTGGGCCGCGGCATCTATACCCGACACAAGTTCATAGCCATGGATCTTGACCGTGGCTCTCACCAGTGGCAGGAACTCTGGCGCTGGAACTGCAATAACAGCAGCAGCCCGTGGTATGGCAATGGTTATCACAACTTTGTCGTCGCCGATGTCGACGAAGACGGTCGCGACGAGATTGTCTATGGCTCCATGGTGATTGACGATAATGGAAAGGGACTCTCCACCTCCGGTTTCGGCCACGGCGATGCCCAGCATGTGAGCGACTTCGACCCCTATCGGAAGGGACTGGAGTTCTTCGGCTGTCTGGAAGAGGGACCGTATTATGGCTGTAACTACCGTAACGCCACCACTGGTGAGGTCTACTTCAAGCATATATCTACGAGTGACGACGGCCGTGCGCTGATGGCCAACTTCTCGAACGACTACCCTGGATCGATAGGACGCTCGTCTTCGGCCAGCGGTATGATCAACTCACTGCGCAACGCAACAACGATTCCCGCCTACGACGGCGACACCTATATCGCTTGGGGCGATCTCAACGCCCGTATCTATTGGGACGGCGACCTCTGCTCTGAGATCCTTAACAGTCCTGGAACGGCCAAGGAAGCCAAAGTGGATAAGCCAGGTACCGGCAGACTGTTCACCTCCAGTGGCTGTAACATGAACAACGACTCTAAGAATAACCCCTGCTTCCAAGGCGACATCATTGGCGACTGGCGAGAGGAGATTGTGGTGCGGTGTGGAACCAACCTCCGTGTCTATACCTCAGGTATGTCAACCAATTACAGCCTGCCTACCTTGTGGAATGACCACCAGTACCGTCAGGCCATGGTATGGCAGATGATGGCCTATAACCAGCCACCACACCTCAGCTATTTCCTCGGTGAGATGGAAGGCATCACACAGGCACCGCCGACACTGACCATGGACGGCCGTGAGGAGATAGCCAACGGCAGCGCTATTGGCAGCGGTACCAATGGGCAGACCGTCATACTCTGTGAGACGAATGACATGACGGTCAGCGTGGCTGACGGTGCATCGCCCAGTGTGGTCTTTGTCAACGCCCCGACATGGGTGCAGGGCACTGACGAGAACGGTACCACGGGTACCAAGGTGAAAACTGACGACAGTATCGGCGCCACCAATTTGCCAGCCATCAACACGGATACCTATACCCACACACTTACCGGCGGTGCTTTCTCCGGCAATACCCGTTTAGTGAAGCAGGGTGATGGTGTGCTGGTGCTGCCTAAGGTTACTGAGACCTACAAAGGCAACACCGATGTCTGGGCAGGCACGTTACGGTTTGATGGAATCATGCAGTCGAGTGCTGTGTGGCTGAACCGTTTTGCTACGCTTGTCACCGACGGTGGACAGTTCCAGAAAGGTGTTACCGCCGATTATGCTTCTTCCATTATCCCCGGCGAAGGCGTTATCAGCAGCATCTCCACAACGACCTTGACACTTAACTTCGGTTCACGGATCGTAATCGATTTCGATGGGAACAGCCTGGAGGCTGACCAGGTCAATGCCGGCACGTTGGTGATTGGCACCAAGACCGGTGATGTCTGGAAGGATTTTGGACCAGAGTACTTAACGCCGGTGATGGTTTTCAACCTTACGGGTAATACCCTGGGCGACGGCGCTTACAAACTTGGTACTGTCAATAAGGTAACGGGCAGTCTTGACGACATCCGTTTAGAAGGCCTTGACAATCTTGACAACCCGCGTCTGGAACTGAGGGGCACCGACCTTATGCTGCTTGTCGGTACCGGTGTTACGCCTGTCTGCAGTGAGGCTGTCATCAGCGAATCAGGCTGGCAGGCTAACGGCCAGGGCATCTTGTTGCCAAAGGTTGCGATAGACCCCCAGTCGTTTGAGTACCAGGACAAGGCTGTCTGGCCAAATCTGACCGCTGAGTTCACCAATCTGCAAGGACAGACTTCTGACGTCGATTTCACGGTTTACAGTCAGGACTATGAGACTGTTGAGGCTATAGAAGGTTGGACAACATCTGGCGCACTGTATGGCTTAGGCACTGATGATACCCATGGGAAATTCTTTGCAGTTAATACTGGCAGTACTAATACCCGGTATGCCTACACCAGACCCGGTGTTGACGTAACGCCGTATGACAAGTACACCATAGAGTTTGATTTGGCTATGACCGCCGGCAATACTGATCCTGTGGAATTCTGTGTGATGAGTAAGGGCGGTACAAATCCCCAAAATAACTGGGATAATTATGCCAGCATTAATGGCTATGCCAATCTGCTGCTTGACATCACGGCCGGAAAAAGTTCAACGTCGTTCACCGTCAATGGTACAAGCACGACGACAACATTAAACGCCAATGAGTGGTATCATTTCACCCTCGCTGTTGATCGTAGCGAGTCAACGGTGGCGTGGATCATATCCAATGGCTCTTCTGGCACCTATAGCCTGCCGGAAGGTACCAGTCCCGACTTTGACGGCTTCTACCTGGTAGCAGCAAGATATTACTCTGTAATCAAGCTCGACAACATAGTAGTCAAGGCTTACAGTTATACCTTTACCCAGCCGGGTACACTGACGGTCACCTCAAGCTATCCGGGATGCACGTCTGCTGAAACTGCTTTTACGGCCGATAAGATTGGTGTAGAGGTAGGGGCCACGGGCTATGCCACCCTGGGTTGTGGCTATCCGCTGGATCTTGATGTGGAGGACCTTGAGGCTTACGTCGTCGAGTCGGTAGACGGCAATAGCGTGAAGCTCGCTGCCGTCAGCAGCGTGCCGTCAGGCACCGGCCTGTTGCTGAAGGGCACGCCCGGTACCGCCTACCGTTTGCCAGTGTCTGCCAGCGAACCCTCAGGTGTGGGCTCTAACCTGCTTGTGGCCGTCACGAGTGATTACGTTACTGATGGTAGCGACCAGGTCTATGTGCTGGCCAAGAAAAAATACGGTGTAGGCTTCTGTCCTGTTGGCCAGAGCGTGACGATACCCGCTGGAAAGGCCTATCTGAGAGTCGAAGGCGGCAACAGCCGTGAGTACTTCCCCGTCAACGGTGAGAGCACCGCCATTACGACTGTAGCCGTGCCGGCAGCATCTCTTGACGGGCCTGTCTACGACCTGCAGGGCCGTCGCGTCATGCGTCCGTCGAAGGGCGTCTATCTGATGCCCTCAGGGCGCAAAGTGATCATTGTGCGTAACTAACAACTAAACAATCAGGAATAATGAAGAGATGTCTGTTTATCATTACAGCAACATTCGCATGTCTGGCAATAACGGCTGCCAACCGTAGCTGGACACTGTCGCAGAGTACCTGCACATCGGCCGCAGGTGCCGAATCGCCCTGGTCTTTCAACAGCGGCTTTACCATTACTGACAATGCGAGTAAGAAGCTCGCTTTCGGCAACGATAACGGTCTGAAATACTCTGTCGGCGTTCAGTACACTATCAATATCCCAGATGGTGAGAGCATCAAGCGTGTAACGTTCTCGGGCTATGATAACTATGCCGAGACTGATGCCTACTTAGCTGAGCTGGGTGGAAACCAGTACGGCGAGACGGACTACGTGTGGCCGATGAGGGATGCAAACAACAACATTACTTCGGTGAGCCACACCATCCTACTCAATAGTCCGGCTGCGGGAACCCTGACGTTTACGCCAAAAGGAAAACAGGTGGTATGGCGTATCACGCTGTACAACTATCTGGAAGAGGAGGTGCCGGTGGCTTCCGGCTCACAGATGGAGAAGCTGGACCGTGGCCTCATTGCTTTGCCTGCCAAGGGCGGTAAAGGCAATTTCGTCAGTTGGCGACTGTTAGGAACGGAGAAAAAGACGAAGACGAAGTTCGATTTGCTGCGCGATGGCCAGACTATTGCCGAGGACTTGACAGTATCAAACTACACCGACTACGGCGGCTCCTCATCAAGCTCGTACCAGGTGGTGACGAAGGTTGGTGGCACGCCTACGGAAACGTCGGCTGCTGTGACGCCGTGGGATGACGTCTACAAGAAACTGACGCTCGACCGTCCTGCTGCCGGCAGCGACTATACTTACTCGCCCAACGACTGCTCCGTAGGCGATGTTGACGGTGACGGCCAGTACGAGCTGTTCGTGAAATGGGATCCCTCTAATTCAAAGGACAATTCGCAGAGTGGTAAGACGGGTAATGTCTATATAGACTGCTACCGCCTTGATGGCACAAAGCTGTGGCGAGTCAATCTTGGTCCGAATATCCGTGCCGGTGCTCACTACACCCAGTTCATGGTCTACGACTTCGATGGAGACGGTAAGGCAGAAATGATGTGCAAGACAGCACCGGGGTCGATGGATGGCAATGGCGCGTTTGTCAGTGCTGCCGCTTCCGATAGTGAGATATCTTCTACTGACAACAGCAAGAGTTATCGTAATAGTAGCGGTTACGTTCTCAGCGGTCCTGAATACCTGACGGTGTTCGACGGTCTGTCGGGCTGTGCCCTCCATACGGTCTTCTATAATCCCAATAGGGCGGGTTCGTTAGGAGGTGCTCCGAGCCATCCAGACAAATCATTCTGGGGTGATAATTATGGAAACCGCTGCGACCGCTATCTTGGTGCCGTGGCTTTCGTCGACGGCCCCACGCAGACACCTGCCGCCATCTTCTGCCGCGGTTATTATACCCGTGCCTACGTCTGGGCCGTGAAGTTCGATGGTTCTCAGCTTACCACGAAGTGGCTGCATGCCTCAACAAGCAAGTCAGAATACACCGTTACCGATGCTAATGGACAAACCACGACTTACACCCCTGGCACAGCAACCAGCGGCAGCGGTAGCAAGACCATGTATGGCAATGGCAACCATAACCTCTCGGTAGCCGACGTCGACGGTGACGGCTGCGACGAAATCCTCTGGGGCTCGGCAGCCCTCAACCATGACGGCAAGCTGCTCTATGCCACAGGCTTCGGACATGGTGATGCCATTCACCTGGCCGACCACAACCCAGACCGTGCAGGCTTAGAGGTGTTCCAGGTTCATGAGGAAAAGGGAACCTATTCGTGGGACCTGCACGACGCAGCAACGGGCGAAATCATCTTTAAGGGTGGTAACAGCGGTGTTGACAATGGCCGCGGCATGGCTGCACAGTTGTCAGACAGCGACCGTGGCTCATGGTTCTCGTCGAGTGACGAGCGCCAGCAGCGCAGTGCCGTCACTGGCGAGGTGGCTGCCGCGAAAAATGCCACCGTCAACTTCCGTATCTACTGGGACGGTGACTTGCAGGAGGAACTGCTCGACGGCAATGTCATTGACGAATGGACCGGCAGCGCGTTCAGTCGTCTGTTCACAGTCTATAATGCCGGCCCCGGCGGTACCTGCAACAGTACTAAGAAAACACCCAACCTGCAGGCCGACATCCTTGGTGACTGGCGCGAGGAGTTAGTACTCTGGGGCGAAGAAGACGATAACTGCGTCTTGGCCATTTACTCTACAAACATACCATCGCCCTACCTTGTGCCGACACTGATGCACGACCACGTCTACCGAATGGGCGTGGCCTGGCAGAACACGGCCTACAACCAGCCGCCCCACTTAGGCTACTACCTGCCTGACATGGCAGAAATTGGAGCGGAAATTGACGATGATGACGACACAGAAAGCTTGGAGGTGCAGATGGAACAGGACTATGAGAGTGCTCAGGATGCCACGTCATGGGTGTCGGCTATTGCCCAGGATAACTTGACGCTGGAGACGGGTGATGCCGTCTATGGCAAGTTCATACAGTTTGCTCCCGGTAATGCCAACGACCGTTCGTGTTACACGTTGTTGTCGTCGGGCAGCTATGAGGATTATATCCTGGAGTTTGATGCCAGCATGAAACCTGGTAATGATAATGGTCACCGTTCCGAACTGGCCATAATGACAGACGGGGGCTTTTATGGCGACAAAAATGGATGGAATATCAATTTTGCCGAACGTAATGACAGTGCCAATTTTCTGCTACGTTTACAAAATGGTGGAGGCACAAGTACCGAGTTTACTGTTAACTGCGACGAAGAGAATATCGTCACCATTCCTTCGGATACCTGGTGCCACTATCGGATGAAGGTGGACAGTGAGGCTCGTACCGTGGAGTACAAGATCAAGAGCGGTAATACCGTTATAGCTAAAGGCACTTACAACCTGCCTGAGGCCACTAGTACCCAACTCAAAGGAATCTATTATTTGAGTAACCGCTATAACGGTGTCTTCAAGTTCGACAACTTTAAGATTTCTACCGTGAAAGTGGTTGAGCCAGAGGATACCGACCTGACGAGCGAGATAGAGGTGACAATAGGCGACACAGGCTATGCCACCTTGAGCAGCGACTATCCGCTGGACCTCGATGTGGAGGACCTTGAGGCTTACGTTGTTGAGTCGGTAGACGGCAATAGCGTGAAGCTCGCTGCCGTCAGCAGTGTGCCATCGGGCACCGGCCTGTTGCTGAAGGGTACGCCCGCCACCGCCTACCGTTTGCCAGTGTCAGCCAGCGAGCCCTCGGGGGTAGGTGATAACCTGCTTGTGGCCGTCACGAGTGATTACGTTACTGATGGTAGCAACCAGGTCTATGTGCTGGCCAAGAAGAAATACGGTGTAGGCTTCTATCCTGTCAGCCAGGGCGTGACGATACCCGCGGGAAAGGCCTATCTGAGAGTCGAAGGCGGCAACAGCCGTGAGTACTTCCCCGTCAACGGTGAGAGCACCGCCATTACGACTGTAGCCGTGCCGGCAGCATCTCTTGACGGGCCTGTCTACGACCTGCAGGGCCGTCGCGTCATGCGTCCGTCGAAGGGCGTCTATCTGATGCCCTCAGGGCGCAAAGTGATCATTGTGCGTAACTAACAACTAAACAATCAGGAATAATGAAGAGATGTCTGTTTATCATTACAGCAACATTCGCATGTCTGGCAATAACGGCTGCCAACCGTAGCTGGACACTGTCGCAGAGTACCTGCACATCGGCCGCAGGTGCCGAATCGCCCTGGTCTTTCAACAGCGGCTTTACCATTACTGACAATGCGAGTAAGAAGCTCGCTTTCGGCAACGATAACGGTCTGAAATACTCTGTCGGCGTTCAGTACACTATCAATATCCCAGATGGTGAGAGCATCAAGCGTGTAACGTTCTCGGGCTATGATAACTATGCCGAGACTGATGCCTACTTAGCTGAGCTGGGTGGAAACCAGTACGGCGAGACGGACTACGTGTGGCCGATGAGGGATGCAAACAACAACATTACTTCGGTGAGCCACACCATCCTACTCAATAGTCCGGCTGCGGGAACCCTGACGTTTACGCCAAAAGGAAAACAGGTGGTATGGCGTATCACGCTGTACAACTATCTGGAAGAGGAGGTGCCGGTGGCTTCCGGCTCACAGATGGAGAAGCTGGACCGTGGCCTCATTGCTTTGCCTGCCAAGGGCGGTAAAGGCAATTTCGTCAGTTGGCGACTGTTAGGAACGGAGAAAAAGACGAAGACGAAGTTCGATTTGCTGCGCGATGGCCAGACTATTGCCGAGGACTTGACAGTATCAAACTACACCGACTACGGCGGCTCCTCATCAAGCTCGTACCAGGTGGTGACGAAGGTTGGTGGCACGCCTACGGAAACGTCGGCTGCTGTGACGCCGTGGGATGACGTCTACAAGAAACTGACGCTCGACCGTCCTGCTGCCGGCAGCGACTATACTTACTCGCCCAACGACTGCTCCGTAGGCGATGTTGACGGTGACGGCCAGTACGAGCTGTTCGTGAAATGGGATCCCTCTAATTCAAAGGACAATTCGCAGAGTGGTAAGACGGGTAATGTCTATATAGACTGCTACCGCCTTGATGGCACAAAGCTGTGGCGAGTCAATCTTGGTCCGAATATCCGTGCCGGTGCTCACTACACCCAGTTCATGGTCTACGACTTCGATGGAGACGGTAAGGCAGAAATGATGTGCAAGACAGCACCGGGGTCGATGGATGGCAATGGCGCGTTTGTCAGTGCTGCCGCTTCCGATAGTGAGATATCTTCTACTGACAACAGCAAGAGTTATCGTAATAGTAGCGGTTACGTTCTCAGCGGTCCTGAATACCTGACGGTGTTCGACGGTCTGTCGGGCTGTGCCCTCCATACGGTCTTCTATAATCCCAATAGGGCGGGTTCGTTAGGAGGTGCTCCGAGCCATCCAGACAAATCATTCTGGGGTGATAATTATGGAAACCGCTGCGACCGCTATCTTGGTGCCGTGGCTTTCGTCGACGGCCCCACGCAGACACCTGCCGCCATCTTCTGCCGCGGTTATTATACCCGTGCCTACGTCTGGGCCGTGAAGTTCGATGGTTCTCAGCTTACCACGAAGTGGCTGCATGCCTCAACAAGCAAGTCAGAATACACCGTTACCGATGCTAATGGACAAACCACGACTTACACCCCTGGCACAGCAACCAGCGGCAGCGGTAGCAAGACCATGTATGGCAATGGCAACCATAACCTCTCGGTAGCCGACGTCGACGGTGACGGCTGCGACGAAATCCTCTGGGGCTCGGCAGCCCTCAACCATGACGGCAAGCTGCTCTATGCCACAGGCTTCGGACATGGTGATGCCATTCACCTGGCCGACCACAACCCAGACCGTGCAGGCTTAGAGGTGTTCCAGGTTCATGAGGAAAAGGGAACCTATTCGTGGGACCTGCACGACGCAGCAACGGGCGAAATCATCTTTAAGGGTGGTAACAGCGGTGTTGACAATGGCCGCGGCATGGCTGCACAGTTGTCAGACAGCGACCGTGGCTCATGGTTCTCGTCGAGTGACGAGCGCCAGCAGCGCAGTGCCGTCACTGGCGAGGTGGCTGCCGCGAAAAATGCCACCGTCAACTTCCGTATCTACTGGGACGGTGACTTGCAGGAGGAACTGCTCGACGGCAATGTCATTGACGAATGGACCGGCAGCGCGTTCAGTCGTCTGTTCACAGTCTATAATGCCGGCCCCGGCGGTACCTGCAACAGTACTAAGAAAACACCCAACCTGCAGGCCGACATCCTTGGTGACTGGCGCGAGGAGTTAGTACTCTGGGGCGAAGAAGACGATAACTGCGTCTTGGCCATTTACTCTACAAACATACCATCGCCCTACCTTGTGCCGACACTGATGCACGACCACGTCTACCGAATGGGCGTGGCCTGGCAGAACACGGCCTACAACCAGCCGCCCCACTTAGGCTACTACCTGCCTGACATGGCAGAAATTGGAGCGGAAATTGACGATGATGACGACACAGAAAGCTTGGAGGTGCAGATGGAACAGGACTATGAGAGTGCTCAGGATGCCACGTCATGGGTGTCGGCTATTGCCCAGGATAACTTGACGCTGGAGACGGGTGATGCCGTCTATGGCAAGTTCATACAGTTTGCTCCCGGTAATGCCAACGACCGTTCGTGTTACACGTTGTTGTCGTCGGGCAGCTATGAGGATTATATCCTGGAGTTTGATGCCAGCATGAAACCTGGTAATGATAATGGTCACCGTTCCGAACTGGCCATAATGACAGACGGGGGCTTTTATGGCGACAAAAATGGATGGAATATCAATTTTGCCGAACGTAATGACAGTGCCAATTTTCTGCTACGTTTACAAAATGGTGGAGGCACAAGTACCGAGTTTACTGTTAACTGCGACGAAGAGAATATCGTCACCATTCCTTCGGATACCTGGTGCCACTATCGGATGAAGGTGGACAGTGAGGCTCGTACCGTGGAGTACAAGATCAAGAGCGGTAATACCGTTATAGCTAAAGGCACTTACAACCTGCCTGAGGCCACTAGTACCCAACTCAAAGGAATCTATTATTTGAGTAACCGCTATAACGGTGTCTTCAAGTTCGACAACTTTAAGATTTCTACCGTGAAAGTGGTTGAGCCAGAGGATACCGACCTGACGAGCGAGATAGAGGTGACAATAGGCGACACAGGCTATGCCACCTTGAGCAGCGACTATCCGCTGGACCTCGATGTGGAGGACCTTGAGGCTTACGTTGTTGAGTCGGTAGACGGCAATAGCGTGAAGCTCGCTGCCGTCAGCAGTGTGCCATCGGGCACCGGCCTGTTGCTGAAGGGTACGCCCGCCACCGCCTACCGTTTGCCAGTGTCAGCCAGCGAGCCCTCGGGGGTAGGTGATAACCTGCTTGTGGCCGTCACGAGTGATTACGTTACTGATGGTAGCAACCAGGTCTATGTGCTGGCCAAGAAGAAATACGGTGTAGGCTTCTATCCTGTCAGCCAGGGCGTGACGATACCCGCGGGAAAGGCCTATCTGAGAATCGAGGGCGGCAACAGCCGTGAGTACTTCCCCGTCAACGGTGAGAGTACCGCTATTACGACTTTAGCCGTGCCGTCAGCCGCTGTTGACGGGCCTGTCTACGACCTGCAGGGCCGTCGTGTCATGCGTCCGTCGATGGGCGTCTATCTGATGCCCTCAGGGCGCAAAGTCATTATTACCAAATAACAGTTAACAGGAACATGATTATGAAGAAGAAGTATATTGCCCCCACCATTGAAAGAATAGAACTGTTGCCTGAACCCATGTTGCAGGATACTTCCGCCGCGCTCTATCCGTCGGACGGAACTGCAGAGACGACCGTCGGGGAGAGTGACGAAATCCTGTCGCGTATGCTCTTTGATGAGTAACGCGACAGGAACCGGGTGAAAAAGAAAGGGGACTTCCTTCCGGAGGTCCCCATCTTGTTGGTTTATAAAGCTAATTCCGATGAATTAAGCCGGCAGAGAGATTGCCTCTGACGGGCAAACAGAAGCGCATGTACCGCACTCTGTGCAAGCGTCAGCGTCAATTACATACTTCTCGCCCTCAGAGATAGCCTCAACGGGGCACTCGCCTGCGCATGTTCCACATGCGATGCAGTCGTCACTAATTACATATGCCATAATCGTTCAAAAATGTTTTGTTATTAATAAATACTTAATTATTGTGATGCAAAGGTAAGCAATTATTTTGGAAAATACCTAATTTTTGGTATCTTTTTTTGCAATTTATACGATGTCGAAATTGACTTACACATAATATTAAGATGCTTTCTACGTTATAGATATGTATATGAAACGACTTCTTACCTTATTGTATATTATAGTACTCGTATTCACGGTGCAGGCTCAGGAGCGGCGCCCGCAGAACAAGCCGTATATTGACCTGCGCCCGATGCACTTTGGCATCAGCGTGGGCTTTCATATCCAGGATATTGAGTTGCAGAATGTCGGGCCTCAGATAGTAACCCTTGCTGACGGTACCAGTGCGGAGGAGGTGGTAGTCTGCGATCAGGACAACTGGAACCCGGGTTTCAGCGTGGGTGTCCTGGCCGACCAGCGTTTGTCTAAGCATTTCTCGGTACGCTTCTCGCCAACCATGCATTTCGGTGCCAAGCACTTGGTGTTCCGCCATCTGAACCGCGAGGATGCCGACGGGCGAATGATAGAGAAGACGCAGGACATGAAAAACACCTATATCGCCTTTCCTGTTGACCTGAAGTTTGCTGCCGAGCGCTTCAACAACTACCGGCCCTATATAACGGCTGGTGTGACGCCGCTGGTAAATCTTACCAGTAAGTCGCAGGACATGATTCAGCTGAAGCGTTACGATACCATGCTGCATATTGGCTTGGGATGCGACCTCTACCTGCCGTTCTTCAAACTGATTCCTGAGTTGAAGTTCAGCTATAGTCTGATGGATGCCATCGACCATAGTCATGCCGACGAGCTGACCGATCAGACGCAGCGCGTCTACACCAATAGCGTCAGTGCCGGGCATGCCAAGATGATTACTCTCACCTTTTATTTTGAATAAGCCGTCACTGGTGTCAGTATGCCTTCAGCAGGATGCCGACGTCGGCAATGCCGGGCAGCGACTGGCGCTTCATGGCATGGTGAACTTTGATGGCGAGTGAGTCGCCCTCGTTCAGGCTGATGTCCGGCAGGTGGAATGTCTTCTGGTAGAGTGTCACGCCCTTGCCCAGCATCTCGCCCTCCGGGTCTGTGAGGCGGCAGTTCAGGGTGTCGCGCCGCATGAAGCGTGACGGTAGCGTTGTCTGCTCTACCACGAGACAGAGCTGCTGATAGGGATAACGGTCAGAGATGCGCAGCTCCACATCGCGGCGGATGACAGCCCTGTCCGTCATTTTCCTGACGGCGAAGAAGAGCGTGTCGCTCTTCTCCCATGCTGTCAGTGGTGTATGTTCATAGTGGTGGTATAGCGTATGCCGTTGACAGCCTGTCGTTGTCAGCATGACTGCCAGCAGTCCTGTTACCAGCCACCGCCTATTGGTTTTTCTGTTCATCCTTCTTGCCTTGCGGCTTCTTCTTCTTTTTCTTCTTCTTGGCTTTGTCAAAGCGGCTGATGTCGCCTCCGGCCAGGTCAATGGACGTCTTCTCAGGTTCTGCCTTGCCGCCCTCAGTGAGTGTCTCCGGTTTTTCGCCGCGGCGGTTCATCTCAATGATTTGGCGGGCCCGCTCTGCCGAGATGGTCTCCAGGTTGACAGCCATCTTCTTATCGGTGGAGTAGGTGACCAGTCCGGCCAGGATGTCGCTCTTGAAGAAGTAGTAGTCTGAGTCCAGCGTCTGCAGCACCACCTCGCGGCTGGGCAGCCGTCGTCCGGCCTCAATATAGTCGTCCACCTCGTAGTTCATGCAGCATTTCAGCTTGGCACACATGCCGGCCAGTTTCTGCGGGTTCAGCGAGATGTCCTGGAAGCGTGCTGCGTTGGTAGACACGCTGACGAAGTTCTTCATCCATGTGGCGCAGCACAGCTCGCGTCCACAGGGGCCGGTGCCGCCGATGCGACCAGCCTCCTGTCGGGCGCCTATCTGCTTCATCTCAATGCGCACATGGAAGGCAGCAGCCAGGTCCTTGATGAGCTGGCGGAAGTCCACGCGCTCGTCGGCGATGTAGTAGAAGATAGCCTTCTGTCCGTCGCCCTGATACTCCACGTCGCCAATCTTCATGTCCAGGCCCAGTCCTTTGGCTATCTGGCGGCTCTCAATCATCGTCTCGTGCTCGCGTGCCTTGGACTCATGGTATTTCTGCATGTCAATCTCGCGTGCCAGGCGGTAGACACGCTTGATGTCGTCAGCCGACTTCAGGTTGGCCTTTTTTATCTGCAACTTGACAAGCCGCCCCGTCAGTGTCACTACGCCGATGTCGTGCCCGGGAGAGGCCTCTACGGCTACGATGTCGCCCTTTTTCAGCGGCAGGTTGTTCACGTTGTGGTAGTAGCCCTTGCGGGTGTGCTTGAACTGCACCTCCACCAGGTCTGTCGACTCCTGGTTACCCGGCACGTCGGCCAGCCAGTCGTAGGTGTTCAGCTGTCGGTCTTGCCGGCCTATGGCCTGGTGGCATAGTCCGCGTTCGCAGCCGGTACGTATTTCATATTCCTTTTCCATATATGTCTTTTCCGTTGTCGTTATTTCTGTAAAAGTAGTACAATGACTTGCAGCGTGAAGTCGAAGAACACAATCTTGGCGTTGGCGTTCTGTCCGATGTCGCGTATGGCGCGGTTGGTCAGGTCGTTGATGGCCAGGATGTTTGCCTCGTTCACGAAGCGGGCGAAGTTCTTGGCAAAGTCCTCTTCCTGCTGCGTCATATAGATGATTTCCTGCTGTCCGAAGTTGTACATAAAGCACTCGCGGGTCATCCGCAGGAAGTAGGTCAGGAAGCGTTTCTGCTTCTCACGGCCGAAGCCCGCCAGCGTCTCGCTCCATTTCCTCAGGTCGCGTATCTTGCGTTGGTAGGCTAGTCGCATCAGCGAGATGTAGAGCTCCAGGAACTGCTCGTTCTCAGTACCCTCCTGCAGTTCCTGCAGGGCCCTGAGCCATGACCCGTCTACCAGGCGGCTGATGCGGCGGGCCGCCTCTTCGCTGACGCCCCGCTTCTCTGTCAGTGCCCGGGCGATGGTCTCCGGCGGCAGTTTCTTGACATCGATGCGCTGCACGCGGCTGCGGATGGTCTCCAGCAGCTTGTCGGGCTCCTCGC
>CAMYZO010000037.1 GCA_947303855.1 uncultured Prevotellaceae bacterium
TATAAAAACTCAAAACATAGTCCCAAAATGCACACGGGGACAGTCCCCGCGTGCGCCCTGTTGTTGCGGATACCGTTGTTGCGGATTTGAAATCCGCAACTCCCGAGTCGGGGATTTCAAATCCCCTCCAACAGCATGTGTTCCCGAGTCGGGGATTACCGTTGTTGCGGATTTGAAATCCGCAACTCCCGAGTCGGGGATTTCAAATCCCCTCCAACAGCATGTGTTCCCGAGTCGGGGATTTCAAATCCCCTCCAACAGAAATCCCCTCCAACAGAAATCCCCTCCAACAGATAGAAAAAAACTGCCGTGCCATCGCAGCAGGGCAGGCTTCGGCAGTCCGCTGACCGCCTAATCAAATCTAACTATGAAAAGAAGGACTCACTATCTTTTGTACCAATAAGTCAAAGAGCACCGCAATCACACGCCTTCAGACTTCGGATTCCTCACCCCTCCGGGATTGGATTGCGGTGCAAAGATAAGTAAAATATCTTATTGACAATCAAGTGTTTACATACAAAAACCCGACCGTTTCAAGTCGGAAATGGTCGGGGTAATAAAGGCGAAAAAGCCTATTTGCAAAGGTGTTTTCTAAGAAGTCGGATTAGGTCGGAAGAATTTCTGTAGCACGTCGCTGTCCCACGATTGCTCAGCCTTGTATTTAGCCAGTTTCAGCGGCTTGCCGTCTTTCACAAAGCATTGCTCCGCCAGATCCGTCATGCCTTGTACGGTCAGTTCCTTCGTCTCAAGCAGGTTGCCGTGAATGCCGCGAAGCAGTTCCTGGGCCAGTTGCACGTTCTTCAGCCACCCAATAGGTTTCCACTCGGCAGGCTGCTGAGTGGAGTAGCCCATGGTGTAGAGCCAACAGTCCAATTCCGTGTTGCGGGCCATGAAGTGCTCACGTATCAGCAGTTCGTAGAGCCGGTGTCCCTCCTCCTCCGATTTGTTCAGCGGAAAGTGTGGTGCTACAGTCCCCCCATACTCCTCATATCGTGGATTTTCACCCTCCTGGATGATCTCTCGTCCGTCATCTTCCACGTTCTGTGCCCTGCGTTCTATGTACAGGGCATTGTTGCCTCTCTGAATAATTTTTCTTGCCATAGTCTTATTATACGATTATTCCTTGTTCTCATCATACTGCGGACTGTCGCCTATTTGAATAATCTGTCGTGCATCCACAGTAGGAGTTTCCTTCTCTTTCTCACGTTTGCGAACCTTGGCACGCAGAGCCTTATAGTGCTTGTGCCACACGTCGTTGCCACCCAGCATGTCGTTAAGGGCGGAAAACACGCTGCCAACAGAACTTGGAGGCAGTTGCAGCAGTTCCTCCTCAATCTCAGCATAAGGGATGGAATCCTCCACAAAAGCCTTCTGTAGTTCGGTGGCCATCTGGCGGGTTATCTCCTCCTGCTGCTGAGCTAAAGTTGACAGTTTGTCTTTCAAGACGCTTCGTTCTGCCTTCAGTTCGCTGTTCTCCACTTTCAGTTCCTCCACTTCCGTTGCCAACTGCCGATAGGGTGGTTTAGGGTGCTTCGTCAACATCTCCTTCACCTCCTCAGGGAAAAGCATCTGGCACAGTTCATCGAGTTCGTGGCTTGGCTCAGTACTATCCATGATGTCGTGTAGTGCCGACAAGGCTTTCGCCATACCCTCCTGTTGTTTAATGGCACAGAGCGAGCCGGCATTGTCGGCCAGAAGCCAGTACACCAGATGCAGATAGGGGCGATACTTCGCGTTCTTCAGATTGTTGGCCAGACTGATGAAGTTGGCAAATCTAAGCCCGATAATGCTGCCCGTCATGACGCAATACACATGACGCAGGAAATCCCAGTGCATCTTCATCAGTTGGAACAAATCCTGATGCCTGTCAAATCGTTGCGGTGACATCACAATGGTGACGAAGGCATGCAGCAACGCATATATTTCGCCGCTGCTGCTATTGCCGTTCACTCGCTGATAACGCAATTCCTCAGTCACTTCCTCGTAGGTGCTCTCGCCACAGTAAGGTTCATAGTTCTTACTATGAATCACACAATACAGCAGCGTCAGCATCCCCTCGCCGTCACCCCTCACGGCCCATGCCCGAGCCATCTTCATTAAGTCCTGCCGAGAGGCCCACGCGCCAAACAACGGGTCAATCTGCGCTATGTCGCCGATGATGCTGCGCGATGTCCAGTCAAGCCGTGGCGAGTCTTCTATCCACATCTCGTAGAACGGTTCCATTTGCCTGTGCAGTCCAGATGCATCACCATATCGTACAACTTCCCTGGCTGCCTGTGTCATGGGGAAACGGAACAGTCCGTCTGCCCCGTCTATATACCGCTGAAGCGGTTCAATTATCTTTTCTTCTATAGTCATGAATATCTTTTACCTTTAAATAAACTACCTGTCCTGAAATTGGGATGCAAATATACGAAAAATCCCGCTCATTCTATGATGAACGGGAAAGTTTCTGTAGTTAAAGATTCTAAAGGCTCAGAGGATTAATAAGCTAAAGGTAAATTACTTTCAGTTTGATAATTCTTCTTCCGCAGCACGTTCCAGGATAAGTTCATTCAGGGGTTCTTGTCTGTCAAATCCCCTGAGGGGTCTCAGTTCTACGGTATGTTGTCTGACTGCCTTTCTGATTCTTCTCATAGCCTTTAAACTAGTGACGATATTGTCAAAATATTTACCGTTGTTGCGGATTTGAAATCCGCAACTCCCGAGTCGGGGATTTCAAATCCCCTCCAACAGCATGTGTTACCGAGTCGGGGATTACCGTTGTTGCGGATTTGAAATCCGCAACTCCCGAGTCGGGGATTTCAAATCCCCTCCAACAGCATGTGTTACCGAGTCGGGGATTACCGTTGTTGCGGATTTGAAATCCGCAACTCCCGAGTCGGGGATTTCAAATCCCCTCCAACAGCATGTGTTACCGAGTGGCGCACGATGGTACGGCGGCGTTTCGCGTGGCGAAAATTTTGCGTGCGCTGCGGAAAAAATATTTTCGAGGCTGCAGGGGGGAGACCCCCTCTGGCTCCCCCTGACTCAGGGGGAGAACTTGGTTGTTACCTTTTCAAATAATAACAGGGAATTTGCTGCTTTCCAGAGGATACATTGCGGAAGCGCGGAAATTTGTTATTTGTTACTTGTTACTTTTTCGGTGAATCGAAAAAGTGGGACACTAAATTTTTTATATTTATATATTATATATAATATATAAATATAAATAAGAATAATGAATTAAAAAATCAGCATTTTTACTCCCCGAAAAACCATATCGGAAAACGGAAAAAGTAACAAGTAACAAATAACAAATTACCCGGCGCTTTAAACCTCGGAGATAAAAAAAGAGGTGCATTTTTTGTGATTTAAAATATTATTCGTACCTTTGCACGGATTTTTGAAAGAACCATAAAATTAGGATAATGAAAAAGCAACTCAAGAAAGTCCTGGTGCTCGGCTCGGGCGCCCTGAAAATCGGACAGGCAGGCGAGTTTGACTACTCTGGCTCGCAGGCTCTGAAGGCATTGCGCGAAGAAGGTATCTCCTCCGTGCTGGTGAACCCCAACATCGCTACCATCCAGACCTCGGAGGGTATTGCCGACAAGGTGTACTTCCAGCCCGTCACGCCGTACTTCGTGACCGAAATCATCAAGAAGGAGCGCCCCGACGGCATCCTGCTGGCATTCGGCGGACAGACGGCATTGAACTGTGGCACGGAACTCTACCAGAGCGGCGTGCTCAGGGAGTACGGCGTGGAGGTGCTGGGCACCAGCGTCGAGGCTATCATGAACACCGAAGACCGCGACCTGTTTGTGAAGAAGCTGGCCGAGGTAGACCTGAAGGTGCCCGTGAGCCATGCCGTTGAGAACATGGACGACGCGCTGAAGGCAGCCCGCGAGATCGGCTTCCCCATCATGATCCGCTCGGCCTACGCCCTGGGCGGTCTCGGCAGCGGCATCTGCCCCGATGAAAAGGCTTTTGTTGAGTTGGCAGAGTCGGCCTTCACCTTCGCGCCCCAGATTCTTGTCGAGGAGTCGCTGAAGGGCTGGAAGGAGATTGAGTTCGAGTGCATCCGCGACGCCAACGACCGCTGCTTCACGGTGGCCTCGATGGAGAACTTCGACCCCCTGGGCATCCATACCGGCGAGTCGATCGTGGTGGCTCCCACCTGCTCGCTGACAGAGGAGCAGGTGAAGATGCTGCAGGACATCACCATCCGCTGCGTCAAGCACCTGGGCATCGTCGGCGAGTGCAACATACAGTTTGCCTTCAACGCCGTGACCAACGACTACCGCATCATTGAGATCAACGCCCGCCTGAGCCGCTCGTCGGCCCTGGCCTCGAAGGCTACCGGCTACCCCCTGGCCTTCGTGGCTGCGAAGATTGCGCTGGGCTACACCCTCGACCAGATTGGCGAGATGGGCACTACCAGCAGCGCGTATGTGGCGCCGAGCCTCGACTACATGATCTGCAAGATTCCGCGTTGGGACCTGACGAAGTTTGCCGGTGTCAGCCGTCTGATTGGCAGTTCGATGAAGTCGGTGGGCGAGATCATGTCCATAGGCCGCTCGTTTGAGGAGATGATCCAGAAGGGTCTGCGCATGATTGGCCAGGGCATGCACGGCTTCGTGGGCAACGACCACACGAAGTTCGACGACCTGGACAAGGAGCTGGCCAACCCCACCGACCTGCGTATCTTTGCCATCGCCCAGGCGCTGGAGGAGGGTTACACCGTGGAGCGCATTGAGGAGCTGACGAAGATTGACGTGTGGTTCTTAGAGCGCCTGAAGCACATCGTCGACCTGAAGCATAAGTTGCAAGAATATAACAAGTTGGAGGATTTGCCTGACGCATTCCTTTTAGAGGTGAAGCGTGCCGGATTCAGCGACTTCCAGATAGCACGCTTCGTGCTGAAGTCGACGGCCACGAACATGGAGAAGGAGAACCTGCAGGTGCGCCAGTACCGCAAGGAGCGCGGCATACTGCCCTCGGTGAAGCGCATACCCACGGTAGCCTCAGAGCATCCCGAACTGACCAACTACCTCTACTTCACGTACACCCACACGCCCGCGTTTGGCAATCCTGAGGGCGAGCAGTACAAGCCCAAGCACGACATCAACTACTACTCTAACGACAAGTCGGTGGTGGTGCTCGGCTCCGGCGCCTACCGCATCGGCTCCAGCGTGGAGTTCGACTGGTGCTCGGTGAACGCCATCAATACGGCGCGCAAGCTGGGTTACAAGTCGATTATGATTAACTACAACCCCGAGACCGTCTCTACCGACTACGACATGTGCGACCGCCTGTACTTCGACGAGCTGTCGCTGGAGCGCGTGCTCGACGTCATCGACCTGGAGTCGCCCAAGGGTGTCATCGTCTCCGTGGGCGGACAGATTCCCAACAACCTCGCCATGAAGCTCTACCGTCAGGGCGTGCCCGTACTGGGAACATCGCCCGTCAACATCGACCGTGCTGAGAACCGCGACAAGTTCTCGGCCATGCTCGACAAGCTGGGCATCGACCAGCCGGCATGGCGCGCGCTGACCTCGTTCGACGACGTGAAGGAGTTTGTCAACCAGGTGGGCTACCCCGTGCTGGTACGTCCCTCGTACGTGCTGTCGGGTGCTGCCATGAACGTGTGCTACGACGACGAGGAGCTGCACCGCTTCCTCAACATGGCTACCGAGGTGTCGAAGGAGTTCCCCGTGGTTATCTCGAAGTTCATGACCGAGACCAAGGAGATAGAGTTCGACGCCGTGGCCGACAAGGGCGAGGTGATAGAGTATGCCATCTCTGAGCACGTGGAGTATGCCGGCGTACACTCCGGCGACGCCACGATGGTGTTCCCCGCCCAGCACATCTACTATTCCACCATCCGTCAGATCAAGAACATATCGCGCAAGATAGCCAAGGAGCTGAACATCTCAGGTCCGTTCAACATCCAGTTCCTGGCCAAGAACCGCGAGGTGAAGGTCATCGAGTGCAACCTGCGTGCCTCACGCTCGTTCCCCTTCGTGTCGAAGATTCTGAAGCGCAACTTCATCGAGACGGCTACGAAGATCATGCTCGACGCCCCCTACTCGAAGCCCGACAAGAGCGAGTTCGACATCGACCGCATCGGCGTCAAGGCCTCGCAGTTCTCGTTTGCCCGCCTGCAGAATGCCGACCCCGTGCTGGGTGTCGACATGTCGTCTACGGGCGAGGTGGGCTGCTTGGGCGACGATCTGAACGAAGCCCTGTTAAATGCTTTGATAGCAACGGGTTACCGGCTGCCTAAGAAGTCGGTGCTCATCTCCTCGGGCGGCGCCAAGGGTAAGGTGAGCCTGCTGGAGCCCGCACAGCAGCTGGTGAAGGAGGGCTTTGAGGTGTATGCCACCGGCGGCACGGCGAAGTTCTTCAACGACAACGGCGTGAAGGCTACTCCCGTCAGCTGGCCCGACGAGGAGGGCGAGAACAACGTGATGGACATGATTGCCGACCACAAGTTCGACCTCATCGTCAACGTGCCCAAGAACCACACGAAGCGTGAGCTGACCAACGGCTACCGCATCCGTCGTGGTGCCATTGACCACAACATCCCCCTGATGACGAATGTCCGCCTGGCCAAGGCGTTCATCGAGGCGTTCACGGCCATGAAGCAGGAGGACGTTCAGATTAAGTCGTGGCAGGAGTATAATAATTGAGAATTGAGAATTGAGAATTGAAAATTGACAGATTAGAAATAAGGACACTGCTGGAAGATTTGCTGCCACTGGTCGACTTTGACGCCGACTTCCTGTTCAGCGAACTCAGTTCGCTGGACGTGACAACCATACTCATGGCACTCAGCGACAAGTATGGCATCCGGCTGGAAGCCACCGACGCCACGCCGCGCAACCTGAGGTCGCTCGACAGCATCGCAGCCATGGTGGAAAGAAAACTTGGCGAAGCATGCTGACCCTGGAAGACTATCTGGAACAAGACGCACGTCTCTACCCTGACAAGACAGCCATTGTCTGCGGGGCAGAGACGTGCTCTTACTATGAGCTCTACCGGCAGGCCCGGGCACGTTCGCGCGATTTCTCCGACAGAAAAGGGCGTATCGTCGCTTTCAGGGCCACGCCCACCATCGGTTTCATCGCCGATTATCTTGCCATCCACATGGCAGGAGCCATAGCGGCGCCGATGGAGCGAGACATGCCTCAGCATTTGTTCGATGAAATGGCGGAAAAGACGGCTGCAGAGAGCGTGCCGGAGGGGACGGCAGACGTGCTCTTCACCACCGGCACCACGGGCCACTCCAAGGGCGTTGTCATCAGCCACCGCACCATCGTGGCCAATGCCGGGAACCTGATTGCCGGGCAGGGCTTCTCGCACGACCTGACGTTCATCATCAACGGGCCGCTGAACCATATCGGCAGTCTGTCGAAGGTCTACCCCGTCATCGTGGTGGGGGCCACCCTCTGCATCATCGACGGCATGAGAGACATCAACGTCTTCTTCCGCTGCCTTGACGGCGTGGCCAAGGCTGCCACCTTCTTCGTGCCCGCCACCCTGCGCATCCTGCTGCACTTTGCCGCCGAAGAGTTGGCAAAGCATGCAGAAAAGATTGATTTCATCGAGTGCGGCGGAGCACCCCTGCCACATGCCGACATGCTGGAACTCTGCCGTCTGCTACCCAAGACGCGCCATTACAATACCTACGCCTCTACCGAGACAGGCATCATCAGCACCTATAACTTCAACGACGGCCTGTGCATGGCAGGCTGCTTAGGCAAGCCCATGCCCCACTCGCGCCTCATGATCACGCCCGAGGGGACGATAGCCTGCCAGGGCGACACGCTGATGAGCGGCTACCTCGGCGACCCCGAACTGACCGCCAGCGTGCTCAGGGACGAGACGGTGTACATGGCCGACATGGGACACATAGACGAAGAGGGGCGACTGCACATAGACGGACGGGCGGACGATGTCATCAACGTGGGCGGCTACAAGGTGGCACCGACGGAGGTGGAAGACCAGGCCATGACCTTCACAGCCGTCAGGGACTGTATCTGCACGGCAGTACCCCACCCCATTACCGGACAGGCCCTCAAGCTGCTGGTGGTCATGGCCGAGGGACAGAGACTGGAGAAGCGCCTGCTGGCCCTGCACCTGAAGCAGCGGTTAGAGACCTACAAGGTGCCGCAGCTGTATGAGCAGGTGACGGCCATAGAAAGAACGTACAACGGGAAGTTGAACCGTAAGTTTTACAAACAGCTATAAATCGCGCGATTCCAACACCTTAAAACGACGGCGCACGCCGTCTTGTTTTTCAAAATCGAGGACGGCCGTCAGGGCTTGCTGCGTGCCAGGGTCAGCCTCCGCCAGAGTGTCGCCCTTGGAGTCGCACACCAGGCTCTCGCCCCTGTAATGACAGAACTGGTCGTCGCCCACGCGGTTGGCACCAATCAGGTAGCACTGGTTCTCAATGGCACGGGCACGCGTCAGCACACGCCAGGCCTGCTGACGGCTTTCAGGCCAGTTGGCCACGGCAATGATGGCATCGTACTCGCCTGCCCTGCCATAGCGTGACCAGACGGGGAAGCGGAGGTCGTAACACGTCAGCAGCAGGAAGCGCCGTCCGTGCCACCGGGCTATGACGTGCTCATGACCGGGGGTGATAAACTCGTCCTCATGGCCGTAGGTAAACAGGTGGTGCTTGTCGTAACTGACCGTGCTGCCGGGCGTCACAAAGAAGTGGCGGTTGCGGTAGGTACCGTCGGCCGTGTGTATCAGCAGACTGCCGCTGAGGGCACAATTCCTTTCGGCTGCCGTCTGCTGCATCCAGCGGAGTGCGATGGAATCGTCGTTTTCTGCAATGTCGTGGGGCGTTGTGGCAAAGCCCGTAGCCCACATCTCGGGCAGCACATAGAGGTCGGCACCGGGGCTACCGGCCACCAGCTGCTGCACGTTTCTGACGTTTTCATCGGGACAAGCCCAACTGACGTCGGTCTGTAAGATGGTTACTGTCATAGGTAGAATTCGTTTGTCAGTTCCTGATACCAGGCAGAGCGCTCGCCCGGGGCTGTCTCCAGAACGGCCTCCGTCAGCTCCGTGGGGCAGGCATGCTTTCGGAAGGCCAGCAGATAACGGCGCACGGGCTTACGGGGCGTTGTCCTGACCCCACACTCACGCGACTTGAAGAAGCCTGCCAGGAAAGCCTCCTGCTCCAGGCGCTGACGGCAGTCGAAGGGGATGACCACCGACAGTTCGCCATCGTCGGCCAGCACGCTCCATGCCGCCTCCATCAGGTCGCGGTATGACAGCTGCGAGGCATGGCGGGCCAGCGTGCGCTGCGCATCGGGGCACGTCAGCGACTGCTCGAAGAAGGGGGGATTGCACACCAGGGCATCGAACGGTCCGCCACGGAAGGAGCGGAAGTCGGCCTGCACCACCCTGACACGACCGGCAAAGGGCGACGCTGCCACATTGTCAAGCGCCTCAGCGACAGCCGACGCATCGACATCGATGCCCAGCACGGCAGCCCCGGGACAGCGCTGGGCCATCATCAGCGCTATGAGGCCCGTGCCGGTGCCGACGTCAAGGACTGACGCGCCACCCCTGGCCCATGCGCCGAGAAGGGTGCCGTCGGTGCCCACCTTCATGGCTGCCCTACCCTGCCGGATGGTGAATTTCTTGAATCTGAAGTAGTCGTTTGCCATTTTCGGGTGCAAAGATATACATTTTTTGTTAATTCTTAAACGGTTATTCTTAATTCTTAATTTTATTGTGTAATTTTGCATGCTCAAAGCAAGACAAGAAGTATGTTTTTAGATAGTCAGAATAACAAGGCTTTCTCTATGATAGCCGACATTGAAGGAGATTTCAAAGACCTCATCAACGGTCTGCCCACACCCAGCGAACTGCCCATCCTGGCATTACGCAACATGGTACTCTTCCCCGGAGTAGTATCACCCATACTCATCGGACGCGAATCCAGTTCTCAGCTCATCAAGCGGGCAGAAAAGCGCTCGCTGGTCATCGGACTCGTCTGCCAGCGCGACCCGGAGGTTGACGAGCCCACCAAGGACGACCTCTACGAATACGGCGTGTATGCCAAGATTGTCAAGCAGCTGACCCTGCCCAACGGTAACATCACCGCCATCGTACAGGCCATGGGACGCATGCGCCTCATCGACCTTATCAGCGACAAGCCCTACCTGACAGGACATGTGGAGCCGGCACCCGAGCTACAGCCCGACAAGCGCGACAAGGAGTTCAGGACGGCCATGCAGGATCTGCGACAGCAGGTGAACGACTACATCAACATGAGCGAGGACATACCCGACGAGGCAACCTTCGCCGTGCAGAACATCAACAACGACGTGATGGCCCTGAACTTCACCTGCTCGAACATGCCCTTCAGCATCAAGGAGAAGATGATGCTGCTGGAGTCGGAATCGGTGAAGGAACGGCTCTTTGCCACCATGAAGGTGCTGAACAGGGAAATCAACCTGCAGCACCTGAAGGCCGACATCCGCAACAAGACGCGTGAAGACCTTGACGAGCAGCAGCGCAACTACTTCCTGCAGCAGCAGATCAAGAACATGCAGGCCGAGATGGGTGGCGACAACGCCCCTGAGAAGACCGAGCTGATGAAGAAGGCCGAGAAGAAACTGTGGCCGGAGGAGGTGGCCAAGGTCTTCTACAAGGAGGCCGACAAACTGGACACGCTGAACCCCCAGAGCCCCGACTTCAACGTACAGCTGACATACCTGCAGACCATGGTAGACCTGCCGTGGGGCGAGTTTACCACCGACGACCTGAACATGAAGCGGGCACAGCGCATACTGGACCGCGACCACTACGGCATGGAGAAGGTGAAGGAGCGCATACTGGAGCACATGGCCGTGCTGTCGCTGCGCGGCGACCTGAAATCGCCCATCATCTGCCTCTACGGTCCTCCGGGCGTTGGCAAGACGTCGCTGGGCAAGAGCATCGCCGCCGCCATGAAGCGCAAGTACGTCAGGATATCGCTGGGCGGCCTGCACGACGAGGCTGAGATACGCGGACACCGCCGTACCTACATCGGGGCCATGCCCGGACGCATCATCAAGTCCATACAGAAGGCAGGCAGCTCGAACCCCGTGTTCATCCTTGACGAGATTGACAAGGTGACGCAGAACACCCATAACGGCGACCCCGCATCGGCGCTGCTTGAGGTGCTCGACCCCGAGCAGAACAACGCCTTCCACGACAACTACCTGGATGTGGACTACGACCTGTCGAAAGTGCTCTTCATAGCCACGGCCAACAACCTGGCAACCATCCCCGGACCGCTACGCGACCGCATGGAGATTATCGAGGTGAGCGGCTACATCACCGAAGAGAAGATTGAAATAGCCAAACGCCACCTCATACCACGCGAGATGGAGAACACCGGACTGAGCACCATCAGCCCGAAGCCCACCTTCAACAAGGCGGCTATAGAGATGATTATAGAGAGGTACACGCGCGAGAGCGGCGTCCGCCTGCTGGAGAAGCAGGTCAACAAGGCCATGCGCAAACTGGCCTTCAAGCAGGCGCTGAACGGCGAGATACCTTACACGAAGATTACGCCGGCGGAGATAGAGGAGCTGCTGGGCAACCCGCCCTTCTACCGCGACATCTATCAGGGCAACGACTATGCCGGCGTGGTCACCGGACTGGCATGGACCAGCGTAGGCGGCGAGATACTGTTCATAGAGACATCGCTCTCGAAGGGCAAGGCCGGCAAGCTGACGCTGACGGGTAACCTGGGCGACGTCATGAAGGAGTCGGCAGTCATCGCCCTGGAGTACGTCAAGGCCCATGTCGACAAACTGGGCGTCGACTACCGCATCTTCGAGAACTGGAACATACACATCCATGTGCCCGAAGGGGCTACACCCAAGGACGGACCGTCGGCAGGCATCACCATCGCCACCAGCATAGCCTCGGCGCTGACACAGCGGAAGGTGCGCAGGAACACGGCTATGACCGGCGAGATTACCCTGCGCGGCAAGGTGCTGCCCGTGGGCGGCATCAAGGAGAAGATTCTGGCCGCCAAGCGCGCCGGCATCACCGACATCATGATGTGCTGCGAAAACCGTAAGGACGTTGCCGAAATTCCCGACATCTACCTGAAGGGCATCACCTTCCACTATGTGGAGAACGTGCAGGACGTCTGGAACTTTGCACTGACCAGCGAGATTGTTGACAACCCCACGGACTTCACCATCCCCGCCGAAGAGAAAAAAGACGACGACAAGAAATGACATTCGAGATACAACATAGCGACACCGCCAGCGATGCACGCACAGGACTGATAACCACCGACCACGGACAAATCAAGACGCCCATCTTCATGCCTGTAGGTACGGCAGGGACGGTCAAGGGCGTTCACTTCAGCGAGCTGCGACAGCAGGTGAAGGCCCAAATCATTCTGGGCAACACCTACCACCTCTACCTGCGCCCGGGGCTCGACACGCTGCGGAAGGCAGGCGGACTGCACCAGTTCAACACCTGGGACCGTCCTATCCTGACGGACTCAGGCGGCTTCCAGGTGTTCTCGCTGACGGGCATACGCAAACTGCGCGAGGAGGGCTGCGAGTTCCGCAGCCACATAGACGGCTCGAAGCATATCTTCACACCGGAGAACGTCATGGACACCGAGCGCATCATAGGCGCCGACATCATGATGGCGCTCGACGAGTGCCCACCGGGACAGAGCGACTACCAGTATGCCAAGAAGTCGCTGGGACTGACCCAGCGCTGGCTCGACCGCTGCATCAGGCGCTTCAACGAGACGGAGCCGCTATACGGTCACCGCCAGAGCCTCTTCCCCATTGTCCAGGGCTGCACCTACAAGGACCTGCGGCGCGAGGCAGCCAAGTTTGTGGCCGACAAGGGGGCCGACGGCAATGCCATAGGCGGACTGGCCGTGGGAGAGCCGACAGAGGTGATGTACGAGATGATTGAGGTGGTGAACGAGATCCTGCCCAAGGACAAACCCCGCTATCTGATGGGCGTGGGCACACCGCAGAACATCCTCGAGGCCATAGAGCGCGGCGTCGACATGTTCGACTGCGTCATGCCTACACGCAACGGGCGCAACGCCCTGCTCTTCACCTACGAAGGCACGATGAACATGCGCAACAAGAAGTGGGAACAGGACTTCTCGCCTATAGACCCCGACGGCTGCGACATAGACAGGCTGCACACAAAAGCCTACCTGCACCACCTCTTCAAGGCTCAGGAACTGCTGGCCATGCAGATAGCCTCCATCCATAACCTGGCCTTCTACCTGCGACTGGTCACCGATGCCCGCCAGCATATCGAACAGGGCGACTTTGTCAGCTGGAAACGGTCTGTTATAGAACAACTTGGAAAAAGACGATGAAGAAGTTATTTAAGAAGCGACAGAAGACATTTGCCAAAATACGCCGGCACCAGAAGCGCTACCACAGGTGGCGCGCTGCCCGTCGGCACGTCAGGCGTATAGGCCATTGGCTGAGTTTCCTGAAATACCTCAACCCCTTCCACTATCTGACGCGCATCGACCGCTATATCATCAAGAAGTTCATCGGAACTTACATCTACTCCATCCTGCTCATCATCTCCATATCGATAGTCTTCGATATCAACGAGAACCTGGCGAAATTCACCACCAACCATGCCCCGCTAAGGGCCATCGTGCTGGACTACTACGCCAACTTCGTACCCTATTTCGCCAACCTGTTCTCGCCGCTGTTCGTCTTCATTGCCGTCATCTTCTTCACCTCCAAGCTGGCAGGCAACAGCGAGATCATTGCCATGCTGGCATCGGGACTGAGCTTCAAGCGCCTCATGCGACCTTATTTCATCTCGGCAGCACTCATCGCCATCCTGAACTACTACCTCGGGGCAACGGTCATTCCGCAGGGAACGGTGGTGCGCATGGACTTCGAGTCGAAATACAAGAACAACAAGAAGATAACATCGGCCTCTAACGTACAGCTGCAGGTGGGAAAGGGCGTCATTGCCTACATACAGCAGTACGACGACAACAGCAAGACCGGCTATGGCTTCTCGCTCGACAAGTTTGAGAAGAAGAAACTGGTGAGCCACATGACGGCCAGCGTCATACGCTACGACACCATCAGCGACTCACGCTTCCACTGGCGGGCACAGAACTACAAGATACGCACGCTGAAAGGTCTGCGCGAGGAAATCAAGACCGGTGCCGAGATGGACACCACCATCATGATGGAACCCATGGACCTGGTGTTCTCGAAGGGACAGCAGGAGACCTTCACCAGTACCGAACTGCGGGAGTATATCTCCAAGCAGCAGGAGCGCGGCTCGCAGAACGTGGTGCAGTATGAGGTGGAGTATCATAAGCGCATAGCCATGTCATTCGCGTCGTTCATCCTGACGGTCATCGGCGCCTCGCTATCGTCAAGGAAGCGCAAGGGCGGCATGGGACTCTATCTGGGCATCGGCCTGGCGCTGTCGTTCACCTACATCCTGCTACAGACCATCTCGGCCACCTTTGCCATCAATGCGGGCACTCCCGCCATGCTGGCCGAATGGATTCCTAACATCCTATACGTGTTCATAGCCTGGTTCTGCTGGCGACAAGCCCCTAATTGATTTACTATTTACGATTTTCGATTTACGATTTACGATTTTCGATTTTTGATTTACGATTTACTATTTACTGTTTGATGAAATTTGAAGAGACTTATCTGAACGACAATATTCTCGACGCACTCTACGACATGCGTTTCGACGATATGACACCTATCCAGGAGAAATGTATTCCTGAGATTCTTGACGGCTACGACGTGCTGGGCGTGGCACAGACAGGCACCGGCAAGACGGCGGCCTACCTGCTGCCCATACTCTCGATGCTCGACGATGGCGGCTATCCGAAGGATGCCATCAACTGCGTGGTGATGTCGCCCACACGCGAACTGGCCCAGCAGATAGACCAGGCCATGCAGGGCTTCGGATACTATCTCGACGGCGTGTCGAGCGTGGCCGTCTATGGCGGCAACGACGGCGGACGCTACGACCAGGAGCTGCGGGGCATGCGACTCGGCGCCGATGTGCTCATAGCCACGCCAGGCCGTCTTATCAGCCACCTGAAGGTGGGCAACCTCGACCTCTCGCGCTGCTCCTTCTTCGTACTCGACGAGGCCGACCGCATGCTCGACATGGGATTCTCTGAGGACATCCTGACCATCGTCAAGGAGCTGCCGCCAACGTGCCAGCGCGTGATGTTCTCAGCCACCATGCCGTCAAAGATCCGCGAACTGGCCGTATCGCTGCTGCACGACCCTGTAGAGATAAAACTGGCCGTATCGAAGCCCGCAGAGAAAATCCAGCAGTCGGCATACGTCTGCTACGACCCCCAGAAACTCAGAATCATCGAGCACCTCTTCAAGGCCGGCGACCTGAAGCGCGTCATCATCTTCAGCGGTAAGAAGGAGCGCGTCAAGGAGATTACACGCCAGCTGAAGCGCATGAAGATTAACTGTGCCGACATGCACAGCGACCTGTCGCAGCAGGAGCGCGACAACGTGATGTACCGCTTTAAAGCCGGACAGATTGACGTGCTGGTGGCCACCGACATCGTCAGCCGCGGCATCGACATCGACGATATACGCATCGTGCTGAACTACGACGTTCCCCACGATGCCGAAGACTATGTCCACCGCATCGGACGTACGGCACGCGCCGACCGCGACGGCATCGCCATCACCTTCGTCAATGAGGCGGAGATGGGCAAGTTCCAAGAGATTGAGCACTTCCTGGGCAAGGAGGTACTGAAGAACCCGCTTCCGGAAGGCATCGGCGAGGGACCGGAGTACACCAAGCGCGAGAAGAAGCACTCCAACACCCGGCGGCATGGCCGTTGGAACAGTCGCGGCAACGGCAAGCGCAACAACCGCCCACACCGCGGCGGCAAGAATCAGACTGAGAAAAAATGAACGCCAGGGTACTGCTCATCTACACCGGCGGAACCATCGGCATGAACCGCAATCCGCAGACGGGAGCCCTCGAGCCCTTCGACTTTGAACACCTGCTGCAGAACGTGCCCGAACTGGAGCAGTTCGACATACGCATCGATACCTACCAGTTTCAGCCACCCATCGACTCCAGCGACATGTCGCCACGGCGATGGACAGACCTGAGCCATTGCATTGCCGACCACTACGACGAGTACGACGGCTTCGTGGTGCTACACGGCACCGACACCATGGCCTACACCGCCTCGGCCCTGAGCTACATGCTCGAGAACCTCACCAAGCCCGTCATCTTCACAGGCTCGCAGTTGCCCATAGGCCAGCTGCGAACCGACGGCAAGGAGAACCTCATCACATCAATCGAGATTGCTGCTGCCAAGGACGACAGGGGCCATGCCCGCGTGCCCGAGGTGGGCATCTTCTTCGGCGGCCATCTGCTGCGCGGCAACCGCACGACGAAGCAGAGTGCCGAGGAGTTTAATGCCTTCGAGTCGTTCAACTACCCACACCTGGTGGATGCCGGGGTGAATATCGTTTATCACCAGAACCGCATCCTGCAACCAGACTGGAGCCGAAAGATGACGCCACATTTCCGCCTCGACAACAACGTCATCATCTTCTCGCTCTTTCCCGGCATACGCGAAGACCTGATACGCCACATCATCCACACCCCCAACCTGAAGGCCATCGTCATGCGCACCTTCGGCAGCGGCAACGCCCCGTCGAGCCCCTGGCTGCTCAATGCCTTAAAGGAAGGTACGCATGGCGGCAAGGTCATCGTCAACATCAGCCAGTGCATGCAGGGAGCCGTCGAGATGGGACGCTACGACTGCGGCTACCACCTGCAGCAGGCAGGCGTCATCAGCGGCTTCGACTCCACGGTAGAGAGTGCCGTCACCAAGCTGATGTTCCTGCAGAGCCATTATCCTGACGACCCTGACACCGTACGCACCATGATGCGACAGAGCCTGAGAGGTGAAATCACCGTCACACCCTAACAATGGCAGGAAACCGGCAACAGATCTTCAAACATTATTTTTTTGAATAATTATCGTTCATTTGAAATAGTTTTTGTACCTTTGTAGCCGTTAATGAGGTAGAACAAAAGCACCTCTATACTTGCAATCTAAAACGATATTCTATGAAACACATGATTTTAACCGCCATGATGCTGATGGCTACAGGAATGCTTGCTACAAACAACACAAAAACCGTCAAACTGAAGGTGATAGAGACGAGCGACGTACACGGCCACTTCTTCCCCTACGACTTCATGGAGAAGAAGCCCATCAAGGGCACGCTGGCACGCGCTAACACCTATATACTGAAACAGCGCAAACAGTATGGCGACCACCTGCTACTGATAGACAATGGCGACATACTGCAAGGTCAGCCGTGCGTCTACTGGACTAACTATGTGATGCCCGAAGACGAAAACCTGGCTGCATCGGTAATAAACTACATGAGATACGACGCCGAGACGGTGGGCAACCATGACATTGAGCCCGGCCATAAGGTCTACGACAAGTGGATACGCGAGGTGAAGTGCCCCTTGCTGGGTGCCAACATCGTGTGGAAGGATCAGCCGGCAGCAAGCCAGCTGAACGGACGCCCGTCGGCGGTATACGGCCAGCTGCAGCCTTACAGCATCCACTATATCGACGGGGTAAAGATAGCCATCATCGGCATGCTGACACCCGCCATTCCCAACTGGCTGAACGAGAGCGTGTGGAAAGGCATGGAGTTTGAGGAGATGGTGGGCTGTGCCAAGAAGTGGGTGAAATACATCAAGACCTACGAGCAGCCCGACCTGATTTTCGGTCTCTTCCATAGCGGGAAGGACGGCGGCATCGTGACTGACGAGTATGAGGAGGACGCGACGGCCTCTGTGGCCCGCGAAGTGCCTGAGTTCGACATCATCTTCTTCGGCCATGACCACCAGGTACACAACGAATGGATTACTAACGTGGCTGGCGGACGGACACTTATCATCGACCCGTCGTGCTATGTGCAGAATGTGGCCGAGGCCGAGATAGAACTGACCTACACCAAGGGACATCTGACAAAGAAAGACATCAAAGGACATATCGTCAGCGTCAGGGACGAGGAGATAGACCAGCAGATGGTGAGCCACTTCCAAGACAAGATTGACCAGATCAAGAGGTATGTGGAGCGCAAGATAGGGCGCTTTGAGCACCCCATCTATACCCGCGAGAGCTTTTTCGGGAACTCTGCCTTCACAGACCTTATCCATAACCTGCAGATGCAGATTTCAAAGGCCGACGTATCGTTCAACGCTCCGCTGTCGTTCAATACCGTCATCGAGGCCGGCGACGTCACCCAGGCCGACATGTTCAAGCTCTACCGCTTCGAGAACCTGCTGTATGTGCTGCGAATGACCGGCGAGGAAATACGCAAGCACCTGGAATTCAGCTACGACATGTGGACGAACACGATGACAAGTCCCGATGACCATGCCCTGAGACTGAACGATGCCTCGAAGAACGACCAGCAACGTACGGGGTTCCAGTATTTCACCTTCAACTTCGACTCGGCCTGCGGCATTGACTATGAGGTAGACCTGACGAAACCCGACGGACAGAAAGTGAGAGTCCTGCAGATGTCGGACGGACGACCCTTCGACGAGAAGAAATGGTATAAAGTGGTGATGAACAGTTACCGTGCCAACGGCGGCGGCGAACTGCTGACACGCGGGGCCGGCATCCCCAAGGACTCTCTGGAAAGCCGTGTGGTGTTCCACACCGAACTGGACCAGCGCTATTATCTGACAAAGGAAATTGAGCGTCAGGGCACCATCAATCCACAGCCAAACCGCAACTGGCGCTTCATTCCAGAGGAATGGGTGGTGCCGGCATTGAAACGCGACAGTCTGCAACTCTTCGGCCGATGAAACGCTACTATTTCGTCTTCTGCAAAGAAGACCTGCTGCTGCAGCAAGAGGAGAACGGGAATTTCACGATACCCTTTCAGGAGAATCCGCCTACGGAAGTGAAACCCTGGACACACCTTATGGAGGTAAGTGCCATGGACGACGGCAGCGAGGTGGTGACCTACTGCATTGACTTGCCTGCAGACAACCGGCGGCTGCAGGCCGTACCCCTGCGCCAGAGCTACTACAAGCTGCCACGCAAACTATACCTGAAAGCGGGAAAGTGCCAGGAACTGCTCTACTGGGACCATAACACCAAATACTGCGGTGTCTGCGGCGCCCCCATGCGCATGGACACCGCCATCTCGAAGAAATGCACGGAATGCGGCAAAGAGGTGTGGCCGCAGCTGGCCACGGCCGTCATTGTACTCATTCACCGTGACGACGAGGTGCTGCTGGTAAGAGCCAGGAATTTCCGTACCGACTTCTACGGACTGGTGGCGGGATTTGTGGAGACGGGCGAGACCCTGGAAGAAGCCGTGGCCCGCGAGACGCTGGAAGAGACGGGCATCAGCATTAAGAACATCAGATACTTCGGCTCACAGCCCTGGCCCTACCCCTGCGGACTGATGGTAGGATTTCATGCCGACTACGTCAGCGGTGAAATCCACTTGCAGCGCAGCGAGATAGCCAAGGGCGGCTGGTTCGGGCGCGACACCCTGCCCACCATTCCCGAAAAACTGTCAATAGCCCGAATGCTGATAGACGACTGGCTTGAAAACCGCTAATACTCTATCAGCTCGGTGGTGAGCTTACCGGTAAACGATATGACGTTCTCAGCCTTGTAGCACGACGCACCGTTAGGCTGGCAGATGGTTGACACGAAATGCAGACCGGCAGCATCAACGCCCGTGTACTCCATATTGCTCATGACGGCCTTGTTCAAAAACTCCAAGGGAATCTTTGAGCCATAGAGTTGCTTCTTAAAGTCTGAAGCAAAAAGTTTTGTAGAGCCTTGGTACACGCTGACATTCATAATGTTATCGTAGTAGACGTTATCCACCTCTACCCCATCGTCATTATACGACGTGGCATGCACCTTGTATTTTGTGGGATTGATGGCTATATACCAATGGTAGCGCTTGCCATCGTAAAAGACAACGGAGTCGCTCTTCACCACCTCGGAATAGGTCATCACGTGAGGACGCTCGCGGACAAAGGCGAAGACCAGGGCAGGATCGTCGCTCTTGGACAGCCGGATGACATCGCCGTTCTGATTTCTGAACCAGAAAACGTGGGGCGACTGCTTGACAATGGGGTATCGGGCGTGAACCGCTTCAAGCATCAACGAGTCGCGAATCACCTTGAAATAGGTAGGCTGATTGACAGAGTCGGGATAGAAGATGGTGTCGCCCACAGCACGGAACGACACCTCCTGTGTCTCGTCGTCCACCCAGATGCCCTGTAGCAGGCGTTTGGCCTCCTTGCTATCCTCTTCACGCTCAGAAGTTTGTTCCGGCGTGCTGCTCTTTTGTGAGCAAGACAACAGCAACAAGGCTGCACCTATGACAGCTAACGCAGAATGTTTGCCCATCAGCGTCCTATGCAATAATATTCAAATCCACTCTCGGCGAGTTCCTCGGCATCAAAGATGTTACGGCCATCGATGACCAGCGGACGCTTCATGGCTTTCTGGATAACGCCCCACGTGGGCAGACGGAACTCCTTCCACTCCGTCAACAGCAACAGGGCATCGGCATCCAGCACGGCATCGTACTTGTCGCGGCAATAAATCACGCTGTCGCCAATACGACGGCGGCACTCATCCATGGCCACAGGGTCGTAGACACGGATGGTACAGCCCGCCTCCAGCAGTTTGCCAATCATGACCAGGGCCGTAGACTCACGCATGTCGTCCGTCTCGGGCTTGAATGACAGGCCCCACATGGCTATCGTCAGTCCCTTGAGCGGTTTGCCTGCAAAGGCTTTTTCCAACTTCTGGAAGAGCACACTCTTCTGACTCTCGTTAACGCGCTCTACGGCCTTCAGCACCTCCATGGAGTAGCCTGCCTGGTCGGCGGTCTTAATGAGTGCCTTCACGTCTTTGGGAAAACAGGAGCCGCCGTAGCCGCAGCCGGCATAAAGGAACTTACGACCGATACGGGTATCAGAACCAATACCGGCACGCACCATGTTGACATCGGCACCGACACGCTCGCAGAGGTTGGCAATATCGTTCATGAACGAGATACGGGTGGCCAGCATCGAGTTGGCAGCATATTTGGTCATCTCGGCCGACGGGATGTCCATGAAGATGACACGGAAATTATTGATAAGGAAAGGCTTGTAGAGACGGGTGAGCACCTTCTTGGCACGCTCGCTCTCGGTGCCCACGACAACACGGTCGGGCGACATGAAGTCCTTGATGGCATTACCCTCCTTCAGGAATTCAGGGTTGGAGGCCACGTCGAAAGGCACGTCGACACCACGCTTCTGCAACTCTTCCTCAATGGCCTTGCGAACCTTACGTGCTGTGCCGACGGGAACCGTCGACTTAGTGACCACGACGACATAGTGGTTAAGGTTCTGACCGATGGTGCGGGCCACCTGCAGCACATACTTCAGATCGGCACTACCGTCCTCGTCGGGTGGTGTACCTACGGCAGAGAAGACTATCTCTACATCGTCAAGAACAGATGCCAGGTCGGTAGTGAAGCGCAAACGGCCGGCAGCTACATTCTTCTTCACCAACTCGTCAAGGCCGGGCTCATAGATAGGTATCTCACCATTCTTCAGACGCTCAATCTTGGCTGCATCTACATCTACACACGTAACGGTAGCACCCGTATCGGCAAAACACGTACCTGACACCAGGCCTACATAGCCCGTTCCAACAATTGCTATATTCATATCATCATTTTTTTTAATCAAACAACACGGCATCCTTCAACAAAGGCTGCTTCAAATCCTTTTCGCTGGTGACTACATCCTTGGGGTCTATCGGCCATTCTATAGCCAAATCAGGATCGTTCCAACGGACACCGGCCTCCGTCTGGGGCGCATAGACATTGTCTACCTTATAGGTAAAGACGGCCTCATCGCTCAACACAAGGAACCCATGGGCAAAACCACGCGGAATGAAGAACTGGCGCTTGTTGTCCTCGCTCAGCTCTACCATAACATGCTGACCAAAAGTTGGCGAACTACGACGGATATCGACGGCCACGTCAAGCACACGGCCCTTGATGACACGCACCAGCTTTGCCTGCGAGGCATCACCCTTCTGGTAGTGCAACCCCCGGAGGACACCGTAAGACGACTTCGACTCATTGTCTTGAATAAAGGCTACCCGCCCTACATGCTCATTAAACTCTGCCTGCTTCCACGCTTCCATAAAATAGCCGCGAGCATCATTGAAAACACGGGGTTCAATAATAAATACCCCCTGTATTTTAGTCTCCTTATATTCCATAGTTTTCGAAATTTTTGTGCAAAGATACGTTTTTTTTTTCATTCAAAATAGATTTTAAGTTTCTTTTATTTGGAAATATCACAAAAAAGCCGTACTTTTGCAATCGTGATTGAATTAGAACGACATATTGAGATACTTTTGCTGAACAATGACTGTGTCATCGTACCTGACTTAGGCGGCTTTATGACACACCATTTGGAAGCACGATTTGACGACGAGGATAACATGTTCTTGCCGCCACAGCGCACACTTGGATTTAACCCTCAACTCAAACTCAATGATTCCGTGCTCGCCCAGTCGTATGTTGAAGCTTACGATATCGGCTACCCGGAAGCCATACGCCGCATAGAAGCCGAAGTTGGCGAACTGAAGCAACACCTTGCCAACGACGGCTATTACGAACTCAATGATATTGGCCGGTTGTCTGTCAACAAGGAAGGGAAACTGGAATTTGAACCTTGTGAGGCAGGCATTCTGACTCCTGAACTGTATGGTCTTAGCTCTTTTGAGATGACACCGCTGAAAAAGACGGTGAAAAAACGTAGATTGAGACTATTTGGCAAGAAGCACAAAGTTCACCAGGAGAAGACGGAAGAATACGCTGTTCAGGAGCAGCAAGATTCTGAACATGAAGGCCACGCCATCACCATTAAGATGTCGTGGATCAGAAATACTGTTGCCATAGCGGCGGCTCTGCTGGCGTACTTCACGATAACACCTTCCGTTGGCAATCACGAAGAAGCATCTGTCACCAAAAGCCAGATAAACCTGCCGCTCATTGGCTCTGGCAACAATCAGACTGAAGACATATTAGACGAAGCAGCAGTTCAAGAAGTCCTTACAAAACATGACACGGCAGACTTTCAGGCTGTAAGCGAAGACACCGTCAGCCACTCGCTGACGGAAGAAGACATTACCTTTGACGACCCGTCAGCTGAGACTGAGACTAAAACAGGAACAGAAACGAAGATTGAGACCGCTTCAGAAAAGGTGCAGCAGGCTGCACCTGCCTTCTGCATTGTCCTGGCCAGTCAGGTATCACAGGCTGGAGCTGACGATTTTGTCAAGCGCCTGCAGAAGCAGGGGTATGCCGATGCCCGCGTGTATATATATAATAAGGTAAGACGCGTCGTCTGCGGCAACTACGCCAGCGAGGGTGAAGCCCGCGAGCACCTGCTCTTAATCCAACAGAACGACGAGTTGAAGGATGCCTGGCTCTACAAAATGACCAACTGACCATGAAGCGAGTACGTTGCCCCAAATGTGACCACTACATCATCTTCGATGAAACGAAATATGCCGAAGGCCAGTCATTGGTGTTCCAGTGTGATGAATGCGGCAAGCAGTTCGGCATTCGCATGGGAACCACGAAACTGAAGGCTACCCAAAAAGAAGACCGACCTGATGAGATGGCTAACGAGCAGGGCTGCGGCTCTATCGTCATCATCGAAAACGTTTTTCATTACAAGCAGGTTATTCCCCTGCAAATGGGCGATAACGTCATAGGGCGCTATCAGAAAGGCAATCCCATCAACACAGCCTTTGAGACCGTTGACCCCAGTGTTGACCTGAACCATTGCACCATCAACGTCAGCCGCGACAAGCGCGGCCAGTTGCGCTATACTCTCTTCGACAACAACAGCAACACAGGCACTTTCATCGGCGGTGACGAAATCAAGGGACGAGACCGTCGCATCATAGAAAACGGAACACTCTTCACTATTGGCGCTACCAGCATCATTCTGCGGAGCGCCGACAGTGAAGAGTGAATCCTAATCAGCAGACAGCTTTATTCTTCGTCAAGCAAGATGTTCATCATCTCGCAAGCTGCCTTGGCAACACTGGTGCCAGGGCCGAAGATGGCAGCCACACCGGCCTGATAGAGGAAGTCGTAGTCCTGGGCGGGGATGACACCGCCGGCAATAACCATGATGTCCTCACGCCCCAACTTCTTCAGCTCCTCAATAAGCTGCGGGATAAGCGTCTTATGACCGGCAGCCAGCGACGAGGCGCCAACCACATGGACGTCGTTCTCGACAGCCTCGCGGGCAGCCTCGGCAGGCGTCTGGAACAACGGACCCATATCGACGTCGAAGCCACAGTCGGCATAACCCGTTGCTACAACCTTGGCACCACGGTCATGACCATCCTGACCCATCTTGGCAATGAAGATACGCGGGCGACGGCCCTCACGTTTTGCAAACTTCTCGGTCAACTGGCAGGCTTTCTCAAAGTCTGCATCATTCTTTGATTCTGATGAATACACGCCTGAAATTGTTCTGATTACTGCTTTATAACGACCCACGATTTCCTCGCAGGCATCTGAAATCTCTCCTAAGGTACAACGCAGCTGAGCAGCCTTGACGGCCAGGTCGAGCAGGTTGTTCTCGCTCTTCTTGCCCTCGCTGAATTCACGCACACACGCCGTAATAGCCTTCAGGGCCTCCTGGCAGGCAGCCTCGTCGCGCGCCCCCTTCACCTGCTTGAGGTTCTCCTCCTGCTGCTTGCGCACAGCGGTGTTGTCAACCTCAAGGATGTCGATGGGATCTTCATGCTCCAGACGGTACTTGTTGGTACCCACGATGGTCTGAACACCAGAGTCGATGCGGGCCTGCGTGCGTGCAGCAGCCTCCTCGATACGCATCTTAGGCAGACCTGTCTCGATAGCCTTGGCCATACCGCCGAGTTTCTCAATCTCCTGGATGTGCTCCCAAGCCTTGTGTACCAGCTCGTTGGTCAGCGTCTCCACGTAGTAGGAACCGGCCCAGGGGTCAATCTGCTTACAGACCTTGGTCTCATTCTGGATGTAGATCTGGGTGTTACGGGCAATACGTGCCGAGAAGTCGGTAGGCAGGGCGATAGCCTCGTCGAGGGCGTTGGTGTGCAGCGACTGAGTGTGACCCAGCACGGCAGCCATAGCCTCGATGCAGGTACGGCCCACGTTGTTGAAGGGGTCCTGCTCGGTGAGCGACCAGCCAGAGGTCTGCGAGTGGGTACGCAGGGCCAGCGACTTGGGGTTCTTGGCACCGAACGACTTCACAATCTTTGCCCACAGCAGACGGCCTGCGCGCATCTTGGCAATCTCCATGAAATGGTTCATGCCGATGGCCCAGAAGAACGACAGACGCGGGGCGAAGGCGTCGACATCGATACCGGCATTGACACCCGTCCGAAGGTAGTCCATACCGTCGGCAAGGGTGTAAGCCAGCTCAATGTCGGCGGTGGCACCAGCCTCCTGCATGTGATACCCTGAAATGGAAATGCTGTTGAACTTAGGCATCTTCTGCGAGGTGTACTCGAAGATGTCGGCAATAATCTTCATTGAGAAGGCGGGCGGATAGATATAGGTGTTGCGCACCATGAACTCCTTCAGGATATCGTTCTGGATGGTTCCGGCCATCTCCTCCAGCTGGGCACCCTGCTCCAGACCGGCCACGATGTAGAAAGCCAGGATAGGCAGCACGGCACCGTTCATGGTCATCGACACCGACATCTTGTTCAGGGGAATGCCCGAGAACAGCACCTTCATGTTCTCCTCGTTACAGATGCTCACGCCGGCCTTACCCACGTCGCCTACCACACGGGCGTTGTCGGGGTCGTAGCCACGGTGCGTAGGCAGGTCGAAGGCCACGGAAAGACCTTTCTGACCACTGGCCAGGTTACGGCGATAGAAGGCATTCGACTCCTCTGCCGTTGAGAATCCGGCATACTGGCGGATGGTCCACGGACGGAACGGATACATCATGGAATACGGGCCGCGGAGATAGGGAGGAATACCTGCCGTGAAGTCAAGGTGTTCCATGCCTTCGAGGTCTTCTTTGGTATATACGGGCTGAATGTCTATCTGCTCAGGAGTTCTCCAGTTTGCGCTGATGCCATTCTCTTGCTGCCACTGCTGGCCATTCTTCTGCTGAATACCAGCATATATGTCTATTTGACTAAAATCTTTTCTCATCTTACTTAGATACCTAATTTTGCATTATACTCCTTGAGCGTTTCCAGCTGATTGCTGCGTACATGGATGAAGTTCTCGATACCGGCGGCCTTCAGGTCTTCAGTACAGGCGGGAGCACCGGCAACGATGTACATGGCACGGCCATTGAGATACTGGAAGGCGGGGATAGCATACTCAGCATACTCATCGTCGCTGGAGCAGATAACCACAATGTCGGCACCGGCCTCCAAGGCGGCATCAACACCCTCTTCAACGGTCTTGAAGCCCAGGTTGTCCATCACCTTGTAGCCGGCAGCAGCGAGGAAGTTACACGAGAACTGTGCACGGGCCTGACGCATGGCCAGATTGCCAATGGTAAGCATGAAAGCGATGGGCTGCTTAGCGGCTTTCTCCGTCGACAGACGCAAGGTCTCGAACTCTGAAGCCAGACGGGCGTTGTTCAGCTTAGGCAGCTCGCCTTCCTCATGCCCACAGCCGCAACAGCTCTCTAAGGGGGTCTTGCCGTCCGACTTCTCCGTGAAGTTGGGGAACTGGTTGGTACCCAGGATAAACTCCTTGCGCTTGGCAGCGTCAGCATGACGCTTGTCGTTCGACGTGTTCACGGCATTGGTGATGTTACCCTTCAGGGCCTCGGCCAGGAAACCGCCGGCTTCCTCAACGGCCAGGAACAGTTTCCAGCCCTCCTTGGCGATGGCGTCGGTAAGATGCTCGATGGTATAGGAACCACCACTGACGTCCACCAGCTTGTCGAAGTGAGCCTCCTCCTTCAGCAGCAGCTGCTGGTTGCGTGCGATACGCTCGGCAAACTCCGTCGGCGTCTCGTAGGGCTTGTCGAACGGTGTCACCACGATAGAGTCGACATTGGCAATAGCAGCCGACATCGTCTCGGTCTGAGAGCGCAGCAGGTTCACGTAACTGTCGAACAGCGTCTGGTTATATTCCGATGTATAGGCACATACATGCATCTGGCAGGCGCAATCACACGCCGGCTCGTACTGCTTCACAATCTGCGCCCACAGCATACGGGCGGCACGGAACTTGGCAATCTCCATGAAGTAGTTGTCTGACACACCCATGTTGAACTTGATGCGCTTGGCAGCCTCAGTTGCGTCGATGCCAGCCTCTGTCAGCAGGTTCAGGTACTCGGCACCCCATGCCAGGGCATACCCCAACTCCTGATAGATATAGGCACCTGCGTTATTCAGGTCTACACTGTTCACGTTGATGCACTTATAGCCCGGCAACTCAGCAAGAGCCTCAATCAGCGGCTTTGCCTGACTGATGACAGCGGTCGTGTCCTTACCTTTCTTCAGGATTTTGCTGATGGGGTCGAAGTTGATGCTACCCTTCAGGTCAGCCAGCGGGTACTGCTTCTCCTTGAAGTAAGCCACCAGGATCTCAGCCAGTTCCACGCAATGGCGCTGACAGGTCTTGAAGTTCAGCTCTACATACTGCGGCAGGATGCCGTCGAGCAACGTTGCCACGAACTCCTTGCTGACATCCTTGCCGGAAATCTTGAAGCCCAGCGAGTCGACACCCTTGTTCAGAACATCGAGTGCCTTGGCGTTGGCAGCCTTAGCATCCTCCACTACAATCTCCTGACGGACGAACCACAGATTATTGTCTTTTTTGTTGCCGCGAACGAATGGGAATTCGCCGGGCAATGAGTCAACGGCCTTGAGATTCTCAAGGTCCTCACGACGGTAGAAAGGCTGTACGTTGAACCCTTCGTTGGTTCTCCACACAAGGCGTTTCTGGAAATCGGCACCTTTCAAGTCTACCTGAATTTTGTCCAGCCACTCTTGAGTAGTAGGAGCAGTAAACTCGGTGAAGAGTTTTTCTTTGTTGTTTGACATAGTTTTTTAATATTATTATATAAGTTGTATGATTAGCCCATAACAATGTGCAAAGATACGGTTTTTTTTTTAATCAACGAAGATTTTAGTAATTATTATAGTTTTTGGTACATTGTAAATAATTACTAAAAAGCGGCACGCAATAAGCCGTAGTTCACTTTTTAGTTGTAACTTTGCAGAAAATTCTGGAAGAAATGGCAAAGAAAAGAAGATGGCACTGCCTGCCAGGACAAGAACCAACGGAGCTTGACAAGCAGGTCATGTATTGGGAAGTGAAGGGCAAGTTAGTGCCAACACGCGAACTTATTAAGACACCGGAACAGATAGAGGGCATCAGGCGAGCCGGTGTCGTCAATACGGGTGTGCTTGACGAAGTGGCCAAGAACATCAGGGCAGGCATGTCGACCCTGGAGATTGACCAGATCTGCCGTCGCTATTGCGAAGAGCACAACGCCATACCGGCCTGCCTGAACTACGGCGGCGACGAAGAGACACCACCCTTCCCCATGTCAGTATGCACAAGTATCAACGAGGTGGTATGCCATGGCATACCCAAGGCCGAGGACGTGCTGGAGGAAGGCGACATCATCAATGTAGACTTCACCACCATCGTTGACGGCTACTATGCCGACGCCTCACGTATGTTCATCATCGGCAAGACGACACCCGAGAAGGAGCAGCTGGTGCGCGTAGCCCGTGAGTGCCTGGAGATAGGTATGGAAGCGGCCAAGCCCTTCGGTTTTGTGGGCGACATCGGACACGCCATTCAGAAGCATTGCAAGAAGTACGGCTATGGCATTGTACGCGACCTGGCAGGCCATGGCGTGGGCCTGCAGTTCCATGAGGAGCCCGACGTAGACCACTACGGCCACCGCGGCACAGGCATGCTGCTGGTGCCAGGCATGGTGTTCACCATCGAGCCCATGATTAACATGGGGACATGGAGGGTGTTCGTCGACGCCGACGACCCTTATGGCTGGGAGGTTATTACGGAGGACGAAAAGCCAAGTGCACAGTGGGAGCATACGCTGCTTATGACCGAGCATGGCGTGGAAATACTGACATATTGAAAGGTTATGAAGGATATATATATATTAGGTATAGAGTCGAGTTGCGACGACACATCGGCAGCCGTACTCAAGAATGGCATTCTGCTGTCAAACGTCACAGCCTCACAGGCAGTCCATGAGGCATACGGTGGTGTGGTGCCCGAACTGGCCAGCCGCGCCCATCAGCAAAACGTGGTGCCCGTTGTCGACCAGGCGTTGAAGCGCGCCGGCATTGAGAAGGAACAACTCTCAGCAGTGGCTTTTACCCGTGGTCCTGGTCTGATTGGCTCGCTGCTGGTGGGAGTGAGTTTTGCCAAGGGGTTTGCCCGTTCGTTAGGCATTCCGCTCATCGACGTCAACCACCTGCAGGGGCATGTGATGGCCCATTTCATCAAGGAGTCGGAAGACGACGCCAACCAGCCTCCACTACCCTTCCTGTGCCTGTTGGTTAGCGGGGGTAACTCGCAGATAGTGAAGGTGAATGCCTACAACGACATGGAGGTATTGGGACAGACCATTGACGATGCTGCCGGCGAGGCCATCGACAAGTGTTCAAAGGTGATGGGACTTGGCTATCCCGGCGGCCCGATCATCGACAAGCTCGCCCGCCAGGGCAACCCCAAAGCCTACCATTTTGCCGAGCCCAACATTCCCGGTTTAGACTACAGTTTCTCAGGACTGAAGACGTCGTTTCTCTACTCTCTGCAGAAATGGGTTCAGGACGAGCCCGATTTTGTAGAGAAGCACAAGGAAGACATTGCCGCATCGCTGGAATGGACCATTGTGGATATTCTCATGAAGAAGCTGAAGAAGGCCGTCAAGCAGACAGGCATCACTCATGTGGCAGTGGCCGGAGGCGTGAGTGCCAACAACGGACTGCGCAACGCTTTCTATGATGCCCAAAAACGCTATGGCTGGACTATCTACATACCGAAATTCAGTTACACCACTGACAACGCTGCCATGATAGGCATCGTAGGCTATTACAAATTTCAGGACAAGGAGTTTTGCGCCATTGACGCACCAGCATTTTCAAAAGTAACTTTTAAATAGAAGAATATGGATTTTGAGTCAAAGATTATCAGCAGGGAAGTGAGTGAACTGCTTTGGGATATGGAAAAAACCGTTGCCACCGCAGAAAGCTGTACCGGCGGCCGCATTGCTGAGGCTATTATATCGGTGCCTGGCGCATCGAAGTATTTCAAGGGCGGCATCATCTCGTACACCAATGAAATAAAGGAATCACTTCTGGGTGTCAGCCACGACCTGTTAGAGGAAAAAACGGCTGTGTGCGAGGAAGTTGCCATCGAGATGGTAAAAGGAGCCTGCCGTGCCCTGAAAACCGATTACGCCATTTCTGCTACCGGCATCGCCGGACCTTCAGGCGGCACCAAGGATATACCCGTCGGCACCATCTGGCTGGCCTGTGGAAACGCCGACAGAGTAGAGACACGGAAAGTGGAAGAAGATCATGGCCGCGATATCAACCTGGCCATAGCCACAAACATGGCTATCCAGATGTTTCGCAACTACCTAAAAGCAGAAAATGTACAAAGAGAAGAGTTGGAAGGTTAAAAAATATTAAGAATGAAATAAATCTTCCATATTCAACCTTTTATCTTCAATCTTTTTTTGTACCTTTGCACCCTGTTTGGAATAAGTTACTAAAAAGTACACAATTAAAGTAGATAGAAATGTCTAAGATTTGTCAAATTACTGGAAAGAAGGCACAGATAGGTTGCAATGTGTCTCACTCAAAGCACCACACCAAGAGAAGCTTTGACGTTAACCTCTTCAGCAAGAAATTCTACTATGTAGAAGAAGGTTGCTGGATTCAGTTGAAGATTAGCGCTGCTGGTCTTCGTATGATAAACAAAGTCGGTCTGGATGCTGCATTGAAGCAGGCTGTTGCCAATGGATATGTAGACTGGAAGGACATTAAAGTGATAGGAGACTAACGAATCATGGCAAGCAAGAAAGCAAAAGGCAATCGCGTCCAGGTTGTTCTGGAGTGCACCGAGCACAAGGCAAGTGGTCAGCCCGGCACAAGCCGCTACATCACCACCAAGAACCGCAAGAATACGCCCGAGCGTATGGAACTGATGAAGTATAACCCCATCCTGAAGAAGA
>CAMYZO010000038.1 GCA_947303855.1 uncultured Prevotellaceae bacterium
TTTATCCAATTGAGGAAATCTTCCCTGTTCTATGTGTGGCTATGGATGGGCGGAGGGGCTGCCACGGAAAAATCCGGGTGCGCCGTTAAGGCACTTCTCTGCCAAAAGAGGTTGCGTTTTTTGTGTAGTTACTAATTACTCTTGATATAATCGACAATCCACTGGCCTACCTCGCTGGTGCCATAGCGGGGATGGCCGTCTACCTGAATATCGGGCGTGCGGACATAGGCGTCGAGCGAGGCATTGACAGCCTGGCGCACCAGGGAACCCTCGGCGTTGAGTCCGAAATGCTCAAGGAGCATGGCGGCAGAGAGAATCTGGGCCAGGGGGTTGGCGATGTTCTGTCCGGCAGCCTGAGGCCATGAGCCGTGGACGGGCTCGAAGAGGGGTGTGTGCAGTCCCAGCGACGACGAGGGCTGCAGCCCCATGGAGCCGGTGATGCACGACGTCTCGTCGGTGAGTATGTCGCCGAAGGTGTTCTCAGTAACGATGACATCGAAGAAGCGGGGCTCGGTGAGCACACGCATAGAGGCGTTGTCGATGAACATGTAGTCGGTGGTCACCTCAGGGTACTGAGGCTCCATTTCCTTGGCTATTTGCCGCCACAGACGGCTGGAGGCCAGGACGTTGGCTTTGTCGACGACGGTGAGGTGCTTCTTGCGCGTCATGGCCATCTGAAAGGCTACATGCAGGATGCGCTCAATCTCCGGACGGGTGTAGATGTCGGTGTCGTAGGCACGGTCGTTGTCCTGGTATTTCTCGCCGAAGTACATGCCGCCGGTGAGTTCGCGGATGACCACGAAATCGGCACCGCGGAGCAGGTGGTCTTTGAGGGGCGACTTGTGGAGCAGGCACTCGAAGGTGGCCACGGGGCGCACGTTGGCAAAGAGGCCGAGTTTCTTGCGGATGGCCAACAGGCCCTGTTCGGGACGGACGGGCGAGGTAGGGTCGTTGTCATACTTCAGGTCGCCGACGGCGGCGAAGAAGACGGCATCACTACGCATGCATACATCGTGGGTGGCATCGGGATAGGGGTCGCCAAAGGCATCGATGGCGCAGGCGCCTATAAGGGCCTCTTCGTAGGCGAAATGGTGGTTGTACTTAGTGGCGACGGCCTTAAGCACCGCTACGCCCTGTTTCATAATCTCGGGGCCTATGCCGTCGCCGGCAAGGACTGCAATTTTTAGGTTCATAACTGTTGTGATTGTTCGTTTTCGATGATGTTAAGCATTTTGAAGGTGGCCTTGATGGCTGCCTCGGTCTGGTCGGCATCGAGGCCACGGGTACGCAGCACGCGGCCGTTGTCGTTCCAGGTGATGACGGTCTGGACGAGGGCATCGGTGCGTCCGCCGGGAGGAATGGTGACGGCGTAGTTCTGCAGGATGGGGAAGGTGCGTCCGAGGTACTTCCTGTAGATATAGCGCAGGGACTTGACAAAGGCATCGTACTGACCGTCGCCCGTGGCCGAGGCTTCGTACTGGCGGCCGTTGATTTCGACTTTGATATTGGCACCGGGCTTCAGACCATAGGCGGTGGTGACGATGTAACTGACAAGTTTGACCTTGTCCTCGGGGGCGTCGTGCTTGAGGACGTCGCTGACTATGTAGGGCAGGTCTTCCTGTGTGACAATCTCTTTCTTGTCGCCCAGTTCGGTGATGCGATCGGTGACGCGCCGCTGCTGCTCGGGAGTGAGTTCCAGGCCCAGTTCCTCAAGGTTCTTGGCAATGTTGGCCTTGCCGCTGGTCTTGCCCAGGGCATACTCGCGGCGGCGTCCGAAGCGCTCAGGTACGAGGTCGTTCTGGTAGAGACGGTCTTTGTTGTCGCCATCGGCATGGACGCCAGCCACCTGGGTGAACACGTTGTCGCCGATGATAGGCTGGTTGGGGGCCACAGCGATGCCACTGTAGCTCTCGACCATACGGCTGATGACGTTGAGTTTGTCTTCGCAGATATTGGTCTGTGCATGGAACTGGTCCTTGAGGATGACCTGGACGCTGCTGATGGGGGCATTGCCGCAGCGTTCGCCCAGGCCATTGACGGTGACATGGAGTCCGCGGGCACCGCTGAGGACGGCTGCCAGGGAATTGGAGACGGCCAGGTCGTAGTCGTTATGGGCATGGAAGTCGAAGTGGGTGTCGGGGTAGCGCTTCAGCATCTTACGGAAGTACTCAATGACCTGCAGAGGGTTCATGATACCGAGGGTGTCGGGAAGCATGAAACGGCGGATGCCGGTGTCAATGAGTGCGTCCATGAGCAGGTAGACATAGTCGGGTGACTCTTTCATGCCGTTAGACCAGTCTTCAAGGTAGAGGTTGACGGCGATGCCCTGCCGGTGTGCGTATGCCACGGTGCTACGGATATCGGCGACGTGCTGCTGCGGGGTCTTACCCAACTGCTGGCGGCAGTGTTTGAGCGAGCCCTTGGCCAGCAGGTTAAGGGTGCGGCAACCGGTGGAGACAATCCAGTCGACGCTAAGGCCGCCATCGACGAATCCGAGCACCTCGACGCGGTCGAGACGGTCAATCTGGCTGGCATAGCGGCAGATCATGCTGACGGCCTCGCGCTCGCCTTCGCTGACACGTGCCGACCCCACCTCAATGCGGTCTACATTGACATCGTGGAGCAGGGTGCGCGCTATCATGAGCTTTTCATGGGGCAGAAACGATACGCCGTTGGTCTGTTCACCGTCGCGCAGGGTGGAGTCGAGTATCTCAACGAATTTTGTCTTCATTTTCCCAAGCTATGGTTTTGTGTTGGTTGGCTACCAGAAAATCGATATCGTCGAGGCCGTTCATCAGACAATATTTCTTGTAGCCGTTGATGGTGAAAGTCTCGCTGTGGCCGGTGGCAAGGTTGGTGACGGTCTGACGGGGAAGGTCAACGCATACCTGCGTACCGGGATCGGCGGCGATGCTGTCGAAGATTTCTTGCAGGAAGGGTTCGCTGACCATGACGGGCAGAACGAAGTTGTTGAGTTCGTTATTGCGGTGGATATCGGCAAAGAAGGAACTGATGACCACGCGGAAGCCGTAGCCCGCAATGGCCCAGGCGGCATGCTCGCGGCTGGAGCCGGAGCCGAAGTTCTTGCCAGCCACGAGGATGCTGCCGGAATAGGCGGGGTTGTTGAGCACGAAATCGGGGTTGGGGGTGCCGTCGGCACGGTAGCGCCAGTCGCGGAAGAGGTTGTCGCCGAAGAAGCGTTCCTCGCGGGTGGTGGCCTTGAGGAAGCGGGCGGGGATGATCTGGTCTGTATCTACGTTCTCTAATGGCAGGGGGACGCAGGTGGAGGTAATGGTATCAAACTTCTGTTTCATCTTTTTATCTATTTGTGTGTGTCGTCAACGAGAGTGCGGGGATCGGTGATGACGCCGGTGACAGCGGCGGCAGCGGCGGTGAGCGGCGATGCCAGGACGGTGCGGCTGCCGGGCCCCTGACGCCCTTCGAAGTTGCGGTTGGAGGTGGAAACGCAGAGACAGCCGGCAGGCACCTTGTCGTCGTTCATGGCCAGACAGGCGGAGCAGCCGGGTTGCCGTATCTGGAAGCCGGCGGCCTGAAGGACGCTGTCGAGGCCCTCGGCACGTATCTGGCGGTCGACGGCCCATGAGCCGGGCACGAGCCATGCCGTGACGCCCTCGGCCTTCCGGCGGCCGCGCACCACGGAGGCGAAGGCGCGGAAGTCCTCGATGCGACCGTTGGTGCAGGCGCCTAAGAACACGTAGTCGACCTTGGTGCCAAGGAGGGACTGCCCGGGCTGGAAGTGCATGTAGAAGAGAGCCTTCTCGAAGCTGGCGTCGCCCTCAGCGGGAATGTTGCCGGTGATGCCCATGCCCATGCCGGGGTTGGTACCGTAGGTGATGCGCGGCTCGATGTCGGCAGCATCGAAGTTGAGGTCGCGGTCGAACACAGCGTCGTCGTCGCTCTTCAGCGTCTTCCAGTAGGCCACGGCCTTGTCCCAGTCATCGCCCTTCGGAGCGAACTGACGCCCTTTTATATAATCAAAGGTGGTCTCGTCGGGGGCAATAAAGCCGCCGCGGGCTCCCATCTCAATGCTGAGGTTACAGAGCGTGAGGCGCCCCTCCATAGACATCTGGCGGACAACGTCGCCGGCATACTCGACAAAGTAGCCCGTGGCCCCGCCGGTGGTGAGCCGGGCAATGAGGAAGAGGGCCACATCCTTGGCCGTCACTCCCCTACCCAACCGGCCGTTGATGCTGATACGCATGGACTTTGGCTTCTGCTGGAGTATGCACTGCGAGGCCATGACCTGCTCTACCTCGGTGGTGCCGATGCCGAAGGCCACGGCTCCCAGGGCACCGTGAGTGGAGGTGTGGGAGTCGCCGCAGACGATGGTCATACCGGGCAGCGACAGTCCCTTCTCGGGTCCGACGACATGGATGATGCCGTTGTCGGGCGACAGCATGCCGTAGTGTGTCAGGCCAAACTCGCGTGCATTACACTCCAGGGTGTCTACCTGCGCCTTTGACACGGGGTCGGAGATGGGACAGTCCTGGTCGTGGGTGGGGGTGTTATGGTCGGGCATGCAAATGATTTTCTCAGGGCGGAAGCATTTCAAGCCGCGGGCGCGCATGCCGTCGAAGGCCTGCGGCGACGTCACCTCATGGCAGTAGAGGCGTTCGATGTAGAGCTGTGTGGGGCCGTCGTCGACCTGCTGTACGATGTGGCGGTCCCAGATTTTGTCGAAAAGGGTGGACCCTCCCCCCTGCCCCTCCCTGTGAGAGAGGGGAGTGGATACTACGTTTAGTTCTTTCTTATTCATATTCCCCTAATCTTCTTTCTTAAACTTGTTGATACAGTCGATGTAGGCTTCGACGGAGGCGGTGACGATATCGGTATCAGCACCGAAGCCATAGTAGAGCTGGCCGTCGTACTCTACCTGCATGTGAACCTTACCCACATCGTCGCTACCCTTGGAGATGGCCTGGATGGTAAACTCCTTCAGCGTCATCTGCTTCATGATGATACGCTTCAGGGCCTTGATGGCGGCATCGACAGGTCCGTTGCCCGAGGCGGCAGCCTCAAACTTCTGACCGCTGATGTCGAGACCGATGGATGCCACCGACCTGACACCCTTGCCCGTGGTCACCTGGAGGAAGTCGAGGCGCACGGCATGCTGGTCGGCGGTATCGGCCCCTGCCAGCATGAGCACATCGGCATCGGTGACCTCCTTCTTCTGGTCGGCCAGTTGCAGGAAGCGCTCGTAAATCTTGTCAAGCTTCTTGTCCTCCAGGTCGACGCCGTTAAGGTGCAGACGGTGCTTCAGGGCGGCACGGCCAGAGCGGGCGGTGAGCACGATGGAGTTGTCGTCGATGCCTACGTCGCGCGGGTCCATAATCTCGTAGGTATGAACATTCTTCAGCACGCCGTCCTGGTGGATGCCGCTGCTGTGGGCGAAGGCATTGCGGCCCACGACGGCCTTATTGGGCTGCACGGGCATGTTCATGAGGCTCGACACCATGCGTGAGATGGGATAAATCTTCGTGGTGTTGATATTGGTGTCGATGCCCAACGAGCGGTGACACTTCATGATCATGGCAATCTCCTCCAGGCTGGTGTTGCCGGCACGCTCGCCAATGCCGTTGATGGTGACTTCCACCTGACGGGCGCCGGCGATGACACCGTTCAGAGTGTTGGCCGTGGCCATGCCCAGGTCGTTGTGGCAGTGGGTTGAGATGATGGCACGGTCGATGCCGTCGACATGTTCTTTGAGATACTTGATTTTCTCATAATACTCCTGCGGCAGGCAGTAGCCTGTGGTGTCGGGGATGTTGACCACGGTGGCACCAGCCTTGATGACAGCCTCGACGACACGGGCCAGGTAGGCGTTGTCGGTGCGTCCGGCATCCTCGCAGTAGAACTCGACGTCGTCAACATAGCGCTTGGCATACTTGGTGGCAGCCACGGCGCGTTCAAGGATTTCCTCGCGCGTGGAGTTGAACTTGTACTGAATGTGCTCGTCGCTGGTGCCGATGCCGGTGTGGATGCGCTTGTGCTTGGCATACTTCAGGGCCTCGAAGGCCACGTCGATGTCGTGTTCGACGGCTCTTGTCAGGGCACAGATGGTGGGCCACGTCACCGCCTTGGAAATCTCGATGACGGAATTGAAGTCGCCAGGACTGGAAACGGGGAATCCTGCTTCAATGACATCGACACCCAACTGTTCGAGCGCTTTGGCCACCTGAATCTTCTCAACGGTGTTGAGCTGGCAGCCAGGCACCTGCTCGCCGTCGCGCAGGGTCGTGTCGAAAATAAACAATCTGTTTGTCATAATCTTTCTGTATTTTTTACTGGTTATAATGTTTTTATTGTACGAAAAAAGCCTTTCGCACCCGGAAGTGAGAAAGGCTCTGCATGTAGCTATATTGAATACGTCTGTACGTCAGGTACTGCACACCTCATCACTTCCGGCCGCGCCTTGCAGTCGAATAATAATCAGGTTGTTCAGCAGAGTGTACAGCATGTTCATTTGGCTTTCTTAATTTTTTCGGCGGCAAAATTACATGTTTTTTCTGAAACAAACAAACATTTCGTAATTTTTTTGCAGAAAAAAGTGACTTCCTGCCACTATTCTCGGAAAATATGACTAACTTTGCCAGCCGTAAACGAATCAACATCAGCAATTATGGGAATCATCATCGGAATTGACGTAGGCATATCGACCACGAAAATTGTCGGACTGAAGGACGGACAACTGAAGGCCCCGACACGTATCACGGCGGCAGACCCTATCACCTCGCTCTACGGAGCCTTCGGGAAGTATCTGCACGACAACGACATCAACCTGCAGGACGTGGAGCAAGTGATGCTGACAGGCGTAGGCTCGGCATACGTGAAGGGGCCCGTCTACGGACTGCCGACACAGAAGGTTGAGGAGTTCGTGGCCGACGGCCTGGGTGCCCGCTATGAGTCGAAGCTGGACCATACCATCGTGGTGTCGATGGGCACGGGTACGAGCTTCGTGCTCTGCGACGGCGACGACATGCGCCACATTGGCGGCATCGGCGTCGGCGGCGGTACGCTGGCCGGACTGTCGCGCCTGCTGCTGAACACCAGCGACATCAAGGCCGTCAGCGCCATGGCCATGCAGGGCAACACCAGGAATGTGAACCTGCTCATTGGCGACATATCGGCAGAGCCACTGCCCAACCTGCCTATGGACGCCACGGCGAGCATCCTGGCCAAGGCACAGAGCGACGCCAGCAAGGAAGACATTGCGGCAGGCATCATCTCGATGGTGCTGCAGACCATAGGGTCGGCGGCGTGGCTGTCGAGCCGGGGGTCGAACGTCCGCGACTTCGTGCTCATTGGCAACCTGACGCTGCTGCCACAATGCAAAGAGGTGTTCCCGCCATTAGAGGCGCTCTACAACATACGGTTCAACATTCCGAAATACTCGCAATACTGCACCGCCATAGGGGCGGCACTCAGCTTCAAGAATAATGCCACTACCTGACGGCGGCATTCAGGTTGCGCAGCAGGAAAAAGCGGCGGGTATATATAAAATAGGTAAGCACCCCCGCTGCGTTGACAACGACAACAGTCCAGAAGGCGGCAGCGTAGCCAAAGTGCTCGCTGATAATACCGCCGAGGAGAATGCCTAAGCCCATGCCGAGGTCCCACGAGACAAGAATGGTGGAGTTGGCCGTGCCACGCTGACTGTTGGGGGCCACGTTGATGGTCATGTTCTGGAAGGCTGGCCACATGTGGCCATTGCCCAAGCCGATGAGCAGGGCCGATGCATAGTAGCCCACAGCATTGGGCAATAATATAAATAAGGTATAGCCAACGAGCGAGATGACCATGCCCCCGGCAGCGTTGTGGGTAACACGTCCCTGACGCAAAGCCTTGCCACCCTGCAGGCGCGACAGGATAAGACCTATGGAGCAGAGCATGAAATAGGTGCCGGTGCCGCCGGTGATGCCCATCACCTCCTTGCCATAGATGGCCAGATAGTTGCTCAGCACGCCGAAGCAGAAGCCGAAGGCTATCATGTTGACCCCTAAGAGCCACCCGCGAAGGAGGAAGAAACGGTCGAGTGATATGGTCTTCGGCTTCTGAACAGCCTTCGGAGGCAGTTTGACAGTGGCATCGACAGCCAGTCCTAAGAAGGCCACGATGAGGGCTATCCAGAAGAGCAGTTCGAAACTGTGGGTGTACTTATAGACAAAGATGCCGACAGTAGGGGCAACGGCCATGGCAATGTTGTTGCTAAGTCCGTAATAGCCTATACCCTCGGTACGACGGCTTGACGGCAGCACGTCGATGGCTACCGTAGAGTTGGCTACCGTCAGCGCACCGAAAGGACCGCCATGCAACGTACGGACAAGGGCGAACATGAGCAGCACCGACGCAGAGAGGTAGCCGGCAAAGAAGACGGCAAACGCCGCAAAACTGACCATGAGGACCGTCTTGCGCGGAAAGGAGTCGACCAGAAAGCCGCTGAACGGACGCATGATGAGCGCCGTGACGGTATAGCCCGACAGCACCAGTCCGATAACGTCCTTCGACGCCCCGAAGTGCTCGCTCAGGTAGAGCGGCAGCAGCGGCGTGAGCACATAGAAGGCGAAGAACAGCGAAAAGTTGGCCGTCATCACCTTGCAATAGTCAGTATTCCACAGTTTTTCCATCATTTTAACAACTTGGGTGCAAAGTTACAATTTTTTTTCGTAACTTTGCAGACAAAATCATAAAAACGGAATGAAAGTAGTCTACGAAGACAATCACATCATCATCGTGTCGAAAAACAGCGGCGAGATTGTGCAGGGCGACAAAACGGGCGACACGCCGCTCAGCGAGACGGTGAAGGCATACCTGAAGGAGAAGTACCAGAAGCCGGGAGAGGTGTTCCTGGGCGTGGTACACCGGCTGGACCGGCCCGTATGGGGACTGGTGGTCTTCGCACGCACGTCGAAGGCGCTGGCAAGGCTGAACAAGATGTTTGCCGAGGGCGAGGTACACAAAACCTACTGGGCCATCGTGCAGCAGATGCCCAAGCAGCCAGAGGCCACCCTGCAACACTGGCTTGTGCGCAATGAGAAGCAGAACAAGTCATACGCCCATGACCACGAGGTGCCAAACGCCAAGAAAGCCCTGCTTAACTATAAGGTCATAGGCCACTCGGAACGCTACACGCTGCTGGAGGTACACCTGATGACCGGACGCCACCACCAGATACGCTGCCAGCTGGCAAAGATAGGATGCCCCATACGGGGCGACCTGAAATACGGCGCGCCGCGGTCGAACCCTGACGGCAGCATCTCGCTGCTGTCGCGGAAGGTGGAGTTTGTACACCCCGTATCGAAACAAAATATCGCAGTAGAGGCACCCGTGCCCGACGACCCCTTATGGAAAGCCATTCAACCCCAACAGCCATGAAGAAGTTACGACGGTGGGCCGCGGGGCTGCTACTGACGCCCATCCTGCTTTTCATCATCCTGGCAGCACTCCTCTATCTGCCTCCGGTACAGAACTGGGTGGCAGACAAGGTGAGCGCCATGGCATCGGAGAGTACGGGCATGGACATCAGCATAGGACATGTCAGCCTGGAGTGGCCCTTTGACCTGGGTATCGACGACCTGCGCGTCATACACGATGGTGACACGCTGGCCGACGTAGGGCACGCTACCATTGACGTACAGCTTAAACCAATACTAAGCAAACGCCTTGTCGTCAACGAATTATCGCTATCTTCAGCCAAGATAAACACCAACGGTTTCATCAGCGATGTGCGCGTTAAGGGACAGGTGGGCACACTATGGCTACGCTCCAACGGCATCGACCTGGAAAAGGAGTCCGTTGAGGTGAACGGTGCACGGCTGGACGATGCCAACCTCGACATTGCCCTCAGCGACACAGCATCCGTAGACACCACCACATCGGAAACGAAGTGGCGTATCTGTGCCGACAGCCTCAGCATCAACAACTCAGCGTTGGCCCTCCACATGCCCGGCGACACCCTGCACGTGAACGCCTATATGGGGAGGATGGTGGCCAGACAGGCCGACATTGACCTGGGGACGAGCACCTACAGAATGGCCTGCCTTGAATGGGCCGACGGACGGCTGGCATACGATAACGACAACGTACAGCCCGTTGACGGTCTGGACTATAACCACATCAGCCTGAGCGGCATCCGGCTTGACGTTGACAGCATCTGCTACGGACAGAAGGGGGTGTCGCTGTTTATCAGCCAGACGGCCTTCAAGGAGAAGAGCGGCATACAACTGACAGAGGTGAGAGGCGGCGTGCGACTGGATACGGCCTTCACATACGTGGAACTGCCGCATCTGACGCTGCGCACCACCGACTCTGCCATAGAAACCGAGGCACACGTGGACTTCAGCGTGGCTGACGAACAGAAGCCGGGCAAGATGAAGGTGAGGCTGAACGCACAACTGGGCAAGCAAGACCTGATGCACTTCATGGGCAATCTGCCACAGCAGTCCATACAACGCTATCCTAACAGTCCGCTGTGTATCAGGGGCTCTGTCAACGGAAACGTAAAACGGGTGGAATTCACCGCACTGGACATACAACTGCAAAAGGCGCTGCACGTCAGGGCCGACGGCTTTGCTGCCGACATGACAGACCTGAAGCGCATGCGGGCACAGATAGCCATGAAGGCCGAGACGCAAAACCTGGATTTCGTCACGCCAATGATACCCGTGGCAGGCGTGCGACTGCCGGCCATGACCCTTGAAGGAGAACTGAAAGCCGACCGCGGCAACTACTCCATTAAGGCCGCCATACAGGAAGGTAAAGGCAGGGTGAAGGCCGATGTTGCGCTGCCAAACCTCAACGATGTGGCCACCTATAGTGCCGATGTGAAGGTGAGCAACCTGAACCTCTACCACTTCCTGCCCCAAGACTCGCTCTACAACCTGACGGCTGACCTGACGGCTGACCTGACCATGAAGAAAGGACGTGCCACGGGCGTCATATTGGCAAAGAACCGCCTGCTGGACGGCTCCATAGGCATTGATGCCCTGCTCAGCAGCAAAAAGATTGAGGCCGAGATTAAGCCCGACCTGAAAAACGTTGACCTGTACGGCCTGCACCTGACTGGCGAACCTCTGAGCTTCGGCATGGCAGGAAACGTTGCCGTCAAGTCTGACTTGAAACTGAGCCACGAAGTGAAGGGACGACTGAACAATCTCAGCGTAACCGATGACGAGAGAACATTCCACCCCAAGGACATAGGACTGCTGATACGCACTAACCGCGACACCACGCTGGCACGTGTACAGAGCGGCGACTTCATTGTGAAGATGGACGGCAGCGGCAGCTACGAACGGCTGATGAAACAGGGCTCCGTCCTGGCCGACTCCGTGATGGCACAGTTCAAAGACAAGGTCATTGATCAGGTGGCTATCAAGCGACTGCTGCCCACCCTGAAACTGCACGTGGAGTCAGGACGCAACAACCCCGTAGCCGACATCCTGCGCAGTAATGAGATTGACTTCAGGGATTTCCTGCTGGAGCTGAACACGTCGGCAGAGACAGGCGTCAACGGACAGATACACCTCTATGCGCTCAACTACGACAGCATACGCATTGACACCACACGGCTGACGCTGACACAAAAAGGCAACCGCATGACCTACAGCGGACAGGTGCGCAACAACCGCAAAAACCCGCAGTTTGTGTTCAACACTCTCTTTGACGGCCATGTACATGAGCACGGAGCGCTGATGGGGATACGCTACTACGACAAAGACAACCGCATGGGCATAAGGTTAGGTTCAAAGGCGTCAATGGTGGACGAAGGCATCTGCATTACGCTGATGCCCGAACGCCCCACCATTGGCTACAAAGAATTCAACCTGAACAGCGACAACTACATCATTCTGGGACGCAACAACCGCGTGAAGGCAAATGTCGACCTTATTGCCGACGACAGGACTGGCATGAAAATATACTCTACCGACCAAGAAGAAACCACAAACGGACAGAACTACATGCAGGATCTGACGGTATCGCTCAACCGCATCAACCTCGACGAGCTGTCGTCGGTGATACCCTACCTGCCACGCCTGAGCGGTGTACTCAACGGCGACTTCCATATTGTGCAAGACCAGGATGAACACTTCTCGGTGGTGTCTGACATGGCGGTACAGAACATGGCTTACGAGGGATCGAAGATTGGCAATATCAGCACCGAACTGGTCTATATGCAGCGGGAAGATGAAGGTCACGCCGTGGAAGCACGACTCATGCTTGACGACGAGGAGTTCGGACTGCTACAAGGCAACCTTATACCAGGAAAGAAGGCTGACAAAGAAGACAACATAGATGCCCGGTTCACCATGACACGCCTGCCGCTGTCCCTCGTCAACGGCTTCGTACCCGACCAGCTGATAGGTCTCGACGGCTACGGCGAAGGAGAACTCGCCATCAAGGGCACGACAGCCAAGCCCATCGTCGACGGCGAAGTCTACCTGGACTCTGCCTATCTGGTAAGCAGACCCTATGGCGTACGCATGCGCTTCGACAACGACCCGGTACGCATCGTTGGCTCACACCTGCTATTGGAGAACTTCGGACTCTACGCCTATAACGACGAGCCGCTGAACATGCAGGCCGACATTGACTTCTCAAACCTGGACCGCGTGATGATGGACATGCGCATGAGGGCACGCAACCTGCAGCTTATCAACGCCCGCCAGGAACCTCAGTCTATTGTCTTCGGTAAGGCCTTTGTCAACTTCTTCGCCCGATTGAACGGACCACTCGATGCCCTCAAGATGCGCGGACGGCTGGATGTGCTCGGCTCTACAGACATGACCTATATGCTGCTCGACTCACCACTCTCCACCGACAACCGCCTGGAAGAACTGGTGAAATTTACCGACTTCACAGATTCAGTACAGACCGTCAGCACCCATCGCCCCACCCCATCGGGACTGGAAATGACCATGACGCTCAGCGTGTCGCAAGGGGCACACATCGTCTGTAACCTCAATACGGAGCAAACGAACTACATCGACCTCATGGGAGGCGGCGACCTGAGGATGCAGTACACCGGCACCGACGGACTGTCGCTCACAGGACGCTATACGCTGGCCAGCGGCGAGATGAAGTACTCGCTGCCCGTCATACCGCTGAAGACGTTCACCATTCAGGACGGCAGCTACGTGGAGTTCACCGGCGACCCCATGAACCCCAGGCTCAACATTACAGCCACCGAACGTACGAAGGCTTCTGTCAGCGACGGCAACGAACAGAGCCGCTCGGTGGTGTTCGACTGCGGTGTGGTCATTACCAAGACCCTGAGCGACATGGGACTGCAGTTTGTTATTTCAGCACCTGAGGACAATAACATTAACAGCGAACTGCAATCCATGTCGGCAGAGGAGCGCGGCAAACTGGCAGTCACCATGCTCACCACAGGCATGTACTTAGCCGATGGTAACACTAACGGCTTCTCCATGAACTCCGTGCTCAGCGCCTACCTGCAGAGCGAAATCAACAACATTGCCGGTTCGGCACTGAAGACTCTCGACCTCAGCGTGGGAATGGACAACACCACCGACGCCTCCGGACAGTCGCACACCGATTACTCATTCAAGTTCTCAAAACGGCTGTTTAACAACCGCCTGAAAATTCAGTTCGGCGGCAAGGTGTCGTCGGGAGCAAGCGAAATACCCGGACAAAAACAGTCGTTCTTTGACAACGTCACCATGGAATACCGACTGGACCAGAACGCCACGAAAAACGTCAAGCTGTTCTACCAACAGAACATCTACGACTGGCTCGACGGCTACACAGGACTCTATGGCATTGGCTACGTGTGGCGCAAAAAGATGGATTCGCTCTGGGATGTCTTCAAACGCCAGCAGAACACTCTTCTCACCACGGAAAGAAATGTAAGGGCCACACAGCGTGACAGCCTCAGTACCGACACCCTAAAAACCCAGCAACCATGAAAACAAGAATAATCAGCATGTGCTGTCTGTGCTGCCTCCTGGCATCATGCATATCAACGAAAAACGTTCCCGATGGTGATCAGCTGTTTGTGGGACTGACCAAGATAAGCTACGATGACGCCGGCAAATACGAGGATAACGACAAACGGCACCTTGATGATGTCAAGGCCGAAGTGGAGGTGGCGTTGGCCACTGCCCCCAACGGTGCCATCCTCGGTAGCAGCTACTACCGCTCACCGTTCTCATGGCGACTCTGGGTACATAACAAATATAGTAGTAAGGACACCAAGTTCGCACGCTGGATGACCAAGTCGTTTGGCAAACCGCCGGTGCTGATGAGTAAGGTGAACCCGGCCCTGCGCGCATCGGTGGCTCAGTCGGTGCTGAAAAACAACGGCTACTTCCGCTCTGCCGTCACCTACGAGCCGGTGCCACAGAAGAATCCGAAGAATTGCAAGATTGCATACCACGTGCATCTGGATTCCCTGTATAAGTTCGACAGCATTGCCTACGTGGGATTCCCCGAACTGCCACGACACCTCATTGACTCCACTGCCGATGACGCTCTTGTACGCAAAAACGCCCCCTTCACAGTCAGCGCCCTTGAAAACGAGCGCACGCGTATAGGAACGCTACTCCGCAATAACGGCTATTACTACTTCTCACCCAGTTACACCACCTACCTGGCCGACACCGTGAACGAAGCCAACCACGCTCAGATGCGCATACAGTTAGCCGGTGGACTGCCTGAAGAGGCCATGAAGCAGTGGTATATCGGCAATACGTTTTTACAGCTGCGGCGCAATGTGCGTGAACAGATGACCGACAGCATCACGCGCCGTCACCTGCACATCTTATGGGGCGGCAGCAAGAACCCGCCCATACGGCCACGGGTGTTGCTGAAGAACATGCGTCTTCGCCCGGGCATGGCCTTCAGCTTTGAGAAATACCAAGAGACAGTATCCAAACTTAATGCCACGGGAGTCTTTACTTCGGTGGATTTCCAGTTTACGCCACGCGATAACGACTCCCTTGACCTAAGAGTAAATTGCACGTTCGACAAACCGTATGACTTCTATTCAGAAACCTTAATTAACGGACGCACCATAGGACGCTACGGCCCTGAGCTGAAAGTGGGTCTCACCAGGCGCAACGCTTTCAAGGGCGGCGAAAAACTTGACATCAACCTGCACGGCAGCTACGAGTGGCAGAAAAACGCGACGGGAAATATGAACACCTACCAGTATGGTGCCGATGCCTCAATTGAGTTCCCGCGCATTATAGCGCCCTTTTACGACAGCGACCGCATACGACGCGGCAAAGACGGACGGCCCAAGCCGCGCAAGTTCATCTCAACGCCCACAACACTGGCCAAGGCTTCGTTCGACATCGTCAACCGTCCGGGCTACTACCGCATGCATATTGCCGGCGGCGAGTGGACCTACAGTTGGCAAACCTCAAAGCAGAGCCGGCATGAGTTCTCGCCGCTGACGGTGAAGTATCAGTTCATCAACACCCGTACCGCAGAGTTCCAGGCATTGCTTGACAGCAACCTGTATCTTGCCAATAGCATGGAAGACAAGTTTATCACCAAGATGCGCTATACCTACACCTACACCAGCCCTTCTACGCTACGCAATCCCATCAGATGGGAGACCACCATTGCTGAGGCTGGCAATGTCATCGCGCTGTGGGATCTGCTCTGCGGACACGACTGGAACCAAAAGGGAAAGACGCTGTTCAGGAATCCTTACGCACAGTTCCTGCGCATAGAGACCGACTTTACCAAGACCTGGCGACTTAACAGCAGTTCAACACTGGTAGGCCATCTGAACGCAGGCTATATTTATGGATATGGTAATACCAATGAAGTGCCATACGTTGAAATGTTCTACGTAGGCGGTGCCAACAGCATCCGTGCCTTTACAGTACACGGCGTCGGCCCTGGAAGGGTAGCCTTCATTGGCGGCGGACGCCAACTGTCCAGCGCACTACAGAACGGCGACACGAAATTTGTTGCCAACCTTGAATACAGACCACGGCTGTTCGGCAATCTCGAAGCAGCACTCTTCCTTGATGCCGGCAACGTATGGCTGAACAAAATGGACAGCTATACAGATGAAGACTTCAGCGATACAGTAGGAGCAGAAGACGCAAAAGAATATGTGGACTTCATCAACGCGTTTGCTGAAGCCGCCAAATTCCGCCCCTCGCGCTTCTTCGACCAGATGGCTGTAGGCACGGGCGTCGGACTGCGCTACAACCTCGGCTTTCTCGTCGTACGCATCGACTGGGGCCTGGCTCTGCATCTGCCCTATAACACTGGCCGCTCCGGCTATTTCAACATCGGCAACTTCAATGACTCACAGGCCCTGCACTTTGCTATCGGCTATCCATTCTAAGCCTTGTTAACTCCTTTTAACAGCATTCACTCCGTAAGTCCACAAAAAAGTTGTAACTTTGCACTCAGTTAACTCTTAAAAACAATTATAACTACAGAATTATGAAACCAACTCTTTTCTTACTTGCTGCCGGTATGGGCAGCCGCTATGGTGGACTGAAACAGCTTGACGGTCTGGGTCCCAACGGCGAGACAATCATGGACTACAGTATCTACGATGCCATACAGGCAGGCTTCGGCAAAATCGTGTGGGTTATCCGCAAGGACTTCGAAGAGCAGTTCCGCACACAGATACTTGCCAAATACGAGGGCAAGGTGAAGTGTGAACTGTGCTTCCAGGCCCTCGACGCTCTGCCTGAGGGATTCACCGTACCTGAAGGCCGTGTCAAGCCCTGGGGTACCAACCACGCCGTGCTGATGGGCAAGGATGTTATCCGCGAACCCTTCTGCGTCATCAACTGCGACGACTTCTACGGACGCGACGCCTTCATGCAGATAGGCAAGTTCCTGAGCGGACTGAAGGAAGGCTCGAAGAACGAATATGCCATGGTGGGATTCCGCTGCTGCAACACGCTGAGCGAGAACGGTACCGTGGCACGCGGCGTATGCGCCTACAACGACAAGCGTCACCTGACGGACGTCGTGGAGCGTACGGAGATTGTACGGTGTGCTGCTGATGGCTCTCAGGCTGGTGCTGCCGACCAGCCCATCCGCTACAAGGATGAGCAGGGACAGTGGCAGGCCCTGGAGGAGAACGTGCCTGTATCGATGAATATGTGGGGCTTCACTCCCGACTACTTCGACTATTCTGAGGCTTACTTCAAGGAGTTCCTGAGCGACCCGAAGAACATGGAGAACCTGAAGGCTGAGTTCTTCATCCCCCTGATGGTGAACAAGCTTATTACCGAGGGAACGGCTACCTGCGAGGTGCTCGACACCACGTCAAAGTGGTTCGGAGTCACCTATGCTGCCGACCGTCAGGCTACCGTCGACCGCATCCAGAAACTGGTTGACGAAGGTGTCTATCCCAATAAGCTTTTCTAATAGGTAAACGTCGTCTCGTAGACGCGGGTATTACGGCGGTTGTCGGTCACCTCGAAGTGCAAGTGGTGCTGACGACCGCTTTTTTGCAGCCATGACTCATGCAGCTCACAAGCAAAGAACGACGATTTCTCAAGATCATCGAAGACAATGAACCGGCCGTCTACCGTGGCTGTCCATGTGGCTATACCGCTCTCGCTGTCGATGACATTCAGCAGTAGCCGGGAACCGCTGACGGCAATGGGACTGACACGGGGCGGCTGGTCGTCGTAGGCTACCTCATAGCATCCGGCCAACTCCCTGATTTGTCCTGTCACCCAGCCGTCATGATAGCTGCCCCCCATGTAGGCGCCGTTCTCATTGGTGATATAGAGTTTCGCGGGGTCGAAGTCGTCGACCACGCTATTGGTGACCGTGCGGTTAACGTGGATGCTCAGTTCGGCAGCAGTCATCAGCGGGAGCGAGAACTCCGACAGTTGGCAGGCATCTGACCACGCCTGCGGCTGACGTCGAAGACGTGGTCTGATAATGGCATCGGCAGCCAGAAAGCCATAAGGTACCACCAACTGCAGACCGGGGCGACTGTAGCTGTTAGTGCGGTTCCAGCGCAGTCTGACAGCCGATGACGTCGGACGTGGCGGCTCTGGCAGTTGGGCTGGCACACCGCTGACGGTAAACGGATAACGTGCTTCATTGCCCTTGAAGTCGCGCAGGACATACTCCAGCTGGTAGTCACGCTCCTCGTCGAACTTAATGACACCGCGGTTTTCGTCTGCATGCAGACAGGCAAGCCTGTTTCCAGGCTCGATGTACGACTTCATGTACCAGCGGCGATGATGCAGCCAGTAGTCGTAGTCGCCCCAGGAGTTGACCATACGGTTCAGTTGCGTGGGAATGTTGTCGACAACGCTATGGAAGGTCACCTGCCCGTCAACGTAGAGCAGTGTCTCGCTAATGCCGTAGTGGTTGTAACTGCCCTGCATATAGTCGTCTGCCCATAAGGCAAACCCCACAGGTCCACAGGCCGTAAGCCTGCCACCACGTGAAAACACCTGCTTATCAGCAGAGCCATTGAAAGTACCGCCTAAGGGTATGGCCATAAAGCCGTGAGCCTGAGGAGCAACGCTGTCGGCAATGAACTCGTTGAGAAACTGGTAAGGGTCAAGCATGTTCCACGATTTCGTATCGTGGACCTCCAGATGCAGATGCGGGGCCATGGAGTTACCGGTATTGCCGCTAAGAGCAATAAACTGTCCCTGGCTGACGGGCACGTCGAGGGGTGTTAGTTTGACGTCAGCCACACACGTCTGGTGCTTATACTGATACTTACGCATTGCCGTCTTGATGCGCGGTGAAAACGACTTCAGGTGGCAGTAGATGGAGGTGTGGCCCGTGGGATGAGTGATATAGACGGCATTGCCAAAGCCGTAGAGACCAGCGGTGACACGCGACACATAGCCGTCACCAATGGCATAGATATGCTTACCTTCGACGCCGTCCGTACGGATATCAAGCCCGCCATGGAAGTGGTGAGGACGTGGTTCACCAAAATTCCCCGCCAGTGAGATGTCATAATCCACTGGCGGAGTAAAGATGCTTAGCAGAATGTTCAGAAATATGGTCAGCATGCCTTGAACGACATGTCAAGTCCTTTGACAGAGTGGGTCAGGGCACCGACACTGATGAAGTCTACTCCTTGCTCGGCATAGTCGCGTATGGTATCGAAGGTGATGCCTCCACTCGACTCCGTCTCATAGCGGCGGTCAATCATCTCCACGGCTTTCCTGGTGTCGGCCACCGAGAAGTTGTCAAGCATGATACGGTCGACACCACCATGGTCAAGCACCTGCTGAAGCTCGTCGAACGAGCGTACCTCAATCTCAATCTTCAGGTCAAGTCCTTTTTCCTTCAGATACTGATGGCAACGGTCGATGGCGGGCACGATGCCCCCGGCAAAGTCCACATGGTTATCCTTCAGCAGTATCATGTCGAACAGTCCGATGCGGTGGTTAGTCCCCCCGCCAATCTTCACTGCCTGCTTCTCAAGCATGCGCATGCCCGGCGTTGTCTTGCGCGTATCCAGCACGCGGGTGCCTGTGCCCTCCAGACGGCGTACGTACTTGTCGGTCATGGTTGCAATGCCACTCATGCGCTGCATGATGTTCAGCATCAGTCGTTCTGTCTGAAGAAGGGAACGTACACGGGCGGTAACAACCATGGCGATGTCACCCTTTTTCACACGGGTGCCGTCTTGCATGAGTACTTCCACCTGCATGTCGGGGTCGAAACGACGGAACACCTCTTTTGCTATTTCCACTCCGGCCAGAATGCCGTCTTCCTTGATGAGCAGATGCGACCGCCCCATAGCATCCTCTGGAATGCAACACAAGGTTGTGTGGTCACCATCACCTATATCCTCTGCAAATGACAGGTCAATAAGTCTGTCTACCAATTCGTCTACACTTAACATAATATTCTAACGCTTAAAACTCTTTAACGTTTCCTTGAAAAGATAAATACCTAAACCGATACGCAATCCTATCTGACTGTAGTCGCTGTGATTCTTGAACGACTGCTCGTAGTAAATCTCAGGTTCAATAGTCAGCATACGGTTGACAAAGAAAGCATAGCCTACCTGAATGCTGGGCAGGAAGTCGTCGTAGCTATCGCCGTGCTTGATGATAGTCGATGCACCAAGATAAATTCCATTCTGCTGTATATAATAGCGTGCACCAGCGGCTGCCGACAATGTGTAAGGCACATCCTTGTATTTCTCATAAGCAGTCTGTGCAGTCAGCATGACGTTGTCGGCCAGCAGATAGCCCACCTTGCCTTGTATGCCGATATGTCCGCCCGTCAGTCCTCTATAGCTGAGGTCAAAGCCTGACAGCGATGTACCAACATACATTTTGCCTGATTCAAACTGTGCGTGTGCAGCCAATGACATCATTACTGCGGTCACAAATAATGCAATTTTCTTTCTCATAATACTTAATTGTTATTTGTTTTTCTTTCTTTACGATACCAAAGAGCAAACCAGGCAATGGCGGCACACAGACAGGCAAGGCCGATGGCATAACCAGTATCACCAAGTTCAAAAGCCTGCTTCGAGACAAACAGCCATGTTGAGCAGACAAAAGTCATGAACAGTGCCGGGAAAAGGGTAATCCAGAAGCACTTGCGCTGACGCACCAGATAGACCGTCAGCGTCCACAGGGTAAAGACGCTCAAGGCCTGATTCGACCATCCGAAGTACTGCCAGATGGTGTTAAAGCCATCGGGATTCTCTATCTGCCAAATCAACATGGCAATGGAGCAGCCAAACATGGGTATACAAATCATCAGACGCTTGACGATGGGGCGCTGGTCCATCTTCAACCACTCAGCAACAATGAGACGACCTGAACGGAAGGCGGTGTCGCCAGAAGTGATGGGGGCTGCCACCACACCCAACATAGCCAGAATGGCACCGGCTACGCCAAGCCAGTCGTTGCATATCAGGTTTACCACGGCCGGTGCCGACGTGTGGAATCCTGCTGAGGCTGCCTCTATCAGCGTATAGCCCGGAGCCGGCTCTCCATAGAAGAACCAAGCCGACACTGTAGCCCATATCAGCGCGACAACACCTTCAGTAATCATTGCTCCATAGAAGATGGGGCGTCCCATGCGTTCTGACTTCACGCAACGGGCCATCAGCGGTGTCTGTGTAGCATGGAAGCCTGAGATGGCTCCGCAGGCTATGGTGATGAACAGGGCTGGGAAAATCTGGTCTGTCCACTTGTCGGGCTCTGCAGCCTGTCCCATATTATAAAAATGTGTCCATAACTCGGGTACCGTCGGCCAATGCAAAAACAGCCATACCATCAGCGCCGCTGCCATAAACAGCAACGAAAAAGCAAACAGCGGATAAACCTTGCCGATAATCTTATCGATGGGTAGCATTGTTGCAATGATATAGTAGCAGAAAATGATGATAACCCACATGATGGTTGCCCCACCAATAGAATGGAGGATTTCTGCCGGTGAATAGACGAATACCGTACCTACCATGATAAGCAGCAGGACGGTGAACACCAGCATAACCGACTTTGTGGTCGTACCAAGGTACTTACCGATAAGCTGTGGCAGTCCGGCACCGTCGTGGCGCATCGACAACATGCCGCTCAGGTAGTCGTGAGTGGCACCGGCAAAGATGCAGCCCAACACAATCCAAAGATAGGCAACAGGACCGAACTTGGCTCCCATAATAGCACCAAAGATGGGACCTGTGCCTGCAATGTTCAAAAACTGAATCATGAAAATCTTCCAGTTGGGCAACACAATATAGTCCAACCCGTCGGCCTTTGCAACGGCCGGTGTTACACGATTATCAGGACCAAACACACGCTCCACAAAACGGCCATAGAACAGATAGCCAAGAACGAGCGCCACAAGACTTAATGTAAATGAAATCATCTTTTCTCTTTCTTTTTTGATGCAAAGTTAACACTTTTATTTGATAAACGAAAAAAAATATGTAATTTTGCACGCAAATTAAGGACAAATAATAGAATTGAAAGCAATAATAATCATCATAGCGACTTTTATCGCACTGAACACACAAGCGCAAAAGCATGAGGTAAGGGCTGTATGGCTGGCTACCATCGGCGGTATTGACTGGCCTAAGTCACAAAATGCGGCTACGCAGAAACGCGAACTTACCAATATACTTGACAAGCTGAAGCAAGCAGGCATCAACACCGTGTTGATACAGACTCGAATAAGAGCCACCACCATCTACCCTTCAAGCTTTGAGCCTTTCGATCTCTGTCTGACGGGAAAACACGGATATTCACCTGGCTATGACCCCTTGCTGTTTGCTGTTGACGAATGCCACCGTCGCGGCATGGAGTGCCATGCGTGGATGGTCACATTGCCCATCGGGAAAACCACAGAGCAACGTTTTAAGGACTTTAAAAAGAAGCACCCAAAGATAGTCAAGACCATTGGCCAGGACGGTTTTATGGATCCTGAGCAGCCGGAAACCGGCGACTATCTGGCCAGCATCTGTGCAGAGGTGACCCAACGCTACGACGTTGACGGCATACACCTTGACTACATACGCTATCCGGAGAACTGGAGAATGCGCATACCACGACATCAGGCCAGAGAGAACATCACCGGTATCGTACGTAAGATTCACCATGCTGTGAAGACACTTAAACCGTGGGTGAAATTGTCGTGCTCGCCGATAGGCAAGTCGGGCGACCTTACCCGCTACCGTTCCGGCGGCTGGAATGCCTACAATGCCGTCTGTCAGGATGCACAGGGATGGCTGCGTGAGGGATTGATGGACCAGTTATACCCCATGATGTATTTCAAAGGGAACAACTACTACCCCTTTGCTCTCGACTGGAAAGAGCGCTCATACGGACGCACCATCATCTCAGGACTGGGCATCTACTTCCTATCGCCCAAGGAGGGAAACTGGACGCTTGGTGACGTCACACGCGAGATGAGCTTTTCACGTCAGAACGGTATCGGTCACTGCTACTTCCGTTCAATGTTCCTGACTGATAACACACGGGGCATCTACGACTTTGCCCGACAATTTGACGAAGTACCGGCATTGATACCCCCTATGACCTGGATCTCTGACAAAGCGCCGGAAGCCCCTACCCGCCTCCTCGTACAGCGTACTGAAAGCATCGACCGCGTCTCATGGGATAACGCTCGTAACCGCAGCAACAGTCCCTACCTATTATATAATGTCTATGCCTCGACAACGCCCGAAATAGATACTGACGAGCCCCGCAACCTTGTAGCGACGCGCCACATGGGCAACAGCATCCACCTGCCTCACAGACCAGGAAAGCAGCTCTATTATGCCGTAACGGCTGTCGACCGCTATGGTAATGAGAGTGCCCCCGTGAGCATCAAAATGAGGAAACCGACGAAAGGACATCAGCGAGTGGCACTGACCCCCAGCGACACCCGTATTCCACCATTCTACTATCAAATGACCAAGAAACAACGTAAGAAATTAGGGCTGTGACACAAAAACACAGTATTTTGAACAATTTTCCATGCCCGGTTTCCACTAAAAAACTGTAACTTTGCAACCACATTGCAAATCTAAAACTCAAAGCAATAAACTATGGAAAGAACTTGGAGATGGTTTGGCAAGAAAGACAAGATTACGCTTGCCATGTTAAGACAAATCGGTGTTGAAGGTATCGTCACCGCCCTGCATGACGTACCCTTAGGACAGGTATGGACACGCGAGAAGATTCGCGATTTGCGCGAGTATATTGAGTCCTACGGCATGCGCTGGTCGGTGGTGGAGTCGCTGCCCGTGGTAGAGACCATTAAGTATGGCGGTCCTGACCGCGACCAGCAGATAGAAGTCTATAAAGAATCACTTCGCAACCTTGCTGCCGAGGGCATCCATTGCATCTGCTACAACTTCATGCCCGTGCTCGACTGGGCCCGCACCGACCTTTTCCACAACAATCCCAATGGTGCCACGAATCTCTACTTCAACTATGCCGAGTTTGCCTACTTCGACATCTATATCCTCAAGCGCAAGGGAGCACGCGAAGAGTGGGCACAGTTCTCCTTCCCCGAAGGCTGGGGACAGGGACGTAACGTGCTGGCCGAATGTGACGAACTGGCAAAGACCATGACTCCTGAGAAGGACCACAAGCTGGTGGAGAACATCGTTATCAAGACCCAGGGATTCGTCAGCGGCAATTTTTCTGAGAATGACGAAGCACCGGTACAGAAATTCCGCGAATTTCTTGACTTGTATAAAGGCATAGACAAGAGTCAGTTGCGTCAGAACATGAAATATTTCCTCGAAGCCATCATGCCCGTTTGCGAGGAGTGCGATATGAACATGTGCGTACACCCTGATGACCCCCCCATTGAGATTCTTGGCTTACCACGCATTGTGCGCACCGAGGAGGATATCCAGTGGTTCCTTGATGCCGTGCCCAACAAGCATAACGGTCTGACCTTCTGTGCCGGCAGTCTCTCAGCGGGTGCCTATAACAATGTGGTTGACCTGGCACGCAAGTTCGCCTCACGCACCCATTTCGTTCACCTACGCTCCTGCCACATCTTCCCCAATGGCGACTTCACCGAAGCCAGCCACCTGGGCGGACGTGCCGACCTCATCGAGCTGTGCCGCATCTTTGAGAAAGAGAATCCGCAACTGCCTATGCGTGTAGACCACGGTATGACTTTCACCGACGAACCTGGCGGCATCATGGACGAGTCAAGCCACGGCCATAACGCCGGCTATACGCTTCTGGGCCGTATGTTCGCCTTAGGACAGGTACAGGGAATTCTGGCCACTGTCGACCGCGAACTTGGGATAGAATACAAACAACCCGGCTTTTTTGATTAAAACAGATAATTGACAATTAATAATTGACAACGATGAAACTTACTGACATATTGAGCGGCGAACTGAACGCTGCTGAGTGGGAGCAAAAAGGCTATCAGCTTCCCAAGTTTGACATCAAGGCCGTGCGTGAGAAGACTGCCAAAGAACCTACATGGGTACATTTTGGCGGCGGCAACATCTTCCGTGCCTTTCCGGCAGCCATCCTTAACGATGCACTAAACACAGGTAAATATGACCGTGGCGTCATCGTAGCCGAGACCTTCGATTTTGAAGTTGTCGATAAGGCATACGCCCCCTACGAGAATCTCTCACTACTTGTGTCGCTGCAGTCTGACGGTAACATTGAGAAGAAGGTCATCGCATCAGTCACAGAAGCCCTGAAGGCCGACCCTCAGTTCCCCGACTGGCAGCGTCTCGTGGAAATATTCCGCAATCCGTCCCTCCAGATGATATCATTCACTATCACCGAAAAGGGCTACGGTTTCAATGATGCCGACCTTGCCCGCGGGCTGAATCCCGTCTTTGCCATGGGTAAGGTTGCAGCCCTGCTCTATGAGCGTTGGAAGGCAGGACAACTACCGCTGACCGTTCAGTCTATGGACAACTGCTCGCATAACGGTGACAAAGTGAAGGCTGGTGTCTTCGCATACGCTGAGCGCTGGCTGCAGGACGGCCTTGTCCCCCAGGCTTTTGTCGACTACCTGAAGGACGAGACGAAGGTGACTTTCCCCTGGTCGATGATCGACAAGATTACGCCACGTCCTCACCAGAAGGTGAAGGAACTGCTGGCTGAAGACGGTTTCCAGGACAACAACTACATTGAAACTGAGAAACATACATTCACCGCCCCCTTCGTCAATGCCGAGGAGGTACAGTATTTAGTTATCGAGGATCACTATACCAACGGACGTCCGCCACTCGACCTCGGCGGCGCTCTCTACACCACCCGAGAGACCGTCGACAAGGTGGAGACCATGAAGGTGACCACCTGTCTGAACCCGCTACACACAGCCATGAGCATCTATGGTTGCATGCTGGGCTATACGCTTATCTCCGCTGAGATGAAGGATGATGACCTGCGTGCATTCATCCAGAAGATTGGCTATATGGAGGCCATGCCCGTAGTGACCGACCCTGGCGTGCTCAACCCCTACGAGTTCATTGGCGCGGTCATTAACCGCCGACTGCCCAACCCCTTCATGCCCGATGCTCCACAGCGTATTGCCATGGACACCTCCCAGAAGTTGCCCATCCGCTTCGGCGAGACCATCAAGAAGTATCTGGACCGCAAACTTGACAAGCAGAACCTTATCCTTATTCCGCTAACGCTGGCAGGCTATGCCCGCTACCTGAAAGGCATCGATGATAATGGACAGCCCTTCGAACCGTCGCCCGACCCTATGCTGCAGGAACTGCAGGCTATTGTTGCCCCCCTTGAACTGGGAAAACCCGACCAGGACTATTCCTGCCTGCATAACCTCTACAGCCGCAAGGATGTCTTTGGCCTCGACCTCTATGAAGCCGGCCTTGGCGAACAAATTGAGGGCATGGTCAAAGAGTTGTACGCTGCACCTGGCGCTGTCCGAAAGACATTGCATAAGTATGTCAGCCAGAGATAGTTTAGCAAGACAACTTCACCCTTTTATTCAAAGCAGAACACCCGTGCGATTTTCTGGTCGTACGGGTGTTCTGCCATTACATGTTGCAAAGTTCTGGCGTTAGCGGTTCTCCGCAAAGAAACGGTCAAGCTTTTCTATACCCATTGACGTACAAAAACCTCGTAATGTAACAAAAACCATATTAAAGAAAATCTGTTCAAACGTGTATTTTTCAATCAAGCGTGTGCTACGCAAGTAGTCACTCAAAGCCTCAAAAATATGGAGAACGATATCATAGTCTATTTCTTCACGGAAGAACCCCTCGTCCACACCACGTTGCAGGAAATCCTTGAAGTCATTCAAATTTTTCTGTCGCTGTTGCTTCAGATAGTCTTCTATCAACGGATAGCGTCCCAGTTCGTCATAAAATGCAGGCTTCAGGTTCCCGGTCTCTTTGATATGTGTCTGATATAAAAAAATAACCATGTCAAGAACGTCATGATTAGAATCTTGCGCAAAAGCCATCACCCGCTCGCTCTTCATACGGTGATAGCGGCGCAGCCCCTCGAAGATAACCTGCTCCTTAGTATCATAGATTTCGTATAGCGTTCGTTTCGAGATTCCCAGTGACGCTGCAATATCATCCATCTTTACAGCCTTTACGCCCTGTTCGGCAAAAGCTTTCATGGCAGTGTCAAGTATACGATCCTTGAGCGACAACTTATAGTCTGTAAAAGTCTTTATTTCCTGCATAAATTTGTAATTTGTGTGCAAAGATACAAAAAATCAACAAAACCCTCTGATTTTTCACAGTTTTTTATTACTTTTGCAAACCAAAAGAGAACTACGACCAATTAATAATACACGAAGCATGGCAAAAATCACCAAAGAGGCCGCACTACAGTATCATGAGAACGGACGGCCCGGAAAAATTGAAGTAAAGCCTACGAAGGCTTACCGTACCCAAACAGACCTCAGCCTGGCATACTCGCCGGGCGTGGCCTATCCGTGCCTGGAAATTCAGGAAAATCCCGACAATGCCTATAAATACACCGACAAAGGCAATCTGGTAGCCGTCATTTCCAACGGTACGGCAGTATTGGGGCTTGGCGACATCGGGGCCATGAGCGGCAAGCCGGTCATGGAGGGCAAGGGTCTGCTGTTCAAGATCTACGGCGGCATCGACGTGTTCGACATCGAGGTGGCGGAAAAAGACCCCGAGAAGTTCTGCGAGGCTGTGGAGCGCATAGCCCCCACCTTTGGCGGCATCAACCTTGAGGATATCAAGGCTCCCGAATGCTTCTATATTGAGGAGCGTCTGAAGAAGACCCTCGACATTCCCGTCATGCACGATGACCAGCACGGCACTGCCATCATCAGCGCCGCCGGCCTGAAGAATGCCCTGGAGGTAATCGGCAAGGATATCAGCAAGGTAAAGATAGTGGTCAACGGTGCTGGTGCTGCCGCTATCTCATGTACAAAACTCTATATGGCCATCGGTGCCAGCAAGGAGAACATCGTCATGCTCGACTCCAAGGGCGTCATCCGTCAGGATCGTCAGGATTTGAACGAACAGAAACGCTTCTTCGCTACCAGCCGCACCGACATAACCACTCTGGCAGAGGCCGTCAACGGTGCCGACGTCTTCGTGGGACTGTCGAAGGGCAACGTGCTGTCAAAGGACATGGTGAAGACAATGGCCAAAGACCCCGTCATCTTTGCACTGGCCAATCCCGTACCCGAGATATCGTATGAGGATGCCATGGAAGCCCGCCCCGATGTGCTGATGTCTACAGGCCGCACCGACTATCCTAATCAGATTAACAACGTCATAGGCTTCCCCTATATCTTCCGGGGCGCGCTTGACGTTCATGCCACCGCCATCAACGAGGATATGAAACTGGCCGCCGTTCACGCCATCGCCGACCTGGCCAAGCAGCCCGTGCCCGACGTGGTGAACGATGTCTATAAGGTCAACAACCTGACCTTCGGCCGCAACTATTTCATCCCCAAACCAGTAGACCCGCGACTCATTACCGAGGTGTCAGCTGCCGTAGCCAAAGCGGCTATTGACAGCGGCGTGGCACGCAAGCAGATTAACAACTGGGAGGAGTACAAGGACTCGCTCTCCGTGCTCCTCGGACAAGAGACCAAACTGACGCAGAAACTCTATGCCACTGCTGCCGCCCATCCGCAACGCGTGGTTTTTGCCGAAGCCGTCCATCCCACTATGCTGAAGGCTGCCGTACAGGCCAAGGCCGAAGGCATTTGCCAGCCCATTCTTCTTGGTAACGACGAGGTAATCATGAAGTTAGCCAAGAAGCTTGAATTGTCAATCGAAGGTATAGAGATTGTCAATCTGCGCCACCCCTCAGAGCAGGAGCGCCGTGAACGCTATGCCCGCATACTGACTGAGAAGCGTCAGCGTGAGGGCTATACTTTCCAGGAGGCCAACGACAAGATGTTCGAGCGCAACTACTTCGGTATGATGATGGTCGAGACGGGAGAGGCCGATGCCTACATCACCGGTCTTTATACCAAATACTCCAATACTGTCAAGGTGGTCAAGGAGGTTATTGGCATCCGTCCTGAGTATCAGCACTTCGGTGCCATGCACATTATCAACTCACCGAAGGGAACCCTTTATATAGCCGACACACTGGTCAACGAGAACCCCGACACCGACACACTGGTTGATATTGCCAAACTGGCTTCAACGGCTGTGCGCTTCTTCAACGAGAAACCTGTCATTACGATGGTCAGCCACTCAAACTTCGGCAGTTCTCAGTCTGACGGCGCCCGCAAGGTGAAAGATGCTGTCAGCGAGATGCAACGCCTGTATCCCGACCTGCCCATCGACGGCGAGATGCAGCTGGGCTTTGCCCTTGACAGCGAACTACGCGACGAGCAATACCCCTTCACCCGACTGAAGGGACGAAAGGTCAACACACTGGTGTTCCCCAACCTCACCTCCGCCCGCTCAAGTTACAAAATGCTGCAGATGCTTGACGCCGACGTTGAAATCATCGGTCCGATACAGATGGGACTGAACAAACCCATCCATTTCATCGACTTTGGTGCCTCAGTCCGCGACATTGTGAATATTGTGGCTGTGGCTTCCATCGATGCCTACGTCGACAAGGTAAAGTCACGCATTAATTCTGCTAAGGGATAAACATCGTTAGGATGCACCACGTCATCATATCCCTGGCTGCAAACCGCTTTCAGAAGAAGAATCTCTCCAAGGCACGACACTGCCTTGAAGAGATTCTTTCAGATATTCACATCACAACAGAACATTGGACAACGCCTATTGGCAATTCGCCACGCCACGATGCCTATCTCAATCAGTTGGTTGCCGGGCAAACACCTCTTGACGAAAAGTCGCTGACGGAGTGGCTGAAACAGACAGAGGTAAACTTTGGACGCACGGAAGCCAAAAAGCGCTTGGGTATTGTCCCCATTGATCTCGACCTCATGCTCTTCGATGGTCAGCGCCGCCATGAACGCGACTGGGAGCGTCCGTATATCAAGTGCCTCATCACCGAAATAACTGATACCAAGTAATACCGCTTATTTATATATAGGTATTACTTGGCATAACCAACAACATCTTCATCTCCCATTTCATTATCATTCTCCGGAATGGTAATAGGACACTTTGTCTTGTTCGCGCACACGTTAACCATGCAGAAAAGTATCATTTTTCATTGATTTATATCAAAAGAATGACAGAAAGTAAGTGTTTTCTTAAATTTTTTGATAAAATGTTTGGTATTTCAGATTTTTGATGTAATTTTGCAACCCGAAAACAAATATCAATAGTTATTTATAAACAAACGAAAGGAAAAAAGATTATGAATGCAGCACAAGTTGTAGAACAGTTGAAGCAGCGCTTCCCCAACGAGCCGGAGTACATCCAGGCCGTCAGCCAAGTTCTTCCCACCATCGAAGAAGAGTACAACAAGCACCCCGAGTTCGAGAAGGCAAACCTCATTGAGCGTCTTTGCATCCCCGATCGCGTTTGCGAGTTCCGTATTACTTGGGTTGACGACAAGGGTAACGTCCAGACCAACATGGGTTATCGTATTCAGCACAACAACGCCATTGGCCCGTACAAAGGCGGTCTCCGTTATCACAAGAGCGTGAACCTGGGCATCCTGAAGTTCCTCGCCTTCGAGCAGACCTTCAAGAACTCGCTGACCACACTGCCCATGGGTGGTGCGAAGGGTGGCTCAGACTTCTCTCCCCGTGGCAAGAGCGATGCTGAGGTGATGCGCTTCTGCCAGGCATTCATGAACGAACTCTATCGCGTGATTGGTCCTGACGAGGACGTTCCCGCTGGTGACATCGGTGTAGGTGGCCGCGAGGTTGGCTATCTGTTCGGACAGTACAAGAAGCTCACCCACCAGTTCCAGGGCGTGCTCACTGGTAAGGGAATCCCCTTCGGCGGTTCGCTCATCCGTCCTGAGGCTACAGGTTACGGCACCGTTTACTTCCTCTGCTCAATGCTGGCTACCCGCAACATCGACATCAAGGGTAAGAAAGTGCTGATTTCTGGTGCTGGTAACGTGGCTCAGTATGCTGCTGAGAAGTGCCTGCAGCTGGGTGCCATCCCCATGACCATGTCTGACTCTGACGGTTACATCTACGATCCCGATGGCATCGATCGCTCTAAGCTCGACTACATCATGGAGCTGAAGAACGTGGAGCGCGGACGTATCAAGGAGTATGTTGAGGAGTATCCCACAGCCAAGTACTACGAGGGCAAGCGCCCCTGGTATGAGAAGGCCGACA
>CAMYZO010000039.1 GCA_947303855.1 uncultured Prevotellaceae bacterium
AGATAGCTACGTTAGCCTCACCACCGCCAGGGATGATGCGGAATGATTCACTCTGGATGAAACGGTCGTTGCCTTGCGGCGACAGGCGGAGCATAATCTCGCCCAATGTTACGATTTTTGCCATTGTTTTGTTTGTTTTAGTTGAATAGATAAACGATTCTTTTATTTGCGACTACAAAGTTACAATGTTTTTTTGAAACCACCAAATAAAGCACAAAAAATCTTTCGTAACCGATTTCGTCACACAGAAATTTGGCAGTATCAAAGTTTTTATTTACCTTTGCAACATTCTTAAAGAAGTGTCACATGGCAAAAGAAAATATAAGAATAAAAGATATAGCTGAACGGGCGGGCGTGTCAGTAGGCACGGTCGACCGCGTGCTGCACAACCGTCCCAACGTGTCGAAGAAAGCTTTGGAGAAAGTGAACAAGGCTCTGGAGGAGATGGACTACAAGCCCAACATGTATGCCTCGGCCCTGGCCTATAACAAGAGTTACACCTTCTATTGCCTGCTGCCCAAGCATGAGTCGGAAGCCTACTGGGAAGAGATTGAGGAAGGGGCCCTCTCTGCCTGCGAACACCGCCGCGACTTCGGCATCTCGGTGGAGTTTATTTATTATAAAAGATTCGACCCCAAGACCTTTGAGAAGGCTACCACTGACTGTTTGAGACTGAACCCCAGCGGTGTCATCGTCGTTCCATCCACCCTGGAACTTACCCGGCAGTTTACCGACCAGTTGCACGAAAGGCAGATACCATTCATTCTGCTCGACTCCTACATGCCCGACCTCCGTCCGCTATCGTTCTACGGTCAGGACTCATTCCAGAGCGGCTATTTTGCTGCCCGCATGCTGATGCTCATCGCCTCGAAGGAGAAAGAGATTATGCTGATGAAACAGATGCGCGACGGCAATGTCGCCTCCAAACAACAGGAGAACCGCGAGACGGGGTTCCGCCATTACATGCGCGACCACTTCCCCGATATAAAGATTACCGAGGTTAACCTTCCGTTAGACGAGAAGCCTGAGAATTACGAAAAGATACTTGAGGAGTTCTTTAAGAAACATCCGCAGGTTCATCATTGCATCACCTTCAACTCCAAGGCCCATCTTGTTGGAGATTTCCTGCTACACTCCAACCGCCGCGACATTCAGATCATGGGCTACGACATGGTGCCCAAGAACGAGGTCTGCGTGCGCGAGGGCAGCATCTCCTTCCTCATTGCCCAGCATGCCTTCCGCCAGGGCTACTCCTGCATCGAGTCGCTCTTCGAGGCCATTGTGTTGAAGAAGAAGGTGAACCCCGTCAACTACATGCCCATCGAGCTGCTAACGCGTGAGAATGTTGACTTCTACCGCCGCACCTTCAAAGGATAAACCCAAAACTAAAACAAATACAACATTATGCAAGCTACATTTCTGAAGATTAATCCTGCAGACTCTGTCGTTGTCTGCTTAGTAGAGAAGAAAAAAAATGAGGTCATTGACGTTGACGGCAAGCAGATTGTCCTCAATCAGGACACGCCCGCAGGTCACAAAGTGCTCATCAAGGACGTTGCCGAGGGCGAGAACATCATCAAGTACGGCTACCCCATCGGCCATGCCCTCAAGCCCATGAAGGCCGGCGACTGGGTGAACGAGAACAATCTCAAGACCAATCTCAGCGGCACCTTGGAGTACACTTATCAGCCTGTTAACGAAGAGCTTAGCATCGCCAACGAAAACCGTTCCTTTAAGGGCTATGTCCGCAAGAACGGCGATGTCGGCGTGCGCAACGAGATATGGATTGTGCCCACCGTGGGCTGTGTCAACGGCATTGCCGAGAAACTGGCACAGAAGCTGCGCCAGGAAACGGGCTGTCAGGACATCGACAGCGTCTACGCCTGGCATCATAACTATGGCTGTTCACAGCTCTCCGGCGACCATGAGAACACCCGTAAGGTGCTCCGCGACATCTGCCTCCATCCCAATGCCGGCGCTGTGCTGGTGCTGAGCCTGGGCTGCGAGAACAACCAGCCCGACGACTTCATGAAGATGCTGGGTGACTACGACCAGGACCGCATCAAGCTGTTGGTCACCCAGAAGGTGGAGGGCGACGAGGTGGAAGCCGGCATGGAGATCCTGCGCGGCCTCTACGCCATAGCCCGTCAGGACCAGCGCCAGGAGGTGCCCGTATCCAAGCTGCGCGTCGGTCTGAAGTGCGGTGGCTCCGACGGTTTCAGCGGCATCACTGCCAATCCGCTCGTGGGCGAGTTCAGCGACTGGCTGGTGGCTCAGGGCGGCACGAGCGTGCTGACCGAGGTGCCCGAGATGTTCGGTGCCGAGACCATCCTCATGAACCGCTGTCGCAACGAGCAGCTCTTCCAGCAGACCGTCTCCATGATTAACAACTTCAAGGAATATTTCCTCTCTCATGGCGAACCCGTGGGCGAGAACCCCTCTCCCGGCAACAAGGCCGGTGGCATCTCCACCCTTGAGGACAAGGCGCTGGGCTGTACCCAGAAGTGCGGCAAGGCTCCCGTCAGTGGCGTCATGGAGTATGGCGACCGTCTGCAGCACACGGGCCTGAACCTGCTGTCAGCACCCGGCAACGACCTGGTAGCCGCCACGGCACTGGCCTCCTGCGGTTGCCACCTCGTGCTCTTCACCACAGGCCGCGGCACGCCCTTCGGCACCTTCGTTCCCACGATGAAGATAGCCACCAACCCCACGCTGGCAGCGCGCAAGCCGGCCTGGGTCGACTTCTCCGCCGGTCAGCTGGTAGAGGGTCGCACCATGCAGGAGCTGCTGCCTGAGTTCATCAACAAGGTGCTCAGCGTTGCCAGTGGCGAGCTTGCCCGTAACGAGGAGAACGACTACCGCGAAATCTCCATCTTTAAGAACGGTGTAACCCTTTAACCCCTTTTCGCGAAAACGCAACAAGCATGAAGAAGGGACTTCTGGCTCTGTCGCCGCTTGCGGTTTTCATCACCCTGTACTTAGTCACCAGCATCATTGCTGGTGACTTCTACAAGGTACCTATTACTGTGGCCTTCATGGTGGCATCAGTCTACGCCATCATTATCTACGACGGACGGCCACTACGCGAACGCATTGATATCTATAGTCGCGGGGCAGGAACGAGCCAAATGATGCTTATGCTATGGATATTTGTGTTGGCTGGAGCGTTTGCCCACTCTGCAAAAGAAATGGGTGCTATTGATGCCACTGTCAACCTGGCACTCACGCTGTTACCGGGACAGATGCTACTTGCAGGTCTTTTTTTGGCAGCCTGCTTCATTTCGCTTAGCATAGGAACCAGTGTCGGTACGATTGTGGCATTAACGCCTATTGCTGCAGGCGTTGCATCACAGACAGATACCTCCATTGCGCTCATGACAGCCGTCGTGGTTGGCGGTTCCTTTTTCGGCGACAACCTATCGTTCATCAGCGATACTACCATCATGGCCACATCGACCCAAGGATGCAAGTTATCAGACAAATTCCGCGTCAACTCGTTCATTGTCATACCACCTGCCATCCTCATCTTAGCCGTCTACATTATCATGGGGACAGGAGTCTCTACCCCACAACACGTTGCCGATGTTTCTTTTTTGAAAGTAATGCCTTATATCGTGGTACTGCTAACGGCCGTATTCGGAATGAACGTTATGGCTGTACTCACAATTGGTATTTTGCTGACAGGCATCATCGGCATGGCTGACGGGTCGTTCGACATTTTTGGCTGGATGAAGGCTATGGGTGATGGCATCCTGGGGATGGGAGAACTTATTATCATTACCATGATGGCAGGAGGGCTGCTGGAAATTATCAAGCAGCAAGGTGGCATAGACTTCATTATAAACAGGCTGACACGCCACGTACACACCAAGCGTGCTGCAGAACTGTCAATAGCAGGACTTGTGGCGTTGGTAGACGTCTGCACAGCCAACAACACAGTGGCAATACTTACTGTAGGGCACATTTCCAAACAGATAGGTGACCGCTATGGCGTAGACAGCCGCAAGGCTGCCTCTATCCTTGACACGTTCTCGTGTGTGATGCAGGGACTCATCCCCTACGGGGCGCAAATATTAATGGCAGCAGGACTGGCCCAGTTAAATCCCATCGCCATCCTACCCTACCTGTATTATCCTCTATCCATTGGCGTATTTGCCTTATTTGCTATCCTATTTCGTTATCCACGCCGTTACTCATGAATATTATTGACCGAAATTTCTACCGTCTGCTCCGCATTGGAGCCTTCGGCACGACTGAGACGCTCGAACCGCTTTCCGTCTGGAAGTGGAACCGTTTGTACCAACTCTCGGAGATGCATGATGTAGCCCCTATTGTTTATAGAGGCATAGAGCAGAGTCAGAACCAGTTCTTCGTGCAAATGCCCGAGGAATTACTTGAAAAATGGCGTAAAGCCACCTACCATGACGAAGATAACGATAATGACATGCTGATTGCTGATCATCTGACCAATCCCGTACTCAACCACCACCTGCAAAATATTCTTGACTCAGAAGAGTCAGGTATAGAGACACGCACAGTCTTGTTACAGTTGCTGGGAATTGCCCGGTTTATCCTGAATGCAGGAATACCCGTGAAACGATTGGTGGAACTTGGCATTACGTTGCGACAATCAGGTAAAAGGATTGACTATACGATGCTCAAAAAATGGATAGGCACGCTCAAAATGAATGAAATGGTACAGTTTTCTTCAATCATGCTTGTCAAACTGCTTCACTTCACCCCCGAGGAATTACCCTTCATGAATCCTACTGACGAAGGAGTCATGGAAAAGTATATCCGTGAAATGTTCAAACAGAAGAATTCCCATGCCGAAGAATGGTATTTCTCACAAGGGAAGAATATCTTCGTGCACACCTCCAACTCATCGGCAATGCTATGGCATGTTCGCCGCTCGGTAAAATTCTTAAAATATTATCCGGCAGAGACCACAACCAATTTCTTCACATCGTTTGCACACTCACTCTCACATATTGAGGAATAGGCTACCTCCCTGATAAACCAAGGCCGACACAAGCCAAGCTACACATGTCGTGTAAATAGCAGCAGTAACGGCCCACCTCCATGAACCGGACTCATGCTTGATGGCCACAATGGTAGCCAGACAAGGGAAATAGAGTAATACAAACAGCAGATAAGCATAAGCAGCCAACGGTGTAATACCTTCGAAACCTCCTAAGACTCCCATTGTAGAAGCAACGATTTCCTTGGCTCCAACACCTGCAATGAGTGAGACGTCTAACTGCCAATTAAAGCCCTGAAGACTAAACAGGGGTTCAATGGCCTGTCCCATCCGGCCAATAAAACTCTCAGCAAGCGACGGTGCTATACCCATCGTCCCGAAATACCCCAATGCCCAAACGATGATACTCGCCACAAGAATGATGCCGCCCATCTTCTTCAGATACTCCTTGCCTTTCTCCCATGTATGACGGCCAACAGCTTTTGCCGTAGGCCAACGATAAGGAGGCAACTCCATTACAAAGGGCGTATCCTCGCCTTTCAACACGAAATGAGACAGAATATTGCTCACGACAACGGCCATCAGAATGCCTGACGCATAGAGTGAAAGCATAACCGCCGAGCGATATTCGGCGGCAAAAAACAACCCGGTAATCATCATATATATAGGTAAACGGGCTGAACATGACATGAATGGCAGTACCATCATTGTAATAAGGCGTGAACGACGACTTTCTATGGTACGTGTTGCCATGATGGCAGGTACATTACACCCGAAACCCATGACAAGTGGTATGAACGACTTGCCATGCAGCCCCATCTTATGCATCAGACGGTCCATAATAAAGGCGGCGCGTGCCATATAGCCAGAATCCTCCATGATGGAAATAAAGAAATAAAGAATAAGAATCTGTGGCAAGAAAACAATCACTGAACCAACACCTCCAATAACGCCATCTACCAGCATTGAGCGAAGCGGTCCGTCAGTCATAGCTGAGTTAATCCAGTCGCCTAACCACCCTACACCTTCTTCTATCCAGTCCATAGGATACTGCCCCAACGAAAACGTTGTCTGGAACATGATATATAAAATAAGGAAGAAAATGGGAAAGCCTATATACTTGTTCGATAGTACATTGTCTATCAGATGCGTTGTATGGTACAAGTTCTCCTTTGTACCGGTCTGGAAGCCTGTTTCCTTTAAAGCACCATTGATGAATCCGTACTTGGCATCCATAATGGCAGTCTCTGCATCGTCATTGGTCTCCTCTTTCACGCGTGTTGCTGCATGACGGCATGCAGCATCCAACTGCTCAAAGTCTTCGGGACGATGCTCGTCCATGAAATGCTGTTTTATATACTGCTCCGTATGCTTGTCTTCCTCAAGCAACTTGATGGCAAGATAGCGCGTACTATAACGCTGGCGTATATGCTCGTCGGCCTTTAGGAAACGCTGGATATGGCTGATTCCGTCCTCTATCTCATGACCATAGTTGATATGTATGTGGCGTGAGACCCCCTGTGTGCTCTCGTAAACTTGGATGACGGCCTTGAACAATTCTTTCACACCCATTCCAGACTTAAACGAAGTAGGCACCATCGGCATGCCGAAAAGCGTAGAGAGAGCCTTTAAGTCAAGGTGGTCGCCACGACGTTCAAATTCATCGTACATATTCAGTGCACAAACCATGCGTATGTTCATGTCTACCAACTGCGTAGTAAGATACAAGTTACGCTCCAGGTTCGTGGCGTCAATAACATTGATTACAACGTCAGGCGTATGCTCCGTCAGATGGTCCCTGACATAAAGTTCTTCCGGTGAGTAGCAGGTCAGCGAATAGGTACCCGGCAAATCCGTCAGGCTGAAGTCGTAGCCATAGAAATGAGCCTCTGCCTCCGAGGCATCTACCGTCACACCGCTATAGTTTCCTACATGGGCATGAGCACCAGAGGCATAATTGAAGAGTGAAGTCTTACCGCAATTGGGATTGCCGACAAGAGCAACATTCAAGTGGCGTCGCTCTTTCAAAGCCTCACTACGCAGCCGACTCTCCGTAATGACTTCTAATTCTTCATCTGAAGTTGTCTGCCTGTTTTTGAACTGTGCTGCTCTCACAGACACCACCTCAATCATCTCTGCTTCCTGATGACGTAGCGATACCTCATAGCCCATGATTTTATACTTAACAGGATCCTGTAACGGTGCATTCAGCAGCACCTCTACAGTCTTGCCCTTAACAAAGCCCATTTCAACAATGCGCTTGCGAAAACCGCCATGTCCAGTCACTTTGACTATCACACCGCGATCACCAGTCTTCAGCTCAGATAATTTCATAGTGCAAAGATAATATATTTTTTTCAAATCGACATCTATAGCATAAGAAAAACTAAAGAATACCCAAAAATGATGATGATTTTTTACAAAAACTTCGTACCTTTGCACGCAGAATGAAAGAAAAGATTATCTTAGGAATAGATCCAGGTACCAATCTTATGGGCTATGGTCTGTTAAAAGTTATCGACGGACATGCTCAAATGATGACCATGGGGGTAATTGACTTGCGAAAATACAGTGACGGCTACATCAAACTTGGACGCATCTTTGAGCGGGTGACGGGCATCATTGACGAATGGTTACCTGATGAAATGGCTATCGAGGCTCCTTTCTTTGGCAAGAACGTACAGTCGATGCTGAAGTTAGGTCGCGCTCAAGGCGTAGCCATAGCGGCAGCAATACACCATGGCATACCCATCCACGAATACGCCCCCATGAAGATTAAGATGGCTCTCACAGGAAATGGAGGAGCCTCCAAGGAGCAAGTGGCCGGTATGTTGCAACGGTTGCTGAAACTGAAAGATGACGACATGTCAAGATTTATGGATGCTACGGATGCACTTGGAGCAGCCTACTGTCACTATATGCAAGACGGGAAGCCCGAAAGTGATGTAAAGTACCACGGATGGAAGGACTTTGTAAACAAGAATCAGGACAAGATTTCAAAACGCAAACAATGACAACGACAATAGAACTCACAGCAGCAAGGACAAAGAATCCAGAATGGAACTTAGCCGCACCAGTAGACTTTACGCTAAAAGCCGGTGAGCACATTGCCATCGTTGGCCAGAACGGTGCCGGAAAATCTATGTTTGTAGACATGATCACGGGCCGTCATCCTGTCTTCCACGACATGATCACATACCACTTTAACGATGACGGCAGGCTCATGAACGAGCACATGAAATACATTACCTTCCGCGATACGTACGGTGGCGACAATGACCGTACCTATTTCCTACAGCAGCGCTGGAACCAGATGGAGATAGACGAGAATACTCCTACGGTAGGAGAACGGTTGGAAGAAGCCTATAACATTGCAGGAAAGGACACGCCAGAACGACGTGATTTACAGCGGCACATCTATAGTCTGTTCCAGATGGACGCATTACTCGACAAGTACATCATTCTGCTGTCCAGTGGTGAACTGCGCAAGTTCAAATTAGCCTCCTCGCTGTTTTCCAACCCCAATGTCCTCATTATTGACAACCCTTTTATTGGACTTGACGCAGAGACCCGGGGTCAACTTCAGGATATTCTTGCCAGTCTGACTACCGACGGTCAGATGCAACTGATTCTGGTACTTTCAAAGACCGATGAAATACCAGAATTCATTACCCACGTTGTCGAAGTTAGCAATATGAGGGTCATGCCAAAAGTTACTCGTGCTGCATTCCTTAGCAATAAGCCTGCCCCACCTGAACATATTCTGAAAGAAAACCTGCGGCAGGCCATTCTTAGCCTTGACAATTCACGATCCACACTCAAACAGTCAGCCGAAGTCATTGCATTCAACCATGTCAGTATCAGGTACGGAAAGCGTTATATCCTAAAAGATTTCAACTGGCGAGTCATGAATGGTGAGCACTGGGTACTCAGCGGACAAAACGGATCAGGCAAGTCGACACTGTTGTCACTTGTTTGTGCGGATAATCCCCAAGGGTACGCCTGCGACATTTCCATCTTCGGTCGTCAACGCGGATCGGGCGAGAGTATATGGGATGTCAAACGCCATATTGGCTATGTCTCACCAGAAATGCACCGTTCCTACTTGCGTGACCTTTCAGCCATCCGCATCGTTGCCAGCGGACTAAAAGACTCTGTGGGGCTTTACGTAAGAGCAACGACAGAAGACCTGGAGAAATGCCGGTGGTGGATGCGTATTTTCGGTATTGAGCACCTGGCAGACCGATCGTTCCTGCGAATGTCGAGTGGTGAACAGCGACTGGTACTACTGGCTCGCGCCTTTGTCAAAGACCCGGAACTACTCATTCTTGACGAGCCATTACACGGTCTCGACAATCTCAACCGCCGATTAGTAAAAGATGTTATTGAAGCGTTCTGCGAACGTCCGGGCAAGACCCTTATCTTTGTAAGCCACTACCGCGATGAGTACCCTGCCTGCATCGATCATGAAATTTTCCTAACTCACTTAAGCAGACGGTCTATTTCGTCGAACTGACACCCCATGTTCAGATTTAAGTAGATGCGGTAAAGGGCCGGCCCCCACTTCTGACGCTGGTCAGGAGCAAGCTGACGGTAGCGCTCCATGTATGGCCTCGCCTGCTGATAGAGTTGACGCAGTTGTTTCTTATCACGCAGGGGGTGCAGGTTCAGGGCTTTGTTCAGGCAGCAAGTCCCGGCATTATAGTAGGGTTCTGGCATAGAATCATTAAGGGCAATAAGGGAATCACTTAGTGCCAGGCTCTCATCGTAACGTTCTAAATTGAACAGGACGTTCGCCTTTGCATAGAGAAAGAGTGTGCTGCTATCATTTGCCTCAAGCGCCTTGTCAGCAACCTCCAAAGCCTGCTCATATTGGTGGTGTTCATTATAGAAGTCCATCAGCCGAGGGAAGAAATACCCATTTAGAGGATAGCGTTTAAAGCCCTCACGCAGCGTCTCCAGATAAAGAGAATCGTCCTTGAGCCAGTGACGAGCCTCGGCTATGAACTGCAGGGTATAGACGGCCTTTGATGTATCACGGAGTGCCAGATGACGGTAGCGAAGCACCAGGACGGGATCTTTCTGACGATAGGCACTGTAGGTAGCCCAGTAAGCGGCTTCCGGCAGACGGTTGTCCGTACTGTCAAGCCGATGCTCGGCGAATAATGGCTGACGTACACAGTCCATATACGCTTCGCTGTACTGATAGGCTCGTTTGAAGTCGCCCTTGCGAACGAAATAGTTACAGGCGAAGAACAGATTGGGACGAAACTTCATAAGCTGTGCAGCATTGGTGCTGCGGTATTCCAGGTCTACCCTACCCTTACGGTCTGGTTTTGCGTCGAGCGAATCGAGTGTCTCGGCAACGGAAAAAAGACGGCGTGTAAGTTCAAAGAACTGAGCGGTATCCTGCTTCTGCTTCATATATAGTTTCTCGTTGACGGCCTGATACTGCCTTAGCACAGCCTCATACCAAACGGCATAGATGCGCTTGTTATCCCTATTGGCCGAATCCTTCAGAAGTCCCGTCATGAGCTTCTCGGCCTCTTCAATCTTTTTGCCGCTCTTCAAGATAGTCCGTGCCTGACTGAGCTCTTTCTTTTGAGCCATCGTCAGGCACGGTGTTATCATGATGAAGAGAAGCGTTAGCGTTGTTTGCTTCTTCATCTAATGGTTTATGGTTATATTGGTTAGTTACCGCTTACAATTTTCTCCAATTCGGCTGCTTTAGCGGTATCACCTAGAGAATAGTACACCTGATAGAGAGCGTATGCCCAGTTTACCTGGTCGCGGTTGGGGTCGGCCTCACGCACCTTTTCCAGGAATTCCTTAGCCTCATTGAGGACAGCTTTCACCTTATCAGCATTAGCTGTGGTGAGCATGCCGGTCTTCTTGTCTGCCAGCTGGTCCTTCAGTTCAATTGCCTTGCTGTTGAGCGACACACCGGCCTGATAGGCAGCAGCCACATAGGTAGGATCAATCTCAAAGGCCTTCTTGTAGCACTCCACTGCCTCGTCGAACTTGTTCTGCAAGCGCAGAGCCTCGCCCTTATAGGTATAGGCAAACTTGTTCTGGGCGTTCTTGGCAATCTCTGCGTCGGCCCAAGTACCAAGGTCTTCGGCACTTCCCGTCTGCAGGTAGTAGTCACCAATCCATGCTGAGTAACGGTTGTCGTCGGGGAATTTCTGACTGGCCTCCTTCAGCATGTTGATATACTCAAGGGTATCCTCCTTGGTCTTCATGCTCTCCTTCTTTGAGAATACGAGGATCTCAGTGGCATCCTTTGCCTTAGCCTCATTCTGGGCAGCAATCTGGGCATACTTAATAACGTTTGAGAAGTCTTTGCCCTGGTAGGCAGAAAGACTGGCAAAGTAAGCCACCTCATACTTGTACTGATCCTGTGACATATCAAGACCGGTAAAGAGGGGTGATTCACCACTATCTACATAGAGCGCGAATGCCTTAAAAGCTCCAGCATAGTCTTTCTGATTGTACAGATACTGGCCAGCGTTGATCACATTAAGACGACCATTCTGGTAAGTCTTCTGGTTGTCAGAGCGGAACTTGGGCTTTATCTTTCCCTTCTCATTAGGCATATTGTCGAACTCGTCGCACTTCATGGCAGCCTCCAGTGCCTTAATGATAGCCTCGTTCATGGCAGCCTCGTCAACAGGCTCGTTGGTCTGTTTCACCTGGTTCTCAAGTTTCTTTGCCTGAATGTCAGCGAATTTCTTGTAATTAGCGGCACTCAGCAAATTCCACGCAGCAGCCTTTTCCTCATTAGAACCGGCATTGAGAGCGGGCTCAACGGCCTTGATTGCTTCCTCAACCTCGCCCTTGTCTAAGAGCTTCTTTGCATTCTTGACAACATCAGCCTGCGCGAAGGCCATGGTCGTTGCAGCGGCCATCATGGCCATCATCATTAATTTTTTCATAAGCTTTAATTATTGGTTAAACATTTTGTTCTACGTCTTGTACATCATTTGTCGGGGTATCGATAGCGTCGTTCAGCTCCTCATCGACAACCTCTGCCTCTTCAACATCCTCCTCCTGGCTGGACATGACCTTGCACACAGAGGCGATGGTATCGTTTTTCTTTTGGAGGTTAATAAGGCGTACGCCCTGGGTAGCACGGCCCATAACACGGACATCTGCCACCTTCAGACGGATAAGGATTCCGCTCTTGTTGATAATCATCAGGTCGTTCTCGTCGGTCACCACCTTGATGGCCACCAGACGTCCGGTCTTTTCGGTGACAGCCAGTGTCTTGACACCCTTCGCACGACGGGCCGTCTTACGATAATCCTCCACCTCAGAGCGTTTGCCATAGCCATTTTCGCTGACCACCATGATGGTTTCCGTCTGCGGGTCGCTGACACACACCATACCGACGACTTCATCGTCGCCACCATCAAGCAGCATGCCGATATTACCTGTAGAGACTCGTCCCATGGGGCGTATCTCACTCTCATCGAAACGGACGGCGCGTCCGTTACGGTTAGCCAGAATCAGTTCGTTGCTGCCATTGGTGAGCCGCACGCCGACCACCTCGTCGCCTTCGTTAATCTTGATGGCGTTAACACCTGCAGCACGTACATTCTTGTACTGGTCGAGACAAGTCTTCTTGATGATGCCCTGCTTGGTGGCAAACACCACGAAATGGGTTTTGAGGAATTCCTCGTCGCCGAAGTTCTTGATGCGCAGCACAGCATTGATAGCATCGTCAGGCTCAATGTTCAGCATGTTCTGTATGGCGCGTCCCTTAGAGTTCTTGTCGCCTTCGGGAATCTCATAGCACTTCTGCCAGTAGCAACGTCCCTTCTTGGTGAAGAAGAGCAGCGTATTGTGCATCGTTGCCGGATAGATATACTCCGTAAAGTCATTGTCACGATGGCGGGTACCCTTGGAGCCTACGCCGCCACGTCCTTGAGCATGGAACTCATCGAGCGATGTACGCTTGATATAGCCCATGTGCGAAATGGTAATAACCACGGGGTCGTCAGGATAGAAGTCTTCTGCATTGAACTCATGGTCGAAGGGTATGATTTCTGTACGGCGCTCATCACCATATTTCTCCTTGACCTCCTGAAGGTCGTCCTTCATCACCTGACGGCAGCGCTCTGGGTTGTCAAGAATCTCCTGCAGGTCGGCTATCAGTTTCTGCAGGTCTTCATACTCCTGATGCAACTGGTCAACACGCAGGCCTGTCAACTGTGCCAGGCGCATATCGACGATGGCTTTCGACTGAAGTTCGTCAAGGTCGAAGCGGGCTTCCAGATTGCGTTGGGCGTCGGTTGGTGTCTTGCTGTTACGGATGATGTGAACCACCTCGTCAATATTGTTCACGGCAATAATCAATCCTTCCAGAATGTGAGCACGCTCCTGTGCTTTCCTCAGGTCGTACTTTGTGCGACGGATGGTAACGTCGTGACGGTGTTCAACAAAATACTTGACACACTCCTTCAGCGTCAGCAGGCGTGGACGTCCCTTTACCAATGCGATGTTATTAACTGAGAATGAGCTCTGTAAAGCCGTCATCTTAAACAGTTTGTTCAGCAGCACATTGGCATTGGCATCACGCTTACAGTCAACAACGATACGCATGCCCTGACGGCCTGACTCGTCGTTGACATTAGCCACACCCTCAATCTTATGCTGGTTAGCCAGTTCGGCAATATAAGCAACGAGGTCGGCCTTGTTAACACCGTAAGGAATCTCGGTCACCACAATCTTGTCGTGAGAGTCACCGCTCTCAATCTCAGCCTTGGCACGCATGACAATACGTCCACGACCGGTCTCATAAGCATCGCGTACACCCTGCAGACCGTAGATAAAGGCACCTGTTGGGAAGTCAGGACCGGGAATATACTTCATCAGTCCGTCGGTGTCAATATCAGGATTGTCAATGTAGGCGCAACAGCCGTCGATGACCTCACCCAGGTTATGGGTGGGCATGTTGGTCGCCATACCTACAGCAATGCCGTTTCCGCCATTGACCAGCAGGTTGGGTATCTTCGTCGGCATGACCGTTGGTTCCTGGAGGGAGTCGTCAAAGTTGTTCTGCATATCAACGGTCTCTTTCTCCAAGTCATCCATGATGTGCTCACCCATCTTTGAAAGGCGGCACTCCGTATAACGCATGGCTGCCGGTGAATCGCCGTCGACACTACCGAAGTTACCCTGTCCGTCAACAAGTGTATAACGCATGTTCCAGTCCTGGGCCATGCGGACAAGTGCTCCATAAACGGAAGAGTCGCCGTGGGGGTGGTATTTACCAAGTACCTCACCCACTACGCGAGCACATTTCTTATAAGGTTGTGTAGAGACATTGTTAATATTCATCATTCCGTAGAGAATACGGCGATGGACGGGCTTAAAGCCGTCACGAACATCAGGAAGAGCACGAGCCACTATAACAGACATCGAATAATCGATGTACGATGACTTCATTTCCTCCTCAATGTTGATTTTGATAATTCTGTCGTTGTCGAATGTTTGATCCATAAAAAATTACAATTTTGCGTTTAAGGCACTTTCCTGCCCCGCTGACGCATTTTTAACCGTGCAAAGGTACAAAAAAAGTCCCGAACGGCCATCATCCTTTAAGTAATTTTATAGGAAAAAACCTTCGGAACTTTAAACGTAGCAATTAAAAAAGGCTTAATCTTTCTTCAGCGGTACCGTCACACTGAAGGTGGAACCTTGTCCCTCCTGTGACTCTACATCAACGTCGCCGCCAATTTTCTTGGCAAAATCCTGGCACAACTGCAAGCCAAGGCCCGACCCTTCTTCTCCATCCGTACCATAAGTGGTTTCACCTTTATGGAATATAGTAGCCAAACGGTCAGACGCAATACCCACGCCATGATCGGTGACGCTGATTCTTGCAAAGTCTGCATTGGGTGTGGTGACGTTAATATCAATACTGGAATTCTCGGGCGAGAACTTGATGGCATTCGACAGGAAGTTACGAACGATGGTTTTCAGCATATCGTTGTCTGCACGCACAACTGTTGAAGCACCATTGTAGGTAAGGGTAATCTTCTTGGTAGCGGCAATCATCTCAAAGATGTCAACCACACCAGGAATAATATCGTTCAGGTCCAGATCCTGCAAGACAACGTTCAGGCGTCCAGTCTGGCTCTTAGTCCACTTCAGCAGATTATCCAGCAGGTCATGAACATCTTCTGATTCTTTGTTGGCCTTATCAATCAGTTCATATATCTCCGGCCCCACCACCTCAGGCGAGATAGTAGCCGCTGCCAGGTTGAGCACCATGCGGATAGAGGCCATCGGCGAGCGCAGGTCATGAGCTATGACGGAATACATCTTGTCGCGGTTGCTGATAGTGGCCAGCAGCTCACGGTTCTGCTTTTCTATAAGTCGCTTGGCAGCAACAAGAGCAATCTGGTGCATGACGCGCACGACGAGTTCCTCCTTGTTGAAGGGTTTCGACAAGAAGTCGCTGGCTCCCACCTGGAAGCCCTTCACCAGGTCTTGTGGCGAGTTCAGCGCCGTGAGGAAGATGATGGGTATATCTTTCAGTTCGGGGTCTTTCTTCAGGATTACCGCTGTGTCAAAGCCACTGATGTCGGGCATCATCACGTCGAGCAAGATCAGATCGGGCTTTTCTGCCTTCGCCTGCTCAACGCACATATTTCCACAGTTTGCCGTGCAAACCTGGAATTTCTCGTTGGTAAGCAATATCTTCAGCAGCAGAACGTTGCTCACCACATCGTCAACAATCAATATCTTATAATCACTACGGTTGATTTGTGATTCTAAAGAGTTCGTGACATCCATCCGATTAGAAGTTTATTGGTTTCAGTATGCAAAAATAATGCAATAATTTGGAATTACCAAATTATTGCACCATTTTTTCAATTTTTCACGGCAATTATTTGTACTCTGACCATGCTTTGATACCTATGCCTTTGATACCAACGGTGCAGAAGGCGTGGATAAAGGCAGCGGCCAGTCGGGCATTGGTTATCAGCGGGACATTCAGGTCAATGGCGGCACGACGAATCTTGTAGCCATTGGTCAGTTCGTGCGTCGTCAGATCCTTCGGAATATTGACAACCATGTCTATCTGGTGCTGATGCAACAGGTCGAGAGCCTGTGGCGTTCCTTGGTCAGACGGCCAATAGACAAGCGTATTGGCAATGCCGTTCTCTGTCAGGTATTTCGAGGTTCCGCCTGTAGCATAGATCTCGTAGCCGTGGTCTGTCAGCATACGGGCAGCATCCAGCATGTCGGCCTTCTGTTTGGCACCGCCGGTAGACAGCAGCACCGTCTTCTTGGGAATGCGATAGCCCACGGAGAGCATCGACTTCAGCAAGGCTGTATCCGTATTGTCGCCAATACACCCTACCTCACCTGTCGATGCCATGTCAACTCCAAGCACGGGGTCGGCCTTCTGCAGGCGGTTAAACGAGAACTGACTGGCTTTGATGCCCACATAGTCGAGGTCGAAGAGATTCTTAGAGGGTTTCTCTACTGGCAGGCCCAGCATCACCTTTGTGGCCAGTTCTATGAGATTCAGTTTCAGCACCTTTGAGACAAAGGGGAACGAGCGTGAGGCACGCAGATTGCACTCAATGACCAGGATGTCGTTCTGGCGTGCCATGAACTGGATGTTGAACGGTCCGTTGATGTGCAAGGCCTTAGCTATCTGTCGTGATATGCGCTTGATACGGCGCACGGTCTCTACGTAGAGTTTCTGTGGCGGGAACTGAATGGTGGCATCGCCAGAGTGTACGCCTGCAAACTCAATATGCTCGCTGATGGCGTAGGCCAGAATCTCGCCGTCCTTAGCCACAGCATCCATCTCTATCTCCTTGGCATGCTCAATGAATTTGGAAACGACAACGGGATGGTCCTCGCTGACATTGGCAGCCAGTTGAAGGAACCTTTCGAGTTCGTCCTTGTTGGAGCAGACGTTCATGGCGGCGCCTGAGAGCACATAGCTGGGACGCACCAAGACCGGGAAGCCGACGCGATTGACAAACTTGTCGATGTCGTCCATGCTTGTCAGGGCCGACCATTCCGGCTGATTGACGCCCAGTTCATTCAGCATCTGCGAGAACTTGGCACGGTCCTCAGCCCCGTCAATGTCCTGTGCCGAAGTGCCGAGAATAGGCACATGCTGCTCGTCCAGATAGACAGCCAGGTTGTTGGGAATCTGTCCGCCGGTGGACACGATGACGCCGTGGGGCATCTCCATGTCAATGATATCGAGCACACGCTCAAAGGTCAGTTCGTCAAAATACAGACGGTCGCACATGTCATAGTCGGTAGAGACCGTTTCCGGGTTGTAGTTAATCATGATGCTGCGCCAGCCCTCTTTGCGAATGGTGTTCAAGGCCTGAACGCCACACCAGTCGAACTCTACGCTGGAGCCTATACGGTAGGCACCGCTACCCAGCACGATAATGCTGCGTCCGTCGTGCTCAAACTGGATATCGCTCTTGTTGCCTGAGTAAGTCACGTAAAGATAGTTGGTCTGAGCCGGATATTCTGCTGCCAGCGTGTCTATCTGCTTGACGACGGGCAGTATTCCCATCTGTTTGCGGCGGTTGCGCACCAGGAGCAGGGCCTTGTGCATGTTGCCAATCTCGCTTTCCAGGCCTACAGCACGTGCTATCTGGAAATCAGTAAAGCCATAGGTCTTTGCCTCTCTCAACAGGTGCTGCTCCAGGGTGTTGATGTTCTGCTTCTTCAGCCGTTCGTCAATCTCAATGATATGCTTCAGCTTCTCAAGGAACCAGCGGTCAATCTTTGTCAACTCATGAATCTTGTCAATGTCGTATTCCGCCATGTGCATGGCTTTTGAGATGACGAAGATACGCTTGTCGGTAGGTTCACGCAGCGCGGCGTCGATATCGGCAATCTTCAGCTCTTTGTTCTCGACAAAGCCGTGCATGCCCTGTCCTATCATGCGCAGGCCTTTTTGGATAGCCTCCTCGAAGTTACGTCCGATGGCCATCACCTCGCCCACCGACTTCATCGACGAGCCCAGTTCCTTGTCAACGCCGTGGAACTTCGACAAGTCCCAGCGTGGAATCTTACAGACCACATAGTCGAGGGCAGGTTCAAAGAAGGCGCTGGTGGTCTTGGTCACAGAGTTCTTCAGTTCAAACAAGCCATAGCCCATTCCCAGTTTGGCAGCCACGAAGGCCAGCGGATAGCCTGTAGCCTTTGAGGCCAGCGCCGATGAGCGCGACAGGCGGGCGTTGACCTCGATGACGCGATAGTCCTCTGACTGCGGGTCAAAGGCATACTGCACGTTACACTCACCCACGATGCCGATATGACGGATGATCTTGATGGCCAGGGCACGCAGTTTGTGGTATTCAGCATTTGTCAGCGTCTGCGACGGAGCGATGACAATGCTCTCTCCGGTATGGATGCCCAGAGGGTCGAAGTTTTCCATGTTGCAGACGGTGATACAGTTGTCGTAGCGGTCGCGAACCACCTCGTACTCTATCTCCTTCCAGCCCTTCAGCGATTTTTCCACCAGCACTTGCGGTGAGAATGCAAAGGCTTTCTCACACAGAGCGTCCAACTCAGTTTCATTATCGCAGAAGCCGGAGCCTAAACCACCCAGGGCATAGGCAGCACGGATGATGACAGGATAGCCCAAATCGGCGGCAGCCTGACGTGCTGAGGCTATATTGTCGCAGGCCTGCGACTTAATGGTCTTTACGCCAATCTCGTCTAATTTCTTGACGAAAAGCTCACGGTCTTCAGTATCCATGATAGCCTGAACGGGGGTACCCAGCACTTTTACGTCGTACTTCTCTAGGATGCCGCTCTTGTAGAGCTCAACTCCACAGTTCAAAGCCGTCTGTCCGCCGAAGGCCAGCAGAATGCCGTCAGGACGTTCTTTCTCAATTACCTTCTCAACGAAATAGGGCTGTACAGGCAGGAAATAAATTTCATCGGCAACGCCTTCGCTGGTCTGCACGGTGGCAATATTGGGATTGATGAGCACCGTCCTGACACCCTCTTCGCGGAGGGCCTTCAAGGCCTGCGACCCACTATAGTCGAACTCACCGGCTTCGCCAATTTTCAATGCACCTGAACCCAGCAGCAGTACTTTCTTGATATTCTGGTCTTTCATCTTTTTACAATGCTTCTATAAAACGGTCAAACATAAATTCGGTATCAACGGGGCCGGAGCAGGCCTCAGGATGGAACTGGCTGGAGAACCAGGGATTCGTCTGGTGGCGTATACCCTCGTTGGATCCGTCGTTCATGTTGACAAACAATTCACGCCAGTCACTACCCAACGAGGCAGCATCAACGGCATATCCGTGGTTCTGCGATGTCACGTAACAGCGGTTAGTGCCCACTTCGCGTACAGGCTGGTTATGTGAGCGGTGGCCATACTTCAGTTTGTAGACAGTGGCACCTCCTGCCTTTGCCAGCAACTGGTTACCCATACAAATGCCACAGATAGGTTTGCGACTGATGGACATTTGTTTTTTCAGTATGTCAACAGCATCTACGCACTTGTCTGGATCGCCAGGGCCGTTGGCCAGGAAAAGACCGTCGAAATCGAGGCCTGTGTAATCGTAGTTCCAGGGCACTCGAACGACCTCGACGCCGCGATTGACAAGACAGCGGATAATGTTAGCCTTCACGCCGCAGTCAACAAGGACGACTTTGCGTCCTGCCCCTTCGTTATAGTGGATGACGTCTTTGCAACTGACGCGTTCTACCCAGTTAATGGCACCATAGTCCTCGTCTGGCACTTGAGTATCATCTCCTTCAAACACCAAGTGCCCCATCATGACACCATGTTCACGCAACACTTTTGTCAGCTGTCTGGTGTCAATGCCGGTAACCCCAGGCACCTGTTCACGCTTTAGCCACTGGCTTAGGCTCTCTACAGCGTTCCAGTGACTATACTCTGCTGAATAGTCGCTGACAATGATAGCCTTGGCATAGATACGGTCGCTCTCCATGAACACAGGCAGTCCATCGGCGGCGAAAGTAAAGGGAGGCACGCCATAATTACCTACTAAGGGGAAGGTCAGCGTCAACAGCTGACCGGCATACGACGGATCGGTGAGCGACTCTGGATAGCCCATCATGGCTGTGTTGAACACAACCTCTCCGGCCACCGGCTTTTCATAGCCGAAACTCTCTCCTTGGAACGTTGTTCCATCTTGTAAGACGAGTGTAACTTTTTTCTTTGTCATTTTTGGGGTTTATAAAAAAGGCGAAACGTTTATAACAACGAATCGCCTTATGTGATTATTCAACGGTTACTGACTTTGCCAGGTTTCTCGGCTGGTCAACATTCTTACCTTTGCAAACGGCAACGTGGTAGGCCAACAGCTGTAAGGGAATGGTAGCCACCAGCGGTTCCAGGCACTCCATCACGTCAGGCAGTTCGATGGTCTCGTCGGCAATCTTCGAGATGGTTTCATCGCCCTTCGAGACGAGGGCAATCACCCTGCCCTGACGGGCTTTGATTTCCTGGATGTTCGACAGCACCTTCTCATACATGGCGTTGTGGGTGGCAATCACCACGACAGGCATGTCGGAGTCGATCAGGGCGATGGGGCCGTGTTTCATCTCTGCTGCGGGATAGCCCTCGGCATGGATATAACTGATCTCCTTCAGTTTCAACGCGCCCTCCAAGGCAACGGGATAGGAATATCCGCGTCCCAGATAGAGGAAGTTATGGGCATAGGTAAAGGTACGCGCGAGGTCAGCCACCTTGTCATTGGTCTTCAGCACCTCGCGTATCTTGTCGGGTATTTCGCTCAGTCCCTTTACAATCTTCAGATACTCGTCGCGCCCGATGGTACCTTTGGCCTCACCCATGGTGAGTGCCATCATGGTGAGCACGGTAACCTGTCCGGTAAACGCCTTTGTTGAAGCAACGCCAATCTCAGGCCCCACATGGATATAGGTGCCGGTATCTGTGGCACGGGGTATGCTGCTGCCGATAGCATTGCAAATACCATAGATGAAAGCGCCTTTCTCCTTGGCCAGCTGTACGGCGGCCAGCGTGTCGGCGGTTTCACCGCTCTGCGAGATGGCCACCACGACGTCATCCTTGCCCACAACGGGATTGCGGTATCGGAATTCGCTGGCATATTCTACCTCTACAGGAATTCTCACCAGCGACTCAATCATCTGCTTGCCAATGAGTCCGGCATGCCACGATGTGCCGCATGCCACAATCACCACGCGCTTGGCATTGATGAGCTGGCGGCGGTGGTCGATGAGTGCGGAGAGGGTCACGTGGTCGGCTTCCACATTGACGCGGCCACGCATGCAGTTTGTCAAGCACTCGGGCTGTTCGAAGATTTCCTTGAGCATGAAGTGCGGATAGCCGCCCTTCTCAATCTGTCCAAGGTCTATGTCGACGGTCTTCACATGCAGTTCCTGCTGCTCATTGAGTATGCTCACCACCTTCAGTTCCTCGCCACGGCGGATGACGGCAATGTTGCCGTCTTCCAGATACACCACCTTGTCGGTATATTCCACGATGGGGCTGGCGTCTGAGGCAATGAAAAACTCATCGTGCCCGATTCCCACCACCAGCGGACTCTGCTTGCGGGCAGCAATAATCTGGTCAGGGTCACGCTTGTCGATGATGGCAATGGCGTATGCTCCTATCACCTGATACAAGGCCACCTGAACGGCTGACAGCAGGTCGAGCTGCTTGCGGTTCATGATATACTCTACCAGCTGAACAAGCACCTCGGTATCTGTGTCCGATGTAAAATGCACACCTTTGGCTATCAGCTTTTCCTTTATCTCGGCGTAGTTCTCAATAATACCGTTATGGATGATGGCCAGGTTATGGCTCTCCGAATAGTGGGGATGGGCATTTCGTGCAGACGGTTCGCCATGAGTGGCCCAGCGTGTGTGGGCGATGCCAATGCTTCCGCTGACATCCTTGTCGGCACAGTATTCACAAAGATTGTCAACCTTTCCCTTTGCTTTATATACATTCAGTTCGCTATCGTTGCCAATCATGGCGACACCAGCACTATCGTAACCACGATATTCAAGGCGGCGAAGACCTTTTATCAGTATGGGAAAGGCCTCTTTATTGCCAATATATCCAACTATTCCACACATAAAGCAGATTCAATAATAAGTGTCCGTGTTGCAAATCGGCTGCAAAGTTACAGCAAAAAAATCGTTCTCACAAGAAATGGATAAAAAAAAATCAAAAAAAGGAGAACCTTCACAGGCTCTCCTTTTAAGTCCTTTCATCGTGTTATATCAATGAACACGAATAAGGCGGTAAACTGTCTTGTCATCACGACAATTGGTTTACTCAATTAACCTTAATAATCTAATACCATGAAAAACACACTGCAAAAATACAAAAAAATATTCTATTGCAATGAGTTTTCCTGTAATTTGATTGCGGTATTTATAGTTTATTAAGTTTTTTGCTATACATTTTAAGAATACTTGACGTTTTCGTTAAACCAGAAATTCGCTTCTGGTCTGTAACAGACAGTTTTGGTACATAACTGAGCGTTTGCCAGTTCAGCGAAAAGTACTTGACGACACTCTCCTGATAGCCGTCACGGGGGCCTACCGTCTGTATGAGACAGATAACCTGCTTTGTGCTGTCAACAGGCTCTGCAACCGTAAGCAGAAGCAAGTCAACTTTGGTAGCCTCGCTCAGACTGATGGAGATAGAATCATCTGCAAGGGCTGTCATTACACTTTTACCGCCAAGGGCATTGGTCACCTCTGCCTTCATGTTGGAATCCATAAAGTCAACAAAGTCAAGCCGGTTGTTTCTTGAAAGATAGGGAATAACCGTGTCGGGCATTTCCACAAACAGGTTCCTAAGATTTACCGTATCTGCTCCGGCAGTCAGCGCGGCCATGACCGCTATAACGGAGAAAAAGTATTTCCTAAACATTCACAAGATTATTTGTTTTGATAACTGCATCATCATCACGGCTGAGAGACCTGCCGTTTCCGTACGCAAGCGACTGTCGCCCAGATTGACAGAGATAAAGCCTGCATTTACTGCCTGCTGAACCTCACCGATACTGAAATCGCCTTCGGGACCTATCAGGACGAGGGTGTCTTCTTCGGCATCCAACCGGCAGAGAGCATCAAAGAGATTCACACGGGGTATCTCTTCGTAACAATGGGCGATGTAACGATGGCCCGACTGCTGAGCGTTGATAAAATCGCTGAACGAAGTAAGGTCGTTGACTCTGGGCAGATAGGCCTTGCGACTCTGTTTCATGGCCGACACCACAATTTTCTCTATGCGCTCAGTCTTCATGCTGCGACGCTCAGAGAACTGACAGTTGAGGAACGACAGTTCGTCAAGTCCCACCTCAACGGCTTTTTCAGCCATCCACTCCATGCGCTCATTCATTTTTGTAGGCGCAATGGCCAGGTGGATATGTCCCTGCCATGGTCGTGGCTGGGGTAGTTGTTCGGTAATGGTGTAAACACAATGGTGGTTGGTAGCCATCGTCACTACTGCCTTGTAGAAACACCCCCGGCCATCCATCAGCATGATCTCATCATCCTCCGTCAGCCGCAGCACTTTCAGCGCATGGGTGGCCTCACCTGACGGCAGTTCAGTAAGCACGGCTGCATCGGGCACGTAGAAAAACCTTGTTTCTTTCATTGATGCCGCCTCCTGGTTATCTCTTCATGCAAATGCGAGGCTAATCGGTAATCCTCTGCTTCGATGGCCCGGGCCAACTCCTTGTTCAGCTGTTTCATCCCCATGGTGTTGATGGGTATGGAAATGCCCGTGGCACCTGGGTTGTAGGCCGAACATTGGCGATTCATCAGGTCGTTAGATATAAAAATAGGTACGCGCGAAATGACATGGAGCAGCACGGCATCGCTCATCCTGATAGGCTTATACGATAAGGTATGCCTGTTGATAAGCACAACACAGTAATGGCCGTCTTCAATACCGGTAATCATCAGTTCAAAGCCTGATAATCCCTGTTCTTTCAGCATAGCCCATAACACCTCCGGCAGCATCTGTTCACGCCCGGGGACGTTTGTGAATCGCAAGTTGAGCTGGTCGCTTATAAGCTTGTCGCAGATAATGCAGAGTGCCCGCTGCTCATCGGCATCGGTGAGTCTGACAATAGTAAACCCGTCGCTTCCGACGATCTCAGACATATCCTTATAGACCAACTCAACCCGCTCCATACTCTTAAATCTTCTTGGGATGGAAGACTAAGGCAAAGACAACTCCCACTACCAGTGCATAGACGGAGAAGATCATCCAGACCGTAGTCCATGCCACCGTGCCGTCGGCAGCCGTGTTGGCATTGACAACTGCCTGAGCAGCAATAGAGCCTATGGAGGCACCCAGTCCGTTGGTCATCAGCATGAAGAGTCCCTGTGCCGACGAACGGATAGCCGGGTCGGTAGTCCTGTCGACAAAGAGCGAACCCGAAATATTGAAGAAGTCGAAGGCGAGACCGTAAATCAGCATGGAGAAGATAAAGAGCAGGACACCCGGCGTACCAGGATTGCCCATACCGAGGAACCCGAAGCGCAGCACCCAGGCAAACATGGCAATGAGCATAACCTGCTTGATACCATAGCGCTTCATGAAGAAGGGTATGAGCAGGATGCAGAATGTTTCGCTGACCTGCGACAGCGAATACAGGATGTTGGCGTGCTGCACACCGAATGTGGAGGCGTACTCGGGAATGGCCTTGAAACTCTCAATATAGGGTGTGGCAAAGCCGTTGGTAATCTGCAGGCTGACACCTAAGAGCGACGAGAAGATAAAGAAGATGGCCATATCCTTCTGCTTGAACAGCGTGAATGCCCGCAATCCGAAAGCGTCTACCAGCGACTTGACCTGATCCTTGGGTGCCAGCGGACAGGCAGGCAGTGTGTAGGTATAGAGGAACAGCACGATACTGAGCACACCCGACGTGACGAACTGCATCTCATTGTCCTTGAATCCGGCCAGGTCTACCAGCCACATAGAACAGATGAAACCGACGGTGCCAAAGACGCGGATGGGTGGGAAGTCTTTTACAATGTCCATGCCGGCCTTCGTCAGCGCATTGTAGGCTACTGAATTGACAAGCGCAATCGTGGGCATGTAAAAGGCTACGCTGACGCTGTAGAGCAGGAAGAGCACGCCGAACTGGGCACTCTCGCCGGCGGTGTGGCCATAGTAGGCGGCAGCAAACATAAAGAGTCCGGCCAGCAGATGACAATAGCCCAGCAGGCGCTGAGCCGGTATCCACTTGTCGGCCACGATGCCGATGAGTGCTGGCATAAAGATACTGACAAGTCCCTGCATGGCAAAGAAATAGCCAATTTCTGAAGCCATTCCGATGCGGCCTAAATAGAGGCCCATACAGGTAAGATAGGCTCCCCAGACGGCAAACTCCAGGAAGTTCATGAGTGCTAAGCGGATTTTCAGATTCATACACTTATGGTTTTTAGTTATTCTAATTTCTTGGTTTTCAAAGAGTCCTCAACAACTGTGGTTTTAGGCTCTTCCTTTTTGCGGAATTTGATGAGTTGGATATTCCTGATGACCATCATCTTCATCGACGGGCTTGTCTCTTTTTCCGGCGTCAGGTAGACGTAGCCGCGTATCTCGCGGGCCATGTGGCCGTCGAGTGCAGGCACACGTATCTGGTTGATGCCTGTCGACGACATACCCGTTGTGCGGCTTACCACGGTATCGTTGTCATAGCGTATCGATATGCAGGCCTCTGCACTACGCATGCCACTCTGATACATAAAGTCAGAATTCAAGATAAACATGAAGGCGTCGCTCTTTCGGAATGACGTGTCGGCCTTCTGCTCAAAACTGAACAGATGATAGGGGGGATAAGGTAACAGGATGGCTGACAGATGGCCAGCCCACACGTTGATGGTGTCACCGCTGGAACTGAGGTTGGCAAAGCGGTTCACCTCGCCCTCCGACGCTCCCAGCTCCAAAGCCTGGTGGCTCAGCCGCTCGGCTACATTCCTGTAGATATCGGCAAAACGGTCGGCACGCACGTAATAGTACACCAGCGAGGAGTCGAAGTCGGCCTTCGTCACACCATGCTTCTCCAGCACCGAGGCAAAATAGAGTGTCTGGTCGTAGTTACGCTCGTCTTGGTTTTTCATGCCCTGTTCGGCCATGGCTTGCGCAATGTGGTAGTCAACGAGCAAATCCTCCATGTCGTCAGGCTGGATATAGCGAGACGGTACTGACGGCTTGCACGATACGACGGCAAGGGTAGCGACAAGGGCAAAGAACAAAGTCGGCCTAATCACGTTTCAAACTTATTTGACTGATTTCCTTCCTATAGAACAGTAACAGCAGGACAACACCCACCGAAATGTTGGCATCGGCAAAGTTGAAGACGGGACTGAAGAATATAAACTCCTGTCCGCCCCACAGCGGCACCCACTCCGGCCATGTGGTGACAATGAGCGGGAAGTAGAACATGTCTACGACCTTACCCATCAGGAATGGCGCATAGCCCGTGCCGAAATCAACAAAATAGCTGGTGTATGCCTCAGACGAGGCGTTGAACACCAGACCGTAGAACATACAGTCGATGAGATTGCCGATGGCACCGGCCAGCACCATGGCCAGACAGACGATGTAGCCCGTCTTGGCCTGCTTCCTGACTTGCAGCCACAGATAGTAGCACAGCAATGCGATAGCCACCACGCGGAAGAGCGACAACGCCAGCTTCGAACCAATCTGCATGCCGTAGGCCATACCGTTGTTTTCAATAAACGATATGTAGAACCAGTCGGTGATGCGGATGCTTTCATGCAGGGCCATGCTGGTTTTCACCCATACCTTGATAAGCTGGTCTGTCAGGATGCTGCCGATGACGATGAGTGCAGCCAGCCATCCTGCCGATAGTAGACGGCGGTTGCTTCTCACTTCTTCTGATTCATTTTCGACTCCACGCTGAGCGTAGCATGGGGCACGGCCTTCAGGCGCTCCTTGGGAATGAGTTTGCCCGTCAGGCGGTCAATGCCGTAAGTCTTGTTCTCTATACGCACAAGGGCTGCCTTCAGTCCCTGAATGAACTTCTGCTGGCGTGCAGCCATCGTGATGATTTCCTCCTTCGACTGTGTGGAGCTGCCTTCCTCCAGGGCCTTGTACGTTGGCGATGTGTCGTCCACGTCGTTCGAGTCCTGGTTGGTAATGACGGCCATCATCTGGTCGTAGTCACGTTTAGCCAGGGCTAACTTCTCGTTAATGATCGTGCGGAACTCCTCGAGTTCTTCGTCACTGTAGCGTGTTTTTTCTGTTGACATAATTATTAGGATTTGGTTACTTTGATGTTCACTTTAAAGTCGTCGAAGTCTATTTCGGCGCCGTCGTTGGGAGCAATCTCGATGCTGTCGGCCAAAACCTGTGCCTTGATGTACTCGCCAAAGGCTCCTACGGCGGCGTCAAGTTCGGCCTGCGGGGCAATGGTTATCTGTATGCGATCGGTAATCTCAAAGCCGCTTTCCTTGCGGATATTCTGCACACGGTTGATCATCTCGCGAGCCATGCCCTCCTGGCGCAACGCGTCGGTAAGTTCCACCTCTAAGGCAACGGTCAGCGAGCCTTCGTTCGACACCAGCCAGCCGGGAATATCCTCGCTGATAATCTCTACGTCGGCGGCCTCCACCGTCAGCGCCTGTCCTTCAACGCTGATGCCGATGGTGCCCTGCTGCTCCAGTTCGGCTATCTGCTCCTGCGAGAGTGCATCGACGGCGGCTGCCACACCCTTCATCAGCTTGCCGAACTTCTTACCCATAGTCCTGAAGTTACACTTTACCTTCTTGACCAGAATACCCTGGCCCTCAGCAAATTTCAGCTCTTTCACGTTCACCTCGTTCATGATGAGTTGCTTCACGGCTTCAATATGCTTCTTCTGCTCGTCGTTGGCAGGAATCATGATGGCCTGCAGCGGCTGGCGCACCTTGATGTTCACCTTCTTGCGCAGGGCGAGCACCATCGAGGTAATCTTCTGGGCCATCTCCATGCGGGCTTCCAGGTCGGTGTCGATGAGGCTCTCATCGGCCACGGGGAACTTGTCCAGATGCACGCTGTCCTTCTCGCCGCCCAGGTCCTTATACAGCTGGTCGGCATAGAAGGGTGCAAACGGGGCCAGCAGTTTGGCAACGGTCAGCAGGCAGGTGTAGAGTGTGTCGTAGGCTGAGCGCTTGTCGTCGCTCATGTCCTTGCCCCAGAAGCGTTTGCGGTTCAGGCGCACGTACCAGTTCGACAGGTCGTCGTTGACGAAGGCATCGATGAGGCGGCCGGCACGCGTGGGGTCGAAGTTGTCAAGCTCTTTCTGCACGCCCTTGACAAGGGTGTTCAGGCAAGACAGTATCCAGCGGTCAATCTCAGGAGCCTCCCCTCTTCGGGGGAGGTTGGAGGGGGCTTCATACCCATCCACGTTAGCGTAAAGCGCAAAGAAGCTATAAGTATTATATAAGGTGCCAAAGAACTTACGGCGCACCTCATCCACGCCCTCGGGGTCGAACTTCAGGTTGTCCCACGGCTCCGAGTTGGTGAGCATGTAGAAGCGGACGGCGTCAGAGCCGTACTTCTCAATCATGTCAAACGGATTGACCACGTTGCCCACATGCTTCGACATCTTGTTGCCCTTGGCGTCGAGCACCAGACCGGTGGAGATGACGTTCTTGAAGGCCACGGAGTCGAAAATCATCGTGGCAATGGCATGCAGCGTGAAGAACCAGCCACGCGTCTGGTCTACACCCTCGTTGATGAAGTCGGCGGGGAAGGCCTCGCGCTTGTCGATTAAATCGGCGTTTTCAAACGGGTAGTGTACCTGGGCGTAGGGCATGGAGCCTGAGTCGAACCACACGTCGATGAGGTCGGTCTCGCGCTTCATAGGCTTGCCCTCGTCGCTCACCAGCACGATGTTGTCAACGTAGGGGCGGTGCAGGTCAATCAGGTCGTAGTTCTCCTTGCTCATGTTGCCCGGCACAAAGCCTTTCTCCTTCAGCGGATTGGCGGCCATGATGCCGGCGGCCACAGATTTCTCTATTTCATCGTATAGCTCTTCAACGCTGCCGATGCACTTCTCGGCCTTGCCGTCCTCGTCGCGCCAGATGGGCAGCGGTGTGCCCCAGAAGCGGCTGCGGCTCAGGTTCCAGTCGTTCAGGTTCTCCAGCCAGTTGCCGAAGCGGCCCGTACCCGTTGACTCGGGCTGCCAGTTGATGGTCTTGTTCAGCTCGAACATGCGCTCCTTCCTGGCCGTTGAGCGGATGAACCACGAGTCGAGCGGATAGTAGAGCACGGGCTTGTCGGTACGCCAGCAGTGGGGGTAGTTGTGGGTGTGCTTCTCAATCTTAAACACCTTGTCCTGGGCCTTCAGGTCCATGCAGATGCTGATGTCGAGCGTCTCGTCCTTGTCGGTCAGCTTCTCGTCGTAGGCGTTCTTCACGTAGCGGCCTGCAAACTTGTTCCACTCGCCGACGTTGACATAGTGCCCGACGAATTCTTCGTCGAGATCCTCCACCTTGAAGTACTTGCCCTGCAGGTCAACCACGGGGCGCTCGTTGCCCTTCTTGTCGATGAGCACGATGGGCACGATACCGGCTTTCTTGGCCACGAAGGCGTCGTCGGCACCGAAGTTGGGCGCAATATGCACGATACCGGCACCATCCTCAGTGGTCACGTAGTCGCCGGGGATGACACGGAAGGCGTCGCCCATGGGCTTGATGGCGGGCATCAGCTGCTCATACTCCATGCCCACAAGGTCGGTTCCCTTGTAGCGGCCAACAATGCGGTAGGGTATGAACTTCTCACCTTTCTTGTATTCGGGCATCTCGCCGCCGTCGGTGATGTTGCCCTCGGCGGGCAGGTAGGCGTTCAGGCGGGCTTCGGCCAGCACAACGGTTATCTTAGCGGCGCTGTAGGGGTTATAGGTCTCCACGGCCACGTAGTCAATCTTCGGACCCACGCAGAGCGCCGTGTTGGCAGCCAGCGTCCACGGCGTGGTGGTCCAGGCCATGAAGTAGGGTGTGCCCCACCCCGTCATCTCGGGCTTCGGGTTCTTCATCCTGAACAGGGCCGTACACGTCGTGTCCTTCACGTCACGGTAGCAGCCGGGCTGGTTCAGCTCATGGCTCGACAGGCCGGTGCCTGCAGCGGGACTGTAGGGCTGGATGGTGTAGCCCTTGTAGAGCAGGTCTTTCTGGTAGAGTTGCTTCAGCAGCCACCACAGCGTCTCAATATACTTGTTGTCGTAGGTGATGTAGGGGTTGTCAAGGTCTACGAAATAGCCCATACGCTCTGTCAGGTCACGCCATTCGGCGGTGAACTTCATCACGTTCTCGCGGCACTTACGGTTGTAGTCCTCCGTAGAGATATACTTGGCACTCTCCTTGTTGTCTATATCGGCCTTGGTGATGCCCAGCTCCTTCTCCACACCCAGCTCCACAGGCAGTCCGTGGGTGTCCCAGCCGGCCTTGCGCTTCACCTGCATGCCCTGCATGGTCTTGTAGCGGTTGAAGGTGTCCTTGATGGTGCGTGCCAGCACGTGGTGGATGCCGGGGTGACCGTTGGCTGAGGGGGGACCCTCGAAGAAGACAAACTGTGGACAGCCCTCACGCTCCTGCACAGAGCGCCAGAACACATTCTTGTCGCGCCACATATCGAGCACGTCGTTGTTGACTTTCGTCAGGTTCAAGCCGTTATGTTCGGCAAATCTCTTACTCATTATTTTTCGTTTTGTTTATTTTTCTGATTTTGACGTGCAAAGGTACGTAAAAATTCCGATACCACCAAATCTATAAATATTATTTAAGGAACGGGCGCAAAATTCGCGGCTGGGCGGCATCCGTGCGGCATCTGAAAAAAACGGAAAAAGTAACAAGTAACAAATAACAAATAACAAAAAGACCGCCACCCCCTTGGCCATTGGGAGTGGCGGTCTCTTCGTTAGTCGAACCCTATGTGGGTGTGCGCCGTGCTGCTAGGGGCCAGGGGAGGTTGCTTACGGCTCAGGCTCCGGCTGCGGACGCTCGGCATCGCGCTTGCTCTGTGCCA
>CAMYZO010000040.1 GCA_947303855.1 uncultured Prevotellaceae bacterium
GGCAGAGCCTTGTGCGAACGGTAGAGCGACAGGAAACCTTCGTCGAGCAGCTGCTGACCTTCCTTCTTCTGTCCGCTCTCCATCAGGCGGTTGCCTTCGCCAATCTTCTGCTTGGCCTCGGCCAGGTATTGCGTGGCCAGCTGGCGCTGTACGCCGACGAGCTTCTCCACCAGCGGCTGGTACTCCTCAAACATCTGGTCGTCGCCCTTGGGCACCGGTCCGCTAATAATAAGAGGTGTACGGGCATCGTCAATCAGCACCGAGTCAACCTCGTCGACGATGGCGTAGTTGTGCGAGCGCTGCACCAGGTCGGCAGGCGACGTGGCCATGTTGTCGCGCAGGTAGTCGAAACCAAACTCGTTGTTGGTACCGAAGGTGATGTCGGCCTGGTAAGCCTTGCGGCGGGCCTCGCTGTTAGGCTGGTGCTTGTCGATACAGTCGACGGAGAGTCCGTGGAACTCATAGAGCGGTCCCATCCACTCGGAGTCACGCTTCGACAGGTAGTCGTTCACCGTCACCACGTGTACACCGTTGCCCGTCAGGGCATTCAGGAACACGGGCAGCGTAGCCACCAGCGTCTTACCCTCACCCGTGGCCATCTCGGCAATCTTACCCTGGTGGAGCACCGTGCCGCCGAAGAGCTGCACGTCGTAGTGCACCATCTCCCACTTCAGGTCGTTACCGCCGGCTGTCCAGTGGTTGTGGTAGATGGCCTTGTCGCCGTCGATGGTGATGAAGTCCTTGCGGGGGTCGGCGGCCAGCTCGCGATCAAAGAGCGTTGCCGTTACCACCGTCTCCTCGTTCTCGGCAAAGCGGCGGGCGGTCTCCTTGACAATGGCAAACACCTCGAACATCACCTCGTCGAGAGCCTTCTCATACACCTCGAGGGCTTCCTTCTCCAGCTTGTCTATCTGGTTGAAGATGGTCTCGCGCTCGTCAATGGGCGTGTCTTCAATGGTCGACTTCAACTGTGCAATCTTCTCTTTCTGTTCGCGTGCCGACTGCTGCACCTGCTCTTGTATCTGCTTGGTGCGGGCGCGCAGTTCGTCGTTCGACATGGCCTGCACCTGCGGCGTGAACGACTTAGCCTTCTCTACGAGCGGCTGAATCAGCTTCATGTCGCGCGACGACTTGTCGCCGAACAACGACTTTAAAATCTTTGTAAAATTCATATCTTGTTTTTTATTTTATGTACGCTAAGACGCAAAGACGCTAAAGGAAGTTTTGTCTTGATGCGTGTAAGTTTGTTTTTATTTTGTGTACGCCTTGACGCTTGGGAAATCTTTGTGTCTTTGCGTCTTTGCGTACTGGTGTTAGAAGAGCGGTTCCGACGAGCAGGCGTTAGGTGCTCTGATGCGTATAGACTTGGCCAGGGTAGGGGCTATGCGGTCAACCGTCACATGGCTGCTGACGCTTTCCGCCTTTGCACCGGCCCCATAGAAGATGATAGGAAACTGTATGAAGGAGGCGCGCGACAGCTGGCTGTCCTGCGTGTTCTCGTTCAGGATGTTCCACCCCGGCGACACCTCAATAAGAATATCTCCGCAGCGGGCGGGGTTATAGCCGTTGCGGATTTTCAGCGTCTGCTCGTTGATGATGGTCAGCAGCTGCAGACCGCTGTACACGTTTCTGACGCCCGACAGCTGCGACAGGAACTCCTGGGCGCGGCTGCAGGCATCGTTCAGCGAGATGCGCTTCGACTCCAGCAGTTTATGGTTCATAAACATCTGGTTGCGGAAGACGGTCTCAATATAGCGTCCCTGTCCCCAGATGGCACCGAAATACATGTTCAGCAGGTTTGCCGTACGGTTCATGTAGAAGGTGCCCGTGGGAATATGGTATTTCTCGTAGTCGGCACTCTCAATGTCGCTGTAGCCCGTAGAGGTGACGACGAAGAGCACGTGCTCGGCTCCCACCTTCGACTCGATGCCCGTTATCAGCGTTGCCAGCTCGCGGTCCAGCCTGACGTATGCATCCTGCAGCTCATACTGACATTCTGACATAGCCGCATGGTCGAACGTGCCGGCATAGTAGTGCAGCGACAGCAGGTCGGTGGTGCGGTCAAAGCCCATCTTCTCCTGTATGATGCAATGCTGGGCCAGCTCCGTCACGTAGCCGTTCACCACGCCGCTTGTCTTCAGCAGCCTGTAGCCCCTGTCACCTGAGAAGCTGTGCTTGAAGGGTTTTTGAGTGTTGGCGGCATGCTGGAAATAGTTGAAGGTGCCCGACAGCTCGATGATGGGCTCCCAGCTGTTGTCGCCCTCACGGGCGGGAGAGCTCTTGACGTTGAACACTGGCAGCCAGACGGGGGGCTGTGCGGCAAAGCAGGCGGCTGTCCTCCAGTTGCCGTTCTCGTCGTCAATCCAGAAGGCGCCGTCGGCAGCATGTCCGGCGGCCAGGATGGCAGCGTCCTCAAACGGTGCTATGCTGTACACCTTTGCCTTGCCCTCTGTCGATACCTTCAGCTCGTCGCCGATGGTCGATGTCTGCAGCTCGTTGGCATTGTGCTGCTTCTCGCCCAGACAGCTGGCCTGCTGCAGGGTCTCGCGGTTCAGCCACCGCTCGCTGACAATGCTGTGGTAGTAGGGGGTGACGCCTGTCACCACCGAGGCCACCGCCGATGCCCTGTCAATAGGACTGAAGGGGTAGCTCGCGTTGCTGAAGACCATGCCCTGCTGTAGCAGCCGCTTGAAGCCGTCGTTGCCGTAGAGCGGTGCAAAAGCCTCCATGTAGTCTGTCCGCAACTGGTCGATGGTGATGTTCACCACCAGTCGCGGCGCATACTGGATTTTGTTTTGCGCCAGCATCTCCGGAGTCAGGCCAAGCACGGTCAGCAGGGTGATATAGAGGTATTTATTTCTCATTCCTATAGTGTATCCAGAATCGTAATAGCAAACATAATGCCAAAATCAGCATACCCTCGGCGTAGTGCTGAAAAAAGGCTCCTGCCAGGAACAGCACCGTCATGACTGCCAGCAGCCGCCAGTAACGGGTGCGGCGGCGGCGCAGCACGGCGGGCAGAAAGGCCAGGTGTATGGGGTTCACCAGCAGCAGCTGCAGGTTCAGGCTGGTGGTAGGGTGCTGCGAGAAGATCATGATGAAGAGCAGGCAGCCCGCCGTTCCCGTGACCACCATCAGCGTGGCATCCCAGTATTTGAAGGTCTTGCGGCGTTTCCACTCTGCCACGAACAGCACTACCGACAGTGCCAGCAGCAGCACGAAGCATTCCATTGGCGTCAGCACGAAGTCGCGCTCTATCACCTGTACGCCCGGCGCTACCAGCAGCCTTTCCTCCTTCACCAGCGGTCGCCAGCTGCCGTCGCTGCCGCTGATCTGGGCACGGCTGAAGTCGGCCATCAGACGGTCGGGCAGAAACTCCTGCTCCTGACGGCTGGTGGCCAGGTCGGCCTTCACGCCCAGCAGCATGTTGTTGCCCCAGGTGGCCCAGGGGTGGTTGTGTGTCTTCTCGCCAATCATCTCGCGGAACGACGGCTCATAGTCTGGCTGTGGGTTGTACACCACCTTGCCGTTGATGCTGCGCTCAATGATGTCGCGCGGCCGGGTGGAGCAGTTGTCGTAGAAATAGTTGTAGCGGTAGACGCGGTTTTCCTCCAGGTAGTTCTCTTCCAGCGCCATGTTCAGCGCCAGCTTCTCCTCGGCGGTCAGGTTCAGCACCTGTTCCGTCACCGAACTGCCCCAGCGATAGTAGTACCTCAGGAAGGGCATCATCGGTGCCAGGCCCAGCTCATAGTCTGTCATTCCAAGCACGAAGCGCGCCACGAAGTGCGGCTTGTTGTAGTCGAAGACACCCCAGTTGAACACCACGTCCTCGCGCTTTCCCTGGTGCAAGTCCTTGAACCTCAGGGCAGTGTGCCCATATAGGCTGTACACTTCCTCGTGGGGCGAGCAGGTTATCAGCGAAAACTCCACGCTGTCCATATACGCCAAGGCGTCATACCCCTCAGCCGCTGCCGGCTGCAGGAGAACGACGCTCAAAAGGATGGTATATAGACCCCTTGTCAAGTGGCTTATTCGTTTCACGCTGCAAAGTTACGAATTTATTTGCAATTATCGGCGATGAATACCGATTTATTTCTTTTTTTGATGTTTTGCAGCCTCGCCGCTGCTTTCGAAATAAATTGTTGCCACCATGTCACCTTGGTAATAAAGTGTTGTATGACAGTGTGTTAGGTGGTTGCAACAAAGGTGGCATGGGTGACATCATGTCTCCCGCCACGCCAAAGGGTTGTATCCACTTTTACCGCCTCGCAATTGAAGTATCCGCTGCTGGGAGTTTTGTCCCTGCGACGGGGACTTTTCCCTCCATTATCTGTCATCTGTTGATGCCACCTTGCAACCTTTGTTGCAACCGTGTAACCATCTGTATATCAGTACGGAACGGCATTGGTGGCATGGTGACAAGAAAAAATAGAAAAGTGCACAGCAGGGGCGGTTCCACTGTGCACTTTAACGGTCATAATCAAGCCATTGCTTACGTTCTTCTTCGCCCATCTTCTCGATGGCATAGCGGAGCATGGTGCGAGGCATCTCATGGGCATGCTGGCGTAGGAAGTCGCGTAGCAGGTCCATAGAGACGCGCTTGCCCATTTCGCGTAGCATCCATCCTACAGCCTTGTGCATCAGGTCGTGAGGATGGTGCAGATGAATCTCGGCATAGCGCAGACACCAGGACGGGTCGCCTTGCTGCGTGGTTTTCCATGAGCAGACGATGCTCATACGCTGCTTCCAGAGGCAGGGACTGGCAGCAAGTTCGTCCAGCACTTTCAATTTGTAGTCCTTATCACCAAGGTTTGAAGGCAATAGCAGCCAATGTCCCAGTATTTTGTGAACGGAGAGATCAACCAGATCCCAGTTGTTTGCCCGTTCTGCATACTGGAGGTAAAGGGTCAGAATTTCATCGCGACCGCGTATGGCCGCTTCATCGTTTGTCAGACGTTTCGTGGCCAGACGCTCAAACTGGCTTACGAGTATCAATAGTCCGCAGAGTCTTACTTCGTGCCATTTCGACATCAGCAGTTCCGGCACTTCATCAAGAGCAATATCCTTGGCTGCCTTCACCACCTCTCGCGTCTGTGGAACCTTCAGACCCAGGAACTTGTCTCCATAGCCGTATTCACCTGGTGCAGTCTTAAAGAATCCCATTAGAACATGCCGCTGCTCATCATTCTGCAGCGACTCCATATACCTGATGATTTCACGTGCTGTACTTGCCATCGTTTAAATAGTATGTCAGTTCCGCCAGTTCGGCATAGAGGTGGCTGTCACGATGACGCTGAAGCAGTTGTTGGTAGATGCTGGCGGCCTTTTTTTTCTCCATCGGGCGTATGGCCTCGTAAGCCTCCTCAATCTTTCCCTGCTTCCGCAGGTCGAACACATCCTTGACAGTCATACTTTCATGATTATATGATTTGTCTGCAAAGGTAACAAATAATTTCCAAAGTTTTCCTAATTATCCTAATGTTTTTGTATGTCGTTTGACTTTCCTTGGCGGTCGAAAGATTTTTTGAAAAAAAAGATGAACTGTTAGGCGTTTTCAGATATTATTTTGTAATTTTGCAGCGATGAAACACGCGTTGATGATAGCTGCACCGATGAGTGGTAGCGGTAAGACAACCGTCAGCCGGGGCCTCATGTCCCTGCTGGCTCAGCGTGGCTATCAGGTGCAGCCCTTCAAATGCGGGCCTGACTATATCGACACGAAATTCCATGAGGCAGTGTGTGGCAGGCCGAGTGTCAACCTTGATACGTTTATGGGTACGGAGGCTCATGTCAGAGCACTCTTTGAACGCTATGGCCGAGGTGCTGACATTTGCGTGGTAGAGGGCATGATGGGACTGTTCGACGGCTATGACCGCGACAGGGGTTCATCGGCCGAGATTGCCCGCGTACTGGGACTGCCCGTTGTGCTTGTGGTAGATGCTCGTAGTGCCGCCTACTCCATGGCACCGCTGTTGCAGGGTTTTCTGGGCTTTCGCCCTGACGTAAGAATTGCCGGCGTTATATATAATAAGGTGGGCTCTGAGCGTCATGCCAGGATGCTCCGCCAGGTGTGTGCCGACATTGGCCTGACGTGCTTTGGCTGTTTGCCCCGACGGAAGGAACTGGAGCTGGAGTCGCGTTATCTTGGGTTGGATTTTTCGGCCAAGACAGAGAACCGGCAGTTGGTAGACCTTTTGGCAGAGCATGTTGACTGGCAAGGGCTGCTTTCGCTGACTGCCAGTCCTGAGCAGGACGTGGTAATGGATGAACCGCGTCCCGACTCTGTCCGGAGCCGGCAGCGCATCGTAGTGGCCCGCAACGCCGAGGCCTTTTCGTTTCTCTATCAGGAGACCATTGATGCCCTGGGCAGCAACGTTGTATTCTTCGACCCTGAGACGGATGTCCCCCAGCTGGACGATGCCCATCTGCTCCTACTGCCCGGTGGCTACCCCGAGAAGCACTTAGAGGCGCTGACGGCCAACGAGGCATGCCGGAAGGCCATTGCCGACTATGCCGAACAGGGGGGCAGGGTAGTGGCCGAGTGCGGCGGGATGATGTATCTTTGCCGTGAGATAGTGACCGATGATGCCCGCTTCCCCATGTGCGGCGTGCTGCCATACGCCATCACAGCCCGTCAGGCTGACCGCCGGTTGTCGTTGGGGTATCGTCGTTTTGTGCTTGACGGCCAAGAGTACCGAGGGCATGAGTTCCACTACACCCAGCTGACGGGCGACGTGCCTCCATCCGCCTGTCAGGTCTACAACGCCCATGGCGAGGCTGTGCCGACGCCGGTGTTCAGATATAAAAATGTCATTGCAAGCTATACTCATCTTTACCAATTAGTCTTATGAGAAAACTACTGTTCCATTTGATGATAGTTACTGCCATCTGCAGTTGTGGGGGGAAGTCCTCAAGCAGTTCCGGCTCTCAGGCCTCAGAGGAAGGCCAGAAAGGAGAACTTGAGAATATGACGGTGAAATATGCCACGGGCTTTACCGTTCGCGACTCTGCAGGCATCCGTCTTGTTGACGTCGGTAAGAGCGACCGTTTTGCCCTGGTCACCTCGCAGGAGGCAGACGTGCCCAGCGGCTATGTGAAGGTCAAGGTGCCCATCAGCCGTACTATCTGCATGACCATGCTGCAACTCTCGAACTTCACGGTGCTCGATGCCCATGACGTCATCAAAGGCATCACGGGAACGAAGAACCTGTTCAACAGCGATATTCTGAACCGGGTGCGCGACGGGCGGATTGTCAAAATAGGCATGGAAGGCGAGTTTGACCCTGAGCTTATCTTAGCCGCCAACCCTGACGTTATCTTTATTTCGCCCTTCAAGCGCGGCGGTTACGATGCTATCCGCGAGTCGGGCGTCACCCTGGTTCCACATTTGGGCTATAAGGAACTGGACCCACTTGGACAGGCCGAGTGGGTGAAATTTGTGGGTATGTTTATTGGCAAGGAGCGCGAGGCCAACGACGTGTTCAGTGGTATTGAGCAGCGCTATAACACCTTGAAGGAGGCAGCAGGTGCTGCCAGTACCCGTCCGACGGTTACCAGTGGCGAGATGCACTATGGCACGTGGCACGCTGTCGGCGGCAAGAACTACCTGGCGCAGCTGTTTCGTGATGCCGGTGCCGACTATGTCATCAACGACGATGAGACGGCGGGTGAGAACCTGGAGTTTGAGCGTATGTATGCCATCAGTGCCCAGGCCGACTACTGGCGTATATTGAACAGCTATCCCGGAGAGTTCTCGTATGAGGCGCTGAAGGCGAGTGAGCCGCGCAACACGCTGCTGAAAGCCTTTCGCGAGCGCAAGGTCATCTACTGTAATATGAAGCAGACACCCTACTACGAGATAGCACCCGTAAAACCCGACGTGCTGCTGAAAGATTTTGTGGCCATCTTCCATCCCACGCTGGTGGAGCCCGACTATAAGCCTACCTTCTACCAACTGTTGAAATGAGACGTACGCTGCTGCTTTTACTGTTGATAGCCGCGGCTATCGTACTGCTGACGGTGGTCAATCTGCTGCTTGGCTCGGTGCGTATACCCGTAGGCGATGTGTGCCGGATACTCCTTGGCGGTGAGAGTCAGGAGATATGGACAAACATCGTCTGGAAGTCCCGTCTGCCACAGGCACTCACAGCCATGGCAGCCGGTGCTGGCCTGGCTGTCAGCGGCTTGCAGATGCAGACGGTATTCCGCAACCCCTTAGCAGGCCCCTCGGTGCTTGGCATCAGCAACGGTTCCGCCCTTGGCGTGGCTTTTGTCGTGTTGCTGTCGGGACAGTTGGGTGGCGTGGCCCTGTCACGCTTAGGCTATCTGGGCGATGCCGCCATGTCGGTGGCCGCCATTGTCGGTGCCCTGGCGGTGCTGATGCTCATCGTATGGATATCCAACAGGGTGAAGGGTAACGTCACGCTGCTCATCATTGGTGTCATGATAGGTTATCTGGCCAATGCTATCATAGGCGTGCTGAAGTACCTGTCGCCGGAGGAGGATGTGAAGTCATTTGTGGTCTGGGGCCTTGGTTCTTTCAGTCGCGTCTCTGGCGACGAGATGGTGCTCTTCGTTGCCATGATGGCGGTGCTCCTTCCGCTCAGCTGTCTGCTCGTCAAGCCTATGAACCTGTTGCTGCTTGGCGACCGCTATGCTGCCAACCTCGGTCTGAACATACGTCGCTCGCGCATACAGGTCATTGTCAGTTCGGGTATCCTCGTGGCTATAGTCACGGCCTATTGCGGTCCGATTATGTTCATCGGCCTGGCTGTGCCCCATCTGGCCAGGGCCTTGTTCCGTACCAGCGACCACCGTGTGCTCATGCCTGCTACGATGCTTTGCGGTGCCGCCCTGGCGCTGATATGTAACCTGATAGCCCGCATGCCGGGCTTTGAGGGCGCGCTGCCCGTCAATTCGGTGACGGCCCTGGTGGGTGCCCCCGTCATTTGTGCCGTCCTCTTCCGTCGACGCAGGGATGACGTTGGCGAGTAGTCTGTAACAGTCATCATGTTTAAAGACAAAAATCTTCAATAGTCACACGAAAATCTTGTGCAAACAGTTGGTTATTATCTTGAAAAAGTGTAACTTTGCACCCACCAAAAAAAAGTATTTTTGAATGATGAAACACCAGTTACGCAGTGCAGTATGCACAGAAGGCCGCCGCATGGCGGGAGCACGTGCTCTATGGGTAGCCACGGGCATGAAGCAAGAACAGTTTGGCAAACCTATCATAGCCATTGTTAATTCCTTTACGCAGTTTGTGCCGGGGCATACGCACCTGCACGAGATAGGTCAGATTGTGCGCGAGGAGATAGAGAAGATGGGCTGTTATGCCGCAGAATTCAACACCATCGCCATTGACGACGGCATTGCCATGGGGCATGACGGCATGCTCTACTCACTGCCTTCGCGCGACATCATTGCCGACTCAGTAGAATATATGGTCAACGCCCACAAGGCCGATGCCATGATCTGCATCTCCAACTGCGACAAGGTGACGCCAGGCATGCTGATGGCCTCCATGCGCCTGAACATCCCCACGGTGTTCTGCTCGGGCGGTCCGATGGAGGCAGGACGCTGGCGCGGTGAGAATGCCGACCTGATAACGGCCATGGTGAAAGGTGCCGACCCGGAGGTGACCGACGAGGAGATGCGCGAGATAGAGCAGTGTGCCTGTCCGGGCTGCGGCTCATGCTCGGGCATGTTTACCGCCAACAGCATGAACTCGCTGACAGAGGCCATCGGACTGTCGCTGCCCGGCAATGGTACCATCCTGGCAACACATACCAACCGGGTGGAGCTGTTCCGACAGGCTGCCCGTCAGGTGGTGAAGAATGCCCTGGCCTATTATGAAGACGGTGACGAAAGCGTTCTGCCACGCAGCATTGCCACCCGTCAGGCCTTCCTCAACGCCATGACGCTGGACATAGCCATGGGCGGTTCAACGAATACCGTGCTTCACCTGTTGGCCGTGGCTCAGGAGGCCGGGGTGGACTTCACGATGAAGGATATTGACGAACTGAGCCGTAAGACACCCTGCCTGTGCAAACTGGCACCTAACACCCAGAAATACAGCGTTCAGGAATGCGGACGTGCCGGCGGCATTCTCGGCATCCTGAACGAGCTCAACAAGGGCGGCCTCATCGACGGCAGTGCCATTCGTGTGGACGGCTTGACGCTGGGCGAGGCTATGCAGAAATACAGTATTGTTGACGGTGAGACCGATGCTGAGGCCAACCGCATCTATCAGACGGCTCCCGGCAATCGCTTCTCGACGAAGATGGGCAGCCAGTCGGCAGAGTGGGGGACACTCGACACCGACCGTGCCGGCGGCTGTATCCGTGACATCGAGCATGCCTATACCAAGGACGGCGGACTGGCCGTGCTCTTCGGCAACATTGCCCAGGACGGCTGCGTGGTGAAGACTGCCGGCGTTGACGAGGCGCTGTGGCACTTCGAGGGTCCGGCCGTAGTGTTCGACTCGCAGGAAGACGCCTGTGAGGGCATCCTGGGCGGACAGGTGAAGAAGGGCGACTGCGTGGTCATCACCCACGAGGGACCGAAGGGCGGTCCCGGCATGCAGGAGATGCTCTATCCCACCTCTTACATCAAGAGTATGCACATGGGCAAGGAGTGTGCGCTGATTACCGACGGCCGTTTCTCGGGTGGTACCAGCGGTCTTTCCATCGGCCATATCTCGCCTGAGGCAGCCAACGGCGGCAACATCGGCAAGATTAAGGATGGCGACATCATTGTCATCGACATCCCCTCGCGCAGCATCAGTGTCAAGCTGAGCGACGAGGAACTGGCTGCCCGCGAGCAGCAGCCTCTGAAGCGCCACCGTCAGGTGTCGAAGGCGCTGCGTGCCTACGCCCAGAGCGTGTCGAGTGCCGACAAGGGCGGCGTCAGAATCATTGACTGACAGCGTTAGCAGATGACATTCTGCGGCCGCCGCTCTATAAATGCCTTCACGTTCTGGTAGGCCACATCGGTCAGACGCGCTCTTGCCTCCTTCGTGGCCCAGGCAATATGCGGCGTGATGAAGGCGTTATCGCATTGCAGTAAGGGATTATCGGCCTGAGGGGGTTCTGTTGTCAGCACATCGGCACAGTACGCTCTCAGGCCCTTCTCTTTCAGCGCATCGGCAACGTCCCGGTCGTCAATCAGCGGTCCGCGACCGGTGTTGATGAGAATGGCTGTAGGCTTCATCTGCCGTAGCGTCGTGCGATTGATAAGATGGTGCGTGTCGGGTGTCAGCGGGCAGTGCAGGCTCAGCACATCGCTTTCACGGAGCAACGCTTCCATAGAAAGTTTCCTGACGCCCGACGGCAGGTCTGCTGCCGCCTTGCTGGTATAAGCCACAACGTTCATGCCGAAAGCCTGGGCAATACGGGCTACGCGCATGCCGATATTTCCCAGTCCCACGATGCCGAAGGTCTTGCCGGCCAGTTCTGTCAAAAGCGTATCGCAATAACAGAAGTCGGGACATGACGACCATGCGCCCTCACGGTTCCTCTGAGCGTAGTGCTCCGTGCGGTTAGTGACGGTGAGCAAATGGGCAAACACCATCTGTGCCACGCTGTCGGTGCTGTAGGCGGGTATGTTGGTGACGGTGATGCCGTGCTCCCTGGCAGCACCGGTGTCCACGACGTTGTATCCTGTTGCCAAGACGCCGATATACTGCAGCTTCGGCAACTGTTCTATCTCTGCCCTGTGCAGGCATACCTTGTTGGTCAGTATGATTTCCGCGTCTTTTGCCCTTTCTACTGTTTCTTCGGGCAGCGTGCGGTCGTAGGCGGTCAGTTCGCCTAAGGTGGCAAGTGGCTGCCATGACAGATCGCCCGGATTGGCTGTGTAGCCGTCGAGTATGACTATTTTCATAAGAATCGGTTTTTTTGCATTGCTTGCAAAAGTAAGGGAAATTATTTGGAAGTCAAGTGGTTCATGAGCATATTTAAGTTAGTTTAGCAATCTGTGGAGTCTGTCTTGCGGGCTAAGTGTCAGGCAAAATGAAGAAAATCGGCAATTTTGTTGGCAGTTTGGCGAAAAAGGCGTAATTTTGCACCTTCAAAAGGTTATACGCTATTACACGAATATGTTGAAAGACAAGATAACAGGCGCCAAAGCGCTGATGAGGGCGTTGCAGGCCGAGGGTGTGAAGACCATCTTCGGCTATCCCGGCGGAGCCATCATGCCCGTCTATGATGCGTTGTATGACTATACCAGGGGCGAGAAGAAATGTTTCGACCATATACTGGTGCGCCATGAGCAGGGTGCCACCCATGCTGCCGAGGGCTATGCCCGTGTGAGCGGTGAGGTTGGCGTGGCTCTGGTGACCAGCGGCCCTGGTGTTACCAACACGCTGACGGGTATTGCCGATGCCATGATGGATTCCACGCCGATGGTGGTCATTGCCGGTCAGGTGGCTATCTCAGCCCTGGGTACGGATGCCTTCCAGGAGGTAGACCTCGTAGGCGTGGCACAACCTATCTCGAAGTGGTCGTACCAGATACGCCATGCCGAGGATGTGGCATGGGCCGTGAGCCGTGCGTTTTATATAGCCCGTACAGGCCGTCCCGGTCCGGTGGTGCTCGACTTTCCGAGGAACGCGCAGGTAGAGGAGATTGACTGGGAGCCCAAGAAGGTGGACTTCGTGCGCAGCTATGTGCCTTACCCAAAACTGGACTTTGAAGCCGTGCGGGCTGCAGCCGAACTCATCAACAACGCCAAGCGCCCGCTGGCTCTGGTAGGGCAGGGCGTAGAGCTGGGCAATGCCCAGGAGGAGCTGAAGGCATTTCTTGAAAAGGCCGACATTCCCGCTGGCCGTACGATGCTGGGACTGAGTGCCCTCCCCTCAAACCATCCGCTGAACGTGGGTATGCTGGGCATGCACGGCAACTACGCCGTGAACCTGAAGGAGCAGGAGTGCGATGTGCTCATAGCCATCGGCATGCGGTTCTCCGACCGCGTGACGGGCAATGTGAAGACGTATGCCAAACAGGCAAAGATTATCCACCTGGATATTGACCGTAGCGAGATTGACAAGAACGTCAAGACCGACGTCGCCGTGGTGGCTGACTGTAAGGAGTCGCTGCCGGCACTGACGGCTCTGCTGCAGCCGAATAACCACCAGCCGTGGCGTGAGTCGTTTAAGGAACTGGATGCCAAGGAGCAGGCCAAGGTTATAGAGCCGGCTATCCACCCCAAGGAAGGTCCGCTGCTGATGGGCGAGGTGGTTCACAAGGTTGCCGAGCTGTCGGCCGACGATGCCATACTTGTTACGGATGTGGGTCAGAATCAGCTGTTTGCCACCCGTTACTTCAAGTATCACCACAAGCGCAGTATCTGTACCAGCGGCGGCTTGGGAACGATGGGCTATGGCATGCCTGCTGCCATCGGTGCCACTTTTGCTGCCCCAGAGCGTCAGGTGTGCTGCTTCATGGGCGATGGCGGTTTCCAGATGTGTATTGAGGAACTGGGAACCATCATGGAACAGAAGTCGCCAGTGAAGATGATCCTGCTCAACAACCACTACTTAGGCAACGTGCGCCAGTGGCAGGACATGTTCTGGCTGCGCCGCAAATCGTTTACCAAGATGCTGAACCCCTGCTATGAGTTGATAGCACAGGGCTACGGTATTCCCTACATGGCTGTTACCGACCGTGCTGACCTGTCGGCCGCTGTCGGGAAGATGCTCACCACCGACGGGCCGTTTATCCTGGAGTGTGCCATCAAGGACGAAGACAATGTGCTGCCGATGACACCGCCGGGTATGAATGTGAATGACATGATGCTTGAAATATAAATTATGGAACAGAAGAGTCTTTTTACCCTGCTGGTCTACTCTGAGAACGTGGCTGGTATCCTGAATCAGATAACGGCGGTGTTCACCCGTCGCCAGGTGAATATTGAGAGCTTGAACGTGAGTGCATCGAGTATTCCCGGTGTGCATAAGTACACCATTACGGCATGGAGCGATGAGGATCAGATTATCAAAATCACCCGTCAGATAGAAAAGAAGATAGACGTGGTGAAGGCCAACTACTTCACCGACGACCAGTTGTTTATCCGTGAGACCGGCCTCTACAAGCTTTCTACGGAGAAGGTGCTGGAGAACCCGGATATTTCGCGTACCATTCGTAAGTTTGAGGCCAGTATCACTGAGGTGAACCCCACCTATACCATTGTGATGAAAAACGGCGTGACCGAGCAGATTATCGACCTCTTCCGTGCTCTTGATGCCTTCGACTGTGTGTTCCAGTACACCCGTTCAGGCCGTATTGCCGTTACCCGTGGCAAGCAGGAGCAGGTGAGCGAATTTCTGGAAGAAAGGGAGCGCCACCATGGATAAGATAGGACGTTATGAATTCATGGCCGAGCCGTTTCATTGCGACTTCTCAGGCCGTCTGTTTGTGGGACATCTGGGCAACCACATGCTCAATGCAGCCGACTTCCATTCTACGGACCGCGGCTTTGGCATGCAGTACCTGATGAGCATCCACCGCTCGTGGGTGCTCTCGCGACTGGCCATTGAGATGACGGAGATGCCGCCCATGTACACCAAGTTCAACGTCGAGACGTGGGTGGAGTCCGCCATGCGCTACTTCACCTCGCGAAACTTCGCCGTCATAGGGACACCTTCCTCCTCAGACACTCCTCGCACCTCGGACAATTCTTGCACCTCGAAAGTCTACGGCTATGGCCGAAGCATATGGGCCATGATTGACACGGAGACACGCCAGCCTACTGACCTCTTTGCCATCAACGATGGTGCCATTCGGCAATGGATAGTCGACGATAAGGTTTGCCCCATCGATAAGGGCGGCCGTGTGAAAATGAGCGACCAGGCACAGTTGGTACGCACCATAGACACCTATTATAATGATGTAGACATCAATGGCCATATCAACAGCGTGAAATACATAGAACATGTGCTCGACCTGTGGCCTCTTGACTGGTATCGCCAACACAGCATGAAGCGCTTCGAGATAGCCTACGTGGCCGAGGCTCATGCCGGCGACCGCCTTTCGTTCTTCAGGGAGCAGACAGCTGAAGGTGAGTTCTGTGTGCGTATCTGCAAGGACGATGGTACAGAGTGTTGCCGAAGCAAGGTTAAATTCTTATAATCTTGAAAGATTATTTGGCCGTTTGGTGACAAATTGCTAACTTTGCATCCAATTTTAAGAGTTAACCTCTCGTCGCACCCTCGCGCAGGGTGGGAATGTGCTGATAAAAAGCCGGTGGTGAGCACCGACCGGCCGGTTCTCGGGTAGGGCTGGCATAGCGCAAGGGGCATGTATAACATTTAAATCAATTTAGCTATTATGGCAGAAATGAATTTTGGTGGCGTTATCGAGACAGTAGTCACCAGCAAGGAATTCTCTTTGGAGAAAGCACGTGAAGTATTGAAAGACGAAGTGATTGCCGTCATCGGTTATGGTGTGCAGGGTCCCGGACAAGCCTGCAACCTGCGCGACAACGGTTTCAACGTGATTGTCGGACAGCGTCAGGGCAAGACCTACGACAAGGCCGTGGCAGACGGCTGGGTGCCCGGCAAGACCCTCTTCTCTATCGAGGAGGCTGCTGAGAAGGGTACGATTCTCTGCATGCTGCTCTCCGATGCCGGTCAGATTCAGCAGTGGCCCACCATCAAGCAATATCTGAAGCCCGGCAAGACTCTGTACTACAGCCACGGCTTCGCCATTAACTGGAGCGACCGCACGGGTGTTGTCCCCCCGAAGGACGTCGACGTCATCATGGTGGCTCCTAAGGGCAGCGGTACCAGCCTGCGCACGATGTTCTGCGAGGGCCGCGGCCTGAACTGCTCGTATGCCATCTACCAGGATGCTACGGGCAAGGCCACGGAGAAGACGCTGGCCTTCGGTATCGGTATCGGTGCCGGCTATATGTTTGAGACAACGTTCCAGCGCGAGGCTACCTCTGACCTCACCGGTGAGCGCGGCTCGCTGATGGGTGCCATCCAGGGACTGCTGCTGGCACAGTATGAGGTGCTGCGTGAGAACGGCCATTCACCCTCGGAGGCCTTCAACGAGACCGTTGAGGAGCTGACACAGAGCCTTGGCCCGCTCTTCGGTGCCAAGGGTATGGACTGGATGTATGCCAACTGCTCGACCACCGCTCAGCGCGGTGCATTGGACTGGGCTCCCCGTTTCCACGACGCCATCAAGCCCGTCATGGAGTGGCTGTACTACTCGGTGAAGACCGGCAACGAGGCTCAGATTACTATTGACGCCAACTCGAAGCCCGACTACCGTGCAGGTCTGGAGAAGGAGCTTGAGGCTATGCGCAACCAGGAGATGTGGCGTGCCGGCGAGACTGTCCGCAAGCTGCGTCCCGAGAACCAGGATATCTAAGACAGGAATCCCTCTTTAGATAAAAAGAATTAAGAAAATCGTTCTTTTGAGCGGTTTTCTTAATTTTTTTTCGTATCTTTGCGACCACTAACCGAACAAATCATTTTTATGCTTAGAAAAATAAGAACATTGCTGGCAGCAGTCACGTTCACGTGCATCACGTTGCTGTTCCTCGATTTTACGGGAACGTTGCACCGGTGGCTTTTCTGGCTGGCTGACATCCAGTTCTTGCCTGCCGTCATGGCGCTCAATGTTGTGGTCATCGTGGCCTTGGTGATGCTGACACTCGTCTTCGGACGTATCTACTGTAGCGTCATCTGTCCGCTGGGTGTGCTACAGGACTTGCTGGCCAGACTGCGCCGTAAGAAGAACAAGTACTCCTATTCCCCTGAGGTGCGCTGGCTGCGCTATCCTGTCCTGGTGGTATTCATCGTGGCAGCATTGGCGGGGGTAGGCTCGCTGTTCCAGTTGCTGGCTCCCTACAGCAGTTTCGGGCGTATAGCCACCATGCTGCTGCAGCCCCTGTGGATGCTGGGCAACAACGTGCTGGCTTTCCTGGCCGAGCGTGCCGACAGCTACACCTTCTACACCGTTGACGTATGGGTGAAGTCGATGCCTGTGATGGCAGTGGCAGCCGTCACTCTGGTGGTGCTGGTGGTGCTGGCCTGGCGAGGTGGGCGTACCTACTGCAACACCATCTGCCCGGTAGGCACGGTGCTGTCGCTGCTGGCCCGTTTCTCATTGCTGAAGATTCATTTCGACAAAAACAAGTGCCGTAACTGCTCCCTCTGTTCGAAGAACTGCAAGGCGGCCTGTATTGACTATAAGACCCATACGGTGGACTATTCGCGATGTGTGGTCTGCGGCAACTGCCTAAGCAGTTGTAAGTTCGGGGCATTGAATTATGGTTTAAAAGCCTCCCCAAGCCACTCCGAAGAAGGGGGTGTCAGATTACCTGAATCTGCAGAAAGCACAACGTCTTCCAGTAACCAGACACCCCCTCCTCCTTCGGAGGGGCTTGGGGTGGCTTCCCGCCGCTCGTTCCTGCTGGCTACTGCTCTGGCCACGACGGCAGCCGTAGCCCAGAAGAAGGACAAGGTGATGGACGGCGGACTGGCAGAACTGGAGGACAAGGTGGCACCCACGCGTCAGACGCCGCTGGTGCCGCCGGGGGCACGCTCACTGGCGAACATGCAGCAGCGTTGCACGGGCTGTCAGCTCTGTGTGTCGGAGTGCCCTAATAACGTGCTGCGTCCGTCAACCGATTTGCTGCACCTGATGCAGCCCACGATGTCGTATGAGCGTGGCTATTGCCGGCCTGAGTGTACGCGTTGCTCACAGGTCTGTCCCGCCGGTGCCATTCAAGATATTGACCGCGACGAGAAATCGTCTGTCCAAATAGGTCATGCCGTCTTCATTAAGAAGAACTGCGTGGCGGTGACCGACGGTGTGGAGTGTGGTAACTGTGCCCGCCACTGTCCGGCAGGAGCCATTGAGATGGTACCCCTGGATGCCGACGATGAGGAAGGACCCTACGTGCCTGCCGTCAACGAAGAGGCCTGCATAGGCTGTGGTGCCTGCGAGTATGTCTGCCCGGCACGTCCCTTCTCGGCCATCATGGTGGAGGGGCATGAGGTGCACCGTACCATTTGATTATTTACTATTTACGATTTATGAAGGGGAAAGATATATCAAGGAGAAGCTTCCTGAAAATGTTCGGGGGTGGGGCAGTGGCTACGGCAGCTGTGCTGACAGGCTGTGAGAATAAGAAGATGCAGGAGGTTAGCGACGAGTATAAGAACCAGGTAGAGCCGGCGGTGGGCAAGATGACCTACCGCGTGAACCCCACCACAGGCGATAAGGTGTCCATTCTTGGCTACGGCATGATGCGCCTGCCCTCGAAGGTGGACAATGGCGATGATTTCGATCAGGACATGATCAACCGTCAGGTAGACTATGCCATAGAGCACGGTCTGAACTATTTCGACACCAGCCCCGTCTACTGTCAGGGCAAGTCGGAACGCTGCACGGGCATAGCCCTGAGCCGCCACAAGCGCGACGAGTATTTCGTGGCTACGAAGTTGTCTAACTTCAACCGCGACCTGTGGAGCCGCGACAAGAGCATCGAGATGTACCGCAACTCGCTGAAGGAGCTGCAGGTAGACTATATCGACTATTACCTGCTGCACGCCGTCGGCGGCGGCATGGATGAGTTCAATGGACGCTACGTTGACAATGGTATGATGGACTTCCTGCTGGCTGAGCGCCAGGCGGGCAGAATCCGTAACCTGGGCTTCTCGTTTCACGGCTATAAGAATGTGTTTGATGAGGTCTTGGCCATGCACGACAAATACCATTGGGACTTCGTACAGATAGAGCTGAACTATCTGGACTGGGACTATGCCGACGAGATTAACAGCCGCAATGTAGATGCCAGCTATCTCTACCAGGAACTGCAGAAACTGTCCATTCCGGCCGTTATCATGGAACCCCTGCTGGGCGGACGGCTGGTGAAACTGCCACAATACCTGATGACTGAGCTGAAGCAGAAGAACCCGGAGCGCAGCGTGGCCTCATGGGCCTTCCGCTATGCCGGAACGCCTGAGGGGGTGCTCACCGTGCTGAGTGGCATGACCTATATGGAGCATCTCAAGGACAACCTGCTGTCGTACTGTCCGTTGGAACCTCTGACGGAAGAACAGATGCGCTACCTTGACAACGTAATTGCACAGAAGATTGTGGGACTGGAGAATATCCCCTGCAACGACTGCAAGTACTGCATGCCCTGTCCCTACGGCATCGACATACCTGCCATCTTCGTCCATTATAACAAATGCAAGAACGAAGGGTCGCTGCCCATGGGCGTCGGCGACAGCGAGTACCGCAAGCATCGCCGGCAGTACCTCATCTCGCTCGACCGTGTTGTGCCCCGAGACCGCCAGCCCGACCATTGCATCCAGTGTGGCCAGTGCGAGCCTCATTGCCCGCAGAACATCAAGATTCCGCGCGAACTGGCCAAGATTGACCAGATGATTGAGGAGCTTAGGCAAAATAATTCATAAATCTTTGCAGGCAATTAAGAATAATTTCGTACCTTTGCACCCAATTATGGGAAGAAAGATTGTTTTGACGATAATGATAGTCATGCAGACGCTGGCTCTCGGTGCACAGGAATGGCAGCGGGCGGCAACGATAACAGCAGACATGACGGCCAACGAGCGACAGGCGCGTCGCATCTTTAACCAGGCTTTTCAGCAGGTGTTCGGCGAGCAGGGAGCCTCGCTCCACTATGACGTTAACATCGTGGGCATCTATAAGACGCGCGGCGACATCAGCTTCAAAGGTAAGAAGCAGAAGTTCGTCGACGAGCGCGTGAACACCTGGAACGACGGCACCACGGCCTATATGGCCTTCCGCAAGAAGAAGGAGGTTCATATACATGCCGCCAACTCTGATAAGAAAGATAAGTATAGCGGTAAGTTCAAGTTCGTACTCGATGACTTCAACTACAGCATCTCTGAGGATGACGGACACTTCCTGCTGACGCTGAAACAGAAGAAGAAGGCCAAGGGCACCATCAAGACGGTGAAAGCCTGGGTAACCAAGAAAGGCTACGAGCCCGTACGTCTGCGCATCAAGGTGGCTTTTGTCTGGACAACGGTGAAAATCAGCAATTTCCGTGCAGGCGGCATCGACGACAGCATTTTTATCTTCCCGCAACAGCAGTTCAAAGACTGGAAATTCATTGATAAACGTAACGATTGAAACAAGCTCAATATGGCAAAACTCATTATTAACAGCTACGACGAATTTGCAGCCCATCTGGGTGAGGAGTTAGGCACCTCAGACTGGCTGCAGATAGACCAAGACCGCATCAATCTCTTTGCCGACGCCACGCTCGACCACCAGTGGATTCATGTCGACGTGCAGCGCGCCAAGGAGGAGAGCCAGTACCACTCAACCATTGCCCACGGCTATCTGACATTGTCGATACTGCCTTACCTGTGGGCTCAGATTATCCAGGTGAACAATATCAAGATGCTTGTCAACTACGGTATGGACAAGATGCGCTTCGGACAGCCCGTCGTTACCGGCTCACGCGTCAGGATGGTCACCAAGCTGCACAACATCCAGAACCTGCGCGGTATCTGCAAGACGGAGATAGATTTCAAGATTGAGATTGAGGGACAGCGTAAGCCAGCACTCGAAGGCATCGCATCGTTCCTCTATTATTTTATATAAGCATAAGCTATGGGAGGTTTCTTCGGCTGTATTGCCAACAAACAGTGTGTCAACGATTTGTTTTATGGCACCGACTACAACTCACATCTTGGCACCAAGCGTGCCGGTCTTGTCACGTTCGACCCGGAAAAGGGATTCAACCGCAGCATCCACTCGCTGGAGCGCGACTACTTCCGCTCACGCTTTGAAGATGAGCTCGACTCGTTCATCGGCTGTCAGGGCCTGGGTGTTATCAGCGATACCGACCCTCAGCCTATCATCGTCAACTCCCACCTCGGGCGCTATGCCGTAGTCACCGTTGCCAAAATCAACAACCAGCGTGAGATAGCCGACGAACTGCTGGCGCAGCGCATGCACTTCAGCGAGATGTCGGCTAACAACATCAACCAGACGGAACTGGTGGCCCTGCTTATTAACATGGGCAATACGTTCGTCGAAGGCATCAACAACGTTTACCGCAAGATTGAAGGCTCCTGCTCCATGCTCATCCTGACGGAGGACGGCATCATTGCTGCCCGCGACTTCCTGGGCCGCACACCCATCGTCATCGGCAGGAAAGAGGGAGCATACGCCGTCAGCTCTGAAACCAGCAGCTTCCCCAATCTGGACTATAAGGTGGTGCGCGACCTGGGACCGGGCGAGATCGTGCGTCTTCACGCTGACAATTTCGAGGTGCTGCAGCCGGCTTTCAGTCATGAGCAGATATGCTCGTTCCTTTGGGTGTATTACGGCTTCCCGGCCAGCAGTTACGAGGGTATCAATGTGGAGGCCGTCCGCGAGAAGAACGGCCGCATGATGGGACAGAGCGACGACACCGAGGTGGATTGCGTCTGTGGCGTGCCTGATTCGGGAGTGGGCATGGCGTTAGGATATGCCGAGGGCAAGGGAGTGCCCTATGAGCGCGCCGTGCTGAAGTACACGCCTACGTGGCCCCGCTCGTTTACACCGGGCAACCAGAGCCGCCGTAGTCTGGTGGCCAAGATGAAGCTCATTCCCAACGGGGCCCTGCTCAAAGACCGCCGTGTCGTCTTCTGCGACGACTCCATCGTGCGCGGTACTCAGTTGCGCGATAATGTGCGCACGTTCTTTGAGTACGGTGCCAAAGAGGTTCATTGCCGCATCTCCTGCCCGCCACTGGTCTACGGCTGTCCCTTCATAGGGTTCACATCATCGAAGACCGACATGGAGCTTATCACGCGTCAGATTATACGCGACTTTGAGGGTGAAGACAAGGTCAACCTGGAGAAATACGCCAAGACCGACTCGCCCGAATATCAGCGCATGGTGACGGAGATTGCCCGCCGTCTGGGACTTTCGTCGCTGAAGTTCGCCAAGCTCGAAGACCTCATAGAGTCGATAGGCATGCCTAAGTGCAAGGTGTGTACACACTGTTTCGACGGTACGAGTTACAGTCACAGTCCTGAGAGCGAAAAGTTCTTTTAATAAAATAATGAGCCGAAAGTTTTGTACTTTCGGCTTTTTTGTGTACTTTTGCATCATTGAAACAAAAATATAACCTAAAATCAAAACGATAGTAATGAAACAGACTATTCTTGTTACGGGCGGCACGGGCTTCATTGGCTCGCATACCACCGTGGAACTGCAGCAGGCAGGCTATGAAGTAGTGATTATCGACAATCTGTCGAATTCTAATGCCAATGTCGTGGACGGCATAGAGAAGATTACCGGTGTGCGTCCCGCTTTCGAAAAGGTCGACTGCTGTGACTACGAAGCCCTGGAGGCCGTGTTCCAGAAGTACCCGAAGATAGAGGGCATCATCCACTTTGCCGCATCAAAGGCTGTGGGCGAGTCTGTAGAAAAACCGTTGCTCTACTATCGCAATAACCTCACGTCGCTCATCAACCTGCTCGAGCTGATGCCTAAGTATGATGTCAAGGGTATTATCTTCTCATCGTCATGCACCGTCTACGGACAGCCCTCTCAGGAGAATCTCCCCGTTACTGAGAACGCCCCCATCCAGAAGGCCATGTCGCCCTATGGCAACACGAAGCAGATTAACGAGGAAATCATACAAGACTATATCCACTCCGGCGCCCCTATCAAGTCGGTCATCCTGCGCTATTTCAATCCCATCGGCGCCCATCCTACTGCCCTTATCGGCGAGCTGCCCAACGGTGTGCCCATGAATCTCATCCCCTTTGTCACGCAGACGGCTATGGGCATCCGCGGACAGCTGAAGATTTTCGGCAACGACTACAACACCCCCGACCACACCTGCATACGCGACTATATCTACGTCGTCGATCTGGCCAAGGCTCATGTCAAGGCCATGGAGCGCGTGCTCGATAAGCCTGAGACCGATGCCGTCGAGGTGTTTAATATAGGTACTGGCCGCGGCCTCTCCACACTCGAGGTGGTTGAGGGCTTCGAGAAGGCTACCGGCGTGAAGGTCAACTGGACCTATGCACCACGCCGTGAGGGCGACATCGAACAGGTTTGGGGCGATGTCACCAAGGCCAACGAGGTGCTGGGCTGGAGGGCAGAGACTCCTACTGAAGAGGTGCTGAAGTCGGCCTGGAAGTGGCAGCAGAAGCTGCGCGAGGACGGCATTCAGTAGAAAATGTTATGACCCATACGGTCAGCATCGTGGCTGACTGTTATTTGTGTTTGTGTTGTTACGGGCTTCCGATGTGAATCGGGAGTCCGTTTCGTGATTTAGACAGCGTATAAATTTAGAAACAAATCAGGGCAAACGCTTGCAGGAATGGTTTTTTATCCGTATCTTTGCGAAACAATTTTTCCTAAACACTAACAAATACCTAATTATGAAGAAAAAGTTTATTTGCGCCGTTTGTGGATATATCTATGAAGGCGACGAAGCTCCCGAGAAGTGCCCCATCTGTAAGGCTCCCGCCTCAAAGTTCTCAGAACTCAAGGACGACGCCGATATGACCTACGCCACCGTCCATAAGATTGGCGACGGCAAGCCCGAGGGTGTCAGCGAGGAGATGATTAACGACCTGCGTGCCCACTTCAACGGTGAGTGCGGCGAGGTAGGCATGTATCTGGCTATGGCCCGTCAGGCCGACCGCGAGGGCTATCCCGAGATTGCCGAGGCCTTCAAGCGCTATGCCTTCGAAGAGGCCGACCACGCCAGCCGCTTTGCCGAGCTGCTGGGCGAGTGCGTCTGGGACACCAAGACCAACCTTGAGAAGCGTGCCGCTGCTGAGGCCGGTGCCTGCGAGGATAAGTTCCGTATTGCCAAGAATGCCAAGGCTGCCGGCTTCGATGCCATCCACGACACCGTTCATGAGATGGCCAAGGACGAGGCTCGCCATGGTGCTGGCTTCGCCGGACTGCTGAAGCGTTATTTCGGTAAGTAATCGCGCAATAAAACAACCAAAAATCCGTTTTATCACTATGATGAGACGGATTTTTTTATACCTTATTATAATATGTGCCTGCGTGCTGGCCGCCTGCTCTGACAACGACTCGTTCACCACGAGCCAGAGTCACCGCCTTACTTTCTCGGAAGATACGGTCAAGATGGACACCGTCTTTTCCAACGTCGCCTCCAGCACCTACACCTTCTGGGTCTACAACCGCTCCGGCGACGGACTGCGGCTGTCGTCCGTGCGGCTGAAGAATGGCAACCAGACCGGGTTCCGCGTCAACGTCGATGGCTCCTATCTCGACAACACGTTAGGCTCCGTCGTCACCGACCTTGAGGTACGCCGCGATGACAGTATCCGCGTCTTTGTCGAACTCACGGCCGTCGAGACCAGGCAGCCCACGCCTCAGGCCATAGAAGACGACCTGCTGTTTACCCTCGAGAGTGGTGTCCAGCAGCAAGTCCACCTGCTGAGCCATGCCTGGGATGCCCTCAAAGTCACCAATCTCGTCGTCAGCCGCGATACCGTCATCGAGAGCAGCCAGCCCGTCGTCGTCTACGGCGAGGGCCTGCGCGTGGATAGCGGTGTCGTGCTCACCCTGCGCAATACCACCCTCTATTTCCACGACAAGGCGGGCATCACCGTGGGCGGAACGCTCAAGGCCGAGAACGTGGTGATGCGCGGCGACCGCCTCGACCACATGTTCGACTACCTGCCCTACGACCGCGTCAGCGGCCAGTGGCAGGGCCTGTGCTTCCTGCAGTCGTCGGTTGCCAACACCATGGAAGATACCGAAATCCGGAATGCCTCAACAGCCGTCCGTCTCGACTCTGCTGCCATCAGCCACGATACGCCCCGTCTGACGATGACGCGTTGCGTAGTCCACAATGCCAAAGGCGATGGCATCGTGGCCTTCAACAGCCACGTCGCGTTAAACTATTGCCAGCTTACCAACACGCTGGGCAACTGTCTGGCCCTCTATGGCGGCCTGGCATCCATCGACCATTGCACGCTCGCCCAGTTCTATCCTTTCAACGCGGGTAGGGGAGCGGCCCTGTTCTTTGTTGACAGCACAGACCTGCAACTGTCGTGCAGTCATACCATCGTCACCGGCTACGATGCCGATGTGGTGATGGCTGAGCATAACGACACCGCGCGAACCTTCGAGTACCGTTTCACCGACTGCCTGCTGCGCACGCCGGCAGTCGACGACGATACCATCAGTTTCAAACGTATTCTCTGGGAAACGGCCAAGGACAGTATCCAGGGAAAGAAGCACTTCGTAACCATAGACGAGGAGAATCTCGTCTACGACTTCCACCTCGACTCCATTTCAACGGCCAAGGGAATGGGGTGCTATCCCGTTAAAACTCAGTAAACGAAAGCGGCATCAGCTGTTGGATGCCGTTGACGGCATATATTTTGTTGGTGCCATGAAGCAGAATCCGTACGGCCTGCTTAAACCGCGTCTCAGTCTCAATAATCACCTGCCGGCAGGTGCCGCAGGGTGCCACAGGCTCGGCCTGCAGTTCGCCGTCGGGTTTCCGCGCTGCAATGGCCAGCGTCTTCACCGGCACGTCAGGATATTGCGCACCGGCGGCAAAGATGGCCGACCGTTCGGCACATATACCTGCCGGGAAGGCGGCGTTCTCCTGATTACAGCCCATGAACTCCGCACCATTATTCAGCAGGATGGCGGCTCCAACATGAAAATTCGAATAGGGAGCATACGACCGCTTAGTAGCCTCTATAGCCAGTTCTACCAGATGCCGGTCCGTCGGGCTTAGTTCGTTCAGTTGATACTCCTCAATAGTGGTTTTCAGTTCGACATTTTTCATAATAGATTGTTTTGTACCGCAAAGATACTCATTTTTCTTGAAACACAAACTTTTTTTCGCAATATTTTTGGCGAATCCAAAAAAATGTATTAACTTTGCAGCCGCAAAAACAGAAAGGGAAGGTTGGCAGAGTGATCGATCGCGCTGGACTCGAAATCCGGTATACCCCTTTCGGGTATCGGGGGTTTGAATCCCTCACCTTCCGCCAAAGAGAGTTCTACGAGTAACATCGTGGGACTCTTTTTTCTGTGTTTTCTTCCATAGTTTTCTTTTGTGTTTCAAAATAAGGCCCTTCACTGTAGGTCTGTGTCATATACGTATATAGTTGCTTATCGAAAAGACAACCCACACATCCCACACTTCCCACACCCAGGCTATTGCCCCTGTCTTGCAGCCTTGGGTGTGGGATGTGTGGGAAGTGTGGGTTCATTTCCGTTTGTCACAACTATTGTGTTTTTTTAGAAAGAGTCAGCAGAACTTAGAAGAGATACTTAACTCCTGTAACTTGTCCTTTCAAAAAATCCAGGCTTCTCGCCGGAGCGAGGAGGCTTCTCACGGAAAAATCCAAGCTTCCTGGACATGGAAAGAAATCCACCATTGGATATGAGAAAGAAGATAATAAATATTTGTTGCTAATCACTCCTATAATAGATTGAATTTTGCATAAAAGTTTGGTTATGTCGTAGAAAATGCTTATCTTTGCACCGCAATGTGCAATACAACTGCAATTAAAATGCAATATCAATAGTACAGTATGGCAACAACAATCAAACGCAAGGCAGCTTCATTTCGTCTGCCAAACTACCTTTTAGAAGGGCTGAAAACTGAGGCCAGAAGACAGCACCGCAGTGTGAACAACCTCGTTGAAGTTGTTCTGCTGAAATCGCTGTATAATGAGCCTAATGCGGAAACGCTGGCTGCAATGAAGGAGTGCGAGTCTGGTGTAGAACTGGAGGACTTCGATCCAAACGAACTGGATAAGTACATCTATGCGGAAACAGCTGAAGAAGTCCACTCAGTTTAAAAAGGACTTGAAAAGATACCTCCATCAGCCATCAAAGCTGTTGGCACTAAAAACGGTGACCCTGGCTCTTGAAGAGACAGGACGTGTTCCGCAGGAATACCAGCCTCACATGCTTTCCGGCAACTATAAGGGTTTTATGGAATGTCATGTAGAGGATGACTTCTTGCTAATTTGGATTGACGAGACCACAGACATCATCAAGCTGGTTCGTCTTGGCACCCACCACGAATTATTCGGGAAATAGCAAGCAGTTTCACCAGCGTATTATATATGTATTAGAGAGTACATATTACAGTAAATTATTGAGATAATGTAAGGCGTTGGTTTCCAGCGCGTTTACTTGACATGACGAGAGGGAACCTCACCTTCCGCCAAAGAGAGTTCTACGAGTAACATCGTGGGACTTTTTTTGTGCACGTAAGGCTGCACCCAAAATAAGTGGCACTCACTGTACGACGTCTGTTGACATGACAGGTGTGGCTACTGCCCACGAGGCTTTCGTTAGGTCGATAGTGATGGCGGGCAATACGGCGGCATCATCGCAAGTGACTGCGGTACCTTGATTATACAGGTAGCCAAAGTCGCAGATATAAGTGATATTGCTGGGCGTATAGCCGTTAGTACGCATAAACCAGAAGGAGTTCCCGCAATAGCCCGTGACCGACGACCACCAGCCCCCCCGGCACTTGGCATAGAGTGTAGAACGGAAACGGCGGGCAGCGTCATCGATGCCACTGCCAGCATAGAAACCATAGTCCGTAGCCAGTGGGGAGGCAAACACCTCCTTGTTTGAAAGAATGAACACACGGTCCTGTGTGTCAGGTCCGCAGTTGGTGCCGTATGAGACGTTGGGAGCATTTTCCACATTGGTCGTTTCGATGGCATTGCGCTCCGTCTCGGAAAAGGCACGGGCGAGGAAGTCGCTGTTGAGCCACTGGCGCAGGAGGCTTCCACTCCAGTTTACATCCTCGTCCTTGTCGTGGAAGGGACAGGTGTCGAGCATTCGGTCGGCCAAAAGCACAGCCTTAGTACCACTGATTTTCAGGATGCGCCATTTGATGGGAGCGTATGCAAAGTAGTGCCAGCTTTTAGTATCCGTCCATCGATAGTGCTGTTCGCGGTTCGTGGAACAAGTAACAGCGCCTGCTCCGTTCAGCCTGTGGTAGCGCTTGCCGCCAATCTCCGTGTCGTCGCCAGTCCACTCTGCCTGTTCCAGTTGGTTGTAAAGTGAGGCATCCGTTATCACGTCGCCATCGGCCAATGCGTAATCGTCCACGGCATTGAAACTGCCGCTGACCACCTCGTTGGTGGGATACAAGCCAAACAAGATGCACTCCCAGCGCGTCACATGAGTCTTTTGGCTGGGGTCCTTCACCCAAGGACTGTGCAGGTCTTTGTAGGAATCGCCCGTATAGCGTTCCTCGCTACTGGGGGGTATGCTGCCATCGTCTTCCTTGCTACACGACGTTACTACTGATCCAAAAATCAGCAGCCATAACAGGTATATGTATGTTCTTGCTTTTCTATCCATAGCTTTTTATTGGATAATGTCGGTAGAATAAACAGGTTCCGCAGGCTGATAGTCGGCTTTCGACAGGTCGAGGGTGATGGCGGGCAATACGGCAGAATCGTTGCAGGTAACCACGATGCCACGGTTATAGGTGTCACCCGATTCACCTACATAGACGACGTTGGCCTTTGTATAGCCGACGGAACGCATGAACCAGAAAGAGGTGCCGCGATATCCGTCTACAGGCGACCACCATGCCCCACGGCACTTGGCATAGAGCGTAGAGCGGAACCGGCGGGCAGGATCGTTACCGCTGTCGCTGTTGCTGAAGCCATACTCAACGGCCAGTGGCGATGAGAATGTCTCACTTTCTGAGAGCACGAACACCCGGTCTTTCGTGTCAGAGCCGCAGTCGGTGCCGAAATAATAGTTGGGAGCGTTCTTGACATCCGTGTCCTCAATGGCATTTCTCTCCTGTTCCGTGAAGGCCCGACTTAGGAACTCCCCGTTCAACCATTGGCGCAGGCTGCAGTCGCTCCAACTGGTATCTTTGTAGGTGTCGTTAAAAGGGCAGGTGTCTGGCATGCGGTCTGCCAGCAATACGGCTTTGTCGCCCGTCTGCGTCAGGATGCGCCACTTGATGGGGGCGTATGCGAAATAGTGCCAAGCCTCGGAATCGCTCCATCGGTAGTGCTGTTCGCGATTCGTTGAACAGGAAACAGTCCCTGCTCCGTTCAGCCTGTGGTAGCGCTTGCCGTCAATCTCCGTGTCATCGTCCGTCCACTCTGCCTGCTCCAACTGGCTGTAGAGTGTGGCATCCGTTATCACATCGCCATCAAGCAGTGCATAACTGTCCACGGCATTGAAACTGCCGCTGACCACCTCATTAGCAGGATACGAGCCAAATAGGATACACTTCCAACGCGTAACCTTCTGCGGTGGCTGTTCGTCATCCGCATCGTCCTTGCTACACGATGTCAGCAATGGCAGTCCGCAAACAATAAGGACAGCAAGTATCCTAACTGATATGTATATTTTATCCATTGTCATCGGATTTTGTTTGCAAAGTTAGATATTTTCTTTAAATCTCACAAATTTGAAGAGTTAATAAAAAAGGCTTTAGTCAAAAGCGCAACGTTTCGTTGCACTTTATTCCTCCTTCAACATGCTTCTAAGTTCATCCATTTCTCTCAATATCTGCCGTTCCGTCTCTTCCAGCCGGGCAAGTATGACATCCGTCGGCTCATACTCTACCTTTACCCGCTCCACCTCTTTATATTTATTGATGGACAGGTCGCGGTTGTTCATGTCGAGACCGTCCACGCCCTAAACGACCTTCACTAAATTTCTTATTTTGTGTTCTCCAGAATCGCATATTTACCCGAAAAAGTTTGTTTGATTGGAAAATAATGCGTAATTTTGCAGCATTAAATATTAATAAAGTGAAGATAAATAATAAATATGATATATAAATATCTGTTTGTTGAATTATAAATATTTCAATTATGTCAGACTTTTATGAATATTCTACGCCTGAACTGGTACGGTTGCTTGGTTCACGGTTCAAAGATTACAGGATGCGATGTAACCTTACCCAGAAGGAGGTGGCAGAGCAGTCAGGTATCGGTTTGACCACCATTCACAAGTTTGAGAACGGTACGGCAGGCAATCTGTCTTTGTCAACTTTCATCTTGCTTCTCAGGGTGGTCGGTCAGGTGAATGCACTGGACGATGTGCTGCCAGAGTTACCTGAGTCACCTTACCTTGTTCGCAGGGAAGAGAAGAAGGCTCAGAGAATACGTCACACGAATAAGAAGTAGGCTGTTATGACAAGTTCATTGAAAGTTATCCTTTGGGGAGAAGAGATAGGCCGTTTGGCATGGGATGAGCGCAGACGGCTGGCTTATTTCATGTATAACCCTGAGTGGATCAAGCGAGGTCTGAACATTTCTCCCTTGGTTGCACCCATCGATGGAGCACGGAGTCTTACACCTGTTTGGGGTGAGGATGCCAGGATCTACCAAAAACTGCCTGCATTCGTTGCCGACTCTTTGCCTGATGCCTGGGGCAATCAGCTCTTCGACCTGTGGCGACAGCAGAACCATCTGGCCAATGCCGACATCACGCCTTTGGACAAACTCTCGTTCATTGGCAAACGTGGCATGGGAGCCTTGGAGTTCCAGCCAGAATACGCCCGTGAACAAAAGGCTCAGAAGATTGACATGAAATCGTTGGCTGACTTGGCAGAACGTATCTACACAGAGAGGGAACAGGCTCGTATCATGCCTGATGAAAATATCACCATGCAGTCATTGTTGACTGTCGGCACATCTGCAGGTGGCCGTCAGCCGAAGGCCATCATTGCCATCAACCGGAAGACAGGTGAGATTCGCAGTGGTCAGATATCCGGCTTGAAGAACTATGACTACTG
>CAMYZO010000041.1 GCA_947303855.1 uncultured Prevotellaceae bacterium
AGCGAGGGGTGGTCTGAACAACAGCACTTGAATTAGGAACTTATCACCACACAGATTTCTATTTTGCCGTTGGTGGCTGTGTTGATATAGGTATAAAAAAATAAAGCGATGACCTTCACAGGCAGTCGCTCTATATCTTCAATAGGTATTAGTCTTTTAAGGTAAAAAGATTGTTTTCAGGATAACGCTGCAAAGGTAAGGCATTTTTTTGATTGCTCCAAACTTTTTTGCAAAAAAAATTGATATGGATTTGGTGTGTGGGAACACAATTTGCAGTTTTAATCCTTTTTAAGATTTTGAAGTTTCTTGAGCCGCTTTTTTGCGTCGATGGCGTCGGGATAGAGCTCGAGAGCTTTCTCGTAGTTGCGGATGGCGGCATCGGTCATGTGCTCCTGTTCGCACTCGCGGCCTAAGATGGTGTATTCGGCAGCCATGCGCTGTAATAATTTCTGCTGAGCTTGGATTTGCTCCTGCTGCCGGCGGATGGTCTCCTTCTGCCTGTTAATGATTTCGAGCTTGCGGCGTATGAAGCGCCTGATGCTGGGCTTCTCGATGTCGTAGCGGCTGTGGATGGCCTTGAAGAAATTGTCGAGGAAGAGGTCGAAGCGCCCCTGGTCGAAGGCGGCGACGGCATCGTGGTACTCGCGGTCGGCCTTTCCCTCCTGCATGGCCTGGCTGATGAGCTGGGGGCTGTTGTAGTGGCTAGCAAACTGTATGACCTCAGGGCGCACGAAGATGTCGCTGGGGCGCAGCGCCTCCTTGAGCGTGATGCCTTCGAGCGAGCGGCAGCGGCTGAGCGCCACGTAGGTCTGTCCGCCGGCAAAGACGCCGCCGGTGAAGTCGATGGTGACCTGCGAGAACGTCAGTCCCTGGCTCTTGTGGACGGTGATGGCCCAGGCCAGGCGTATGGGGAACTGTGTGTAGGTGCCCAGCAGCTGCTCTTCTATCTTCTGCTCTTTCTCATTGAAGGTATAGCGCATGTTCTCCCATGTCTCGCGCTCCACGTCCACTTCCAGTCCGTCGTCGGTATGGACGGTGATGACGCCTTCTTTCTCCTGGTCGATGGCGATGATGGTGCCGATGGTGCCGTTGACCCAGCGCTTCTCCTTGTCGTTCTTGATGAAGATGACCTGTGCCCCGGGCTTCACCTGGAGTTCCACGGGTGTGGGCAGCGACGATTCGGGGAAGTCGCCCTTGATGGTGCCGTAGAAGGTGGTGGGCTCTCCGTCCAGTTCTGACAGCCGCTTTTCGTTGGTGTAGTCAACGATGTCGCGGCGGGCTGCCAGGATGATGCCCATGCCTGCGGGTGAGGGCTGCTCCCTGCTGACCTGGCGGTTCAGGGCTGTCAGGTCTGCATCGGTGGCCGAGTTGTTGCGTATGCGGTCGAGGATGCCTATGAAGCGGCTGTCGGACTGGCGGTACACCTTTCGCAGCTCGATGGAGACGATGGGCATCTGCTGCCACACCTTGGCATTGAAGAAATAGGCGCTGGGGTAGAAGGGCTGCAGCAGCTGGCGGTCTTCCTCCCTGACCACCGGCTCCAGCTGGTAGATGTCGCCGACGAGCAGCAGCTGCTTGCCGCCGAAGGGCTCGTAGCTGCGTGTGTAGACGCGCAGCACCTTGTCGATAAAGTCGATGATGTCGGCCCTGACCATCGATATCTCGTCGATGATGATGAGCTCTACCTCACGCAGCAGCTTGCGCTGTGCGCCGGTGTATTTCAGCGTTTCCTTGATGTTCCTGCGGTTGTAGCGCGAGTCGTTGGGCAGCAGGGGGTGGAAGGGCAGGCGGAAGAAGCTGTGCAGGGTGGAGCCCCCGGCGTTGACGGCGGCAATGCCCGTAGGTGCCAGGACGACATGCTTCTTCTTGGTGTTCGCTGCAACGTAGCGCAGGAACGTAGACTTACCCGTGCCCGCCTTTCCGGTGAGGAAGAGCGAGCGGCGGGTGTAGTTGATGATCTGCAGGGCATCCTGCCACTCCTTATTGTCTAAGTCGAGCTGCATTCAGAAATATACGTCTTCGTATTGAGGCTCTGTCTTCTTCTTGGGCTCAACGGCTTCGCTGTTGTTGTCGGCGGCAGGGCTTTTCGGCTCGGCACCGGCTTCCTTAGGCATGACGGCGGGGTTGCCTATTTCGTCGAGATCCACCTCGCGCTCTATGATTTCATGGCCCAGGCTGTCGACGCTGATGGAGTCGGTGTCGCGCGGGGTGTAGACGTAGCGGCAGTTAAGATACATGTCGGGCTTCAGGTCGGCTTCCTGGGGCGGCGCGAACTTGCCGTGATAGTGCTTGAAGGCGGGGTCGCCCAGGACGGCCTCGTAGAAATAGCCGCAGATGGGCAAGGCCGTGCGCGAGCCCTGGCCCAGCTGGCCGGTGCGGAAGTGTATGCTGCGGTACTCGCCACCCACCCAGGCGCCGCACACCAGCTTGGGAGAGACGCCTACGAACCAGGCGTCGGAGTGGTTGTTGGACGTGCCCGTCTTTCCGCCAAACTCGGTGTCGGCGTAGTTGCGGATATAGGTCCACAGGCTCATGGACGTGCCACCGCGCTCGCGCAGGCCGCCCTGCAGCATCTGCTGCATGAAGAAGGCGCTGCGATAGGGTATGGCCTGCTTCTGCTCTGTGGGGGCGGTATAGATTTCGTTGCCGTCGCGGTCGAGGATGCGTGTCACGAGGACGGCTTCGTGGGCGCGGCCGTCGTTGACCACGGTGGCATAGCTGTTGACGAGCTCCAGCAGGTTGACGTCAGACGAGCCGAGAGCCAGCGACGGGGTGGGGTCGAGTTTGCTCTTGATGCCCATGGAGTGGGCCGTGCTGACGATGTTCCTGATGCCCACCTCCTGTCCCAGCTTGACGGCCACGGAGTTGACGCTCTGGGCAAAGGCGGCGCGCAGGGGCATGGAGTCGCCGGTGAAGTAGCCGTTGGCATTGGTGGGTGCCCAGATGGCCTCCTTGCCCTTGGCGGGGTCCCACACCTTCATGGAGAAGTAGGAGTCGCGGCGGCGGTCGCATGGTGTCAGTCCCTGGTTCATGGCCTCGGTATAGACGAAGAGCTTGAAGGTGGAGCCCGGCTGTCGCATGGCCGTCACCTTGTCGTACTTCCACGAGTTGAAGCCGATGTCGCCCACCCAGGCCTTCACGTGGCCGGTGGCGGGCTCTATGGCCACAAAGCCGCAATGCATGAAGCGCACCATGTAGCGTATGCTGTCGAGGGTGGATATCTGGCGCTCCACGGTTCCCTGCTCGTAGTCGAAGAGCTTCACGGCGTGGGGCTTGTTCAGGTAGTACCACACGCTGTCGGGGTCGTTGGGGAAGCGCTTGGTGAGGGTCTTGAAGTAAGGCTGTCGGCGGGCTATGTCCTCAATGAACTGCGGTATCTCCTGATGGCGCTCGTCCTGCCAGGGGTTGGTGGTGCCCCAGTGCTGGTTGAAGTTCTTCTGCACCACCTTCATCTGGCGTATGGCGGCGGCCTCGGCATATTTCTGCATGCGCATGTCGAGCGATGTGTAAATCTTCAGACCGTCGGTATAAAGGTCATAGCCGTTGTCGCGGCACCAGTCTCTCAGCTCGCTGGCCACGGCCTCGCGGAAGTAGTTGGCCTTGCTGTCGTAGGCATTCTCAACGCTGAAATCCAGTTCGATGTCGGTGGTGCGGAGCGAGTCGAAGGCGGCCTGCGTGAGGTGTCCCTTCTGGCGCATGTTGTCGAGGACGACGTTGCGGCGCTTGACGGCGTTGTCGGGGTGTATGCGCGGATTATAATAGGTAGTGGCCTTGAGCATGCCCACGAGGACGGCAGCCTGGTCAACCGTCAGCTGCTTGGGCGTGGTGCCGAAATAGGTCTTGGCGGCCGTCTTGATGCCGAAGGCGTTGGAGCCGAAGTCGACGGTGTTGGCATACTGCGTGAGGATTTCCTCCTTGGTGAAGAAGTACTCCAGCTTGTAGGCCGTAATCCACTCCTTGCTCTTCATGATGAGCATCTTCAGGCCGGGGATGTTGCCTAACAGTCCGGTGGAATACTCCGTGCGCACGCGGAAGAGGTTCTTGGCCAGCTGCTGGGTGATGGTTGAGGCCCCCCGGGCATCGTGGTGCAGCAGATAGTCTTTCAGGGCAGCGCCGAAGGCGGTGTAGTCGATGCCGTGGTGTGAGAAGAAACGCTCGTCCTCGGTATCGATGAGGGCCTGCCAGAAGACGGGGTTGACGTCGGCGAAGTCTACCGGTGTGCGGTTCTCGCTGAAGAACTTGCCTATCTGCTGGCCGTCGGCGCTGTAGAGCTCGGAGGCCTGTGCGGGCCGCTTGTTCTTAATCATCTCCATGGAGGGCGACTTGCCGAAGAGCCACAGGAAGTTGCAGTCTACTGCCAGCAGGTAGAGGAAGAAAGCTACAACTAAGGATGCCGTGGCAGACACTATCTTGATATACCAGGGGCGTCCCTTGAAGATGTGGATATACCAGTTTACGATGCTTATGGGTGCTTTTAAAATCTTATTCATAGTAGCAGATATGCTTCATAATATTCTCTTTCTCGTCGGGGTGGAACCACCTCATCTGCGGGTCGCGCTTAAACCATGTCAGCTGTTTGCGGGCATAGCGCCGCGTGTTGCCCTTGATGCGCTCCACGGCTTCCTCCAGGCTCCAGATACCGTCGAAATAGTTGAACAGTTCTTTGTAACCTACTGTGTTCAAGGCGTTTTCGTTGCGGTATGCAAGCAGGCCTTCAGCCTCCTTCAGCAGCCCGTCGGCCATCATCTGGTCTACGCGCTGGTTGATGCGGTCGTAGAGCTCCTGGCGGTCGCGGTTCAGGCCTATCTTGACGATGCCGAAGGGCCGCTCCTTCTTCTGCGCCTTGCGGAACGAGGTGTAGGTCTGTCCCGTCATGTGGCAGATTTCCAGGGCGTGTACCACGCGGCGGGGGTTCTGCCGGTCTACCGTCTCGTAATGCTCGGGGTCGAGCCGCCGCAGTTCCTCGGCCAGTGCCTCCAGTCCCTCTTCGGCCAGGCGGCGTTTCATTAGGGCGCGTATGCCGTCGTCGACCGTGGGTATGTCGTCAATGCCGTTGCATACGGCGTCGATGTACATCATGGAGCCGCCGGTGAGCAGGGCATAGTCCGACGCTTTGAACAGTTCGTCGAGCAAGGCCATGACCTCCTGCTCGAACATCGAGGCGCTATAGTACTGGCCCACGGAGAGCGTGCCGACGAAATAATGCCTGACGCTTTGCATCTGGCTGGCCGTGGGGGCTGCCGTCCCTATCTGCAGCTGGCGGTACAGCTGGCGGGAGTCGGCGTTGATGATAGGCACGCCTAAGCGCCGGGCCATCTCTATGCAGAGGGCAGTCTTGCCGACGGCGGTAGGGCCGGTGACGACAATGAGCTGCTTGTTACCTGATGACGCCACGCTTGGAACTCTCGATGAACGAGCAGATATACTCCACCTCCTTGGAGTCGGGGTACTTGGCACGCGCCTCGGCAATGCCGTCCTTCAGCACGCCCTGGGCATAGATGATGCGGTAGGCATCGTGGATGGCCTCAATCACCTCGTTGGGGAATCCGCGACGGCGCAGGCCGATGAGGTTCACGCCGGCATAGCGCACGGGCTCCTTGCCTGCTATGACGTAAGGGGGTATGTCCTGGCTGGTGCGGGTGCCGCCCTGGAACATGATGTAGCTGCCCACCTTGGTGAACTGGTGGAAGAGACAGGTGGCGGAGATGATGGCACAGTCGTCGACGACGACCTCGCCGGCGAACTTCGTGGAGTTGCCGATGATGCAGCCGTTGCCGATGACGCAGTCGTGGCCGATGTGCATGTTCTCCATCAGCAGGTTGTTGTTGCCAACGACGGTCTTACCTTTCGACGCCGTGCCTCGGCTGATGGTGACGTTCTCGCGGATGGAGTTGTTGTCGCCAATCTCGCAGGTGGTCTCCTCGCCCTGGAACTTCAGGTCCTGGGGCTTGGTGGAGATGCTGGCACCGGGGAATATCTCGTTGCCGCTGCCTAAGCGTGTGCCGAAGTGCAGGGTGACGCTGTTGTACAACTTGTTGTTGTCGCCAATGACAACGTTCTTGTCGATGACGCAGAAGGGGCCAATGATGTTGTTGTCGCCTAAGACGGCCTCGGGGTCGACGACGGCCATCGGATGTATCTGGTTTGCCATATTGCTTACTTGTTTTTGACGATTTGTGCGGTAAATGTTGCTTCGGCCACGATATGGTCGCCGACGAAGATGTAGCCTTTCATAGATGAGACGCCGTGACGCACGGGGGCCAGCAGGTCGACCTTGAAGATGAGGGTGTCGCCGGGCACCACCTTCTGGCGGAACTTCACGCCGTCAATCTTCATGAAGTAGGTTGACCAGCGCTCCGGCTCCTCCAGGGTGTTCAGCACCAGGAGGCCGCCACACTGGGCCATGGCCTCTATCTGCAGCACGCCCGGCATGACCGGCTCCTGGGGGAAGTGTCCCTGGAAGAAGGGCTCGTTGGCGGTAACGTTCTTGATGCCCACGATGCTGGTGGCACCAAGGGCTGTCACCTTGTCGACGAGCTGCATGGGGTAGCGGTGGGGCAGCAGTTCGCGGATGCGGTTGACATCCATGATGGGCTCCTCGTTGGGGTCGTAGACGGGTGCCTGAATCTCGTGCTTGCGAATCTCCTTGCGCATCTGCCGTGCAAACTTGTTGTTGATGGTGTGCCCCGGGCGTGTAGCCACGATGCGGCCCTTGATGGGCTTGCCTATGAGTGCCATGTCGCCGATGATGTCGAGCAGCTTGTGGCGTGTGCATTCGTTGTCCCATACCAGGGGTTTGTGCTGTATGTAGCCCAGCTCGTTGGCATCGCGGTGCTCCACATGCAGCATGTCGGCCAGCATGTCGAGGCGCTCCTGTGTTGTCTGCCGCTCGTAGATGACGATGGCGTTGTCAAGATCGCCGCCCTTGATGAGGTTGGCCTGCAGCAGCGGCTCAATGTCGCGGACAAAGACGAAGGTGCGGGCACGGGCTATCTCCTCGGCGTAGTTCTGCATGTTGTCGAGGGTGGCAAACTGCGAGCTGATGAACTTCGACTCAAACGAGCACATGGCTGTTATCGAGAAATCGTCGTCAGGCAGCAGGGTGATGCACGAGCCGGTCGTCTCGTCCTTGAACTCTATCTTCTTGCGGATGATATAGTAGTCTTTCGGGGCGTTCTGCTCTACCGTGCCAATGTCCTGAATCTTTTCCACATACTGGATGGCAGAGCCGTCGAGGATGGGGAACTCCGGGCCGTTGACCTGAATGAGGCAGTTGTCGATGCCCATGGCGTAGAGGGCTGACAGGCCGTGCTCTACCGTCGACACGCGGAAATCGTCGCCTTTGCCCAGAACGGTGCCGCGCTGGGTGTCGATGACGTTCTCGGCGATGGCATCGATGACGGGCATGCCCTCCAGGTCGATACGCTGAATCTTGTAGCCCGTGTTCTCAGGGGCGGGGTTGAACGTTACCGTCAGGCTCAACCCCGTATGCAAGCCTTTGCCGCAGAGTGAAAAGCTTCCTTTAAGAGTCTTCTGTTTCATGTTGTTATTGCTGTTTTTTTAGTTCTTCGATTTCTTTACGCAGCTGTCCCAGCTCGCGGTACATGTCGGGCAGTTTCTTCATGACGGCCTGGGCCTTGAAGAACACCTTCGGGTCGATGGCCGGGGCACCTATCAGCTGCTGGCCGTTGCCCTTGGTGTTGCTGATGACACCGCTCTGGGCGCCTACAAAGGTCTTGTCGGCAACGGTGATGTGGCCTGAGAAGCCGGCCTGGCCGCCTACCATGCACCAGCTGCCAATCTTCGTCGAACCGGCCAGTCCCACCTGTGCCGACATGACGGTGTTTTCGCCAATCTCGCAGTTGTGGGCCACCTGTATCAGGTTGTCGAGCTTCACACCCTTGTGAATGATGGTCTGACCCATGGTAGAACGGTCGACGCAGGTGTTGGCACCTATCTCCACGTTGTCCTCAATGATGACGATGCCTATCTGCGGAATCTTGGCATAGCCCTCCGTGTTGGGGGCGAAGCCGAAGCCGTCGGCACCGATGACCGTGCCGGCATGGATGGTGACGTTCTTGCCGATGCGGCAGCCGTCGTAGATGGTGACATGGGGGTAGATGCGTGAGCTGTCGCCTATCTCGACGTTCTCGCCGACGAAGGTGAAGGGGCCTATGTAGACATCCTTGCCTATCTTGGCAGAGGGCGACACGAAGGCCAGGCTGTCGACGCCCGTCTTCTTGGGCTTCATCGAGTCGTAGAGCTGCAGCAGCTTGGCCACGCTCTCGTAGGCATTCTTGACACGGATGAGGGTGGGCTGCACCACACGTTCCAGCTCTACGTCCTCGTTGATGAGCACAACGCTCGACTTGGTCTCGTAGATGTAGTGAATGTATTTGGGGTTTGACAGGAACGAAATGGCTCCCTCTTTACCTTCTTCAATCTTGGCGAAGGCGTTGATGGCGGTATTTTCGTTGCCCTCAACGCGGCCTTCCACAAATTCTGCAATCTGTTTTGCTGTAAATTCCATAGGTGTTCTGAATAAAATTTGCTGCAAAGATAGCAAAAATTATCCGAAACGCTGATAACAGAGGTAATATTTTCGTATTTTTTTTGAAAGTAGCTGAACATTTAGCAGTTCGGAAGCCTCGGAAATATCCTTGGTGGAACCGTCTTTGTAAAGAATTGTAATACTGTCGTCCTCGGTGTTGTACATGTCTTTCTGGATGGTGTTGATGCTCATCATGTACTGCCGGGCATCGGCTGTGCTGATACCCATCTGCCGGGCTATGGCCGCAGCCATCTCCGCTATGCGCTCTTCGCCCACGGGCTCTTCGTTGACCTCGACCTTGAAGAGGTGACGGTCGAGCATGTTGGTGGCCAGGGTGGCGAGTATCTTGTCGGGGCTGTACTTCCACGCTTTCAGGGCACTCCAGATGTCAGAGTCGTCCAGGTCTTCATACATCTTCAGCGCCTCCTCATGGGTGTCGAACCATTGCCTGTCGACATCGTTCTGAAGAAAATACTTCAAGGCCGGCGATGCAAAGATGTCGTGCCCCTGGTGGGTCAGGTGCTTGGCGCGCATCAGCACGTTGACAAGTATCTTCTCGCAGGCCACAGCCGTCTTGTGCAGGTAGACCTGCCAGTACATCAGCCGTCGCGTTGTCAGATAATTTTCAAGTGAGTAGATGCCTTTCTGCTCAACCACTAATGAATCGTCAACCACGTTGAGCATCTTGATGATACGTGCCGACCCGATATTCCCTTCGGTGACGCCGGTATAGAACGAGTCGCGCCGCAGGTAGTCCAGGCGGTCCATGTCCAACTGACTGGAGATGAGCTGGTGGAGGAAGTTCTTGGGGTACTGGCCCTTGAAGATGCTGATGGCCAGGTTGAGCTGTCCGCCCAGGTCGCTGTTTATCTGCTCCATCATCAGCAGCGAGATGTCCTCATGGGAGATGCCCCTGATGAGCGTGTTCTCCAGCACGTGCGAGAAAGGGCCGTGGCCGATGTCGTGCATCAGGATGGCTGCTTGCACGGCCTCGGCCTCGGAGTCGAAGATAAACTGTCCTTTCTGCTGTAGCGACAGCACCGCCTCGCTCATCAGGTGGAAAGCACCCAGCGAGTGCTGAAAGCGCGTGTGCCGTGCTCCAGGGTAGACGACCGATGCCAGCCCCAACTGGTTGATGCGGTTCAGGCGCTGGAACAGGGGGTGGCTGACGATGTCGTACAGAAGACCCCGTGGAATCTTGATGAAGCCAAAGACGGGGTCGTTGACGATTTTGTTCATCTACTTGTGTTTCTGGTAGTATTCCAGTGCCAGCTGCACGTTCTTGATGATGGCGTCGGATGTGAAGGTGGCACCCGTGACGCCGTCAACCTGCTGCTTGGCAGCGTCCTTCACCTTCAGGCCGTCCCACTTCGTGAGCAGGGCTTTCTTCACGCGGGCATTGTACTTGGGCGTTTCCTGGTTCTTCAGGAACTCAATTTTCTCTACCTTGTTCTTCTTGATGTAGACCTTGACGGGGGTCGTAGCAACATAGCCCTGGACATCCTTGCCCAGCGTGGTGGTGTTCACCACGTACATGCCGTCTTCCTTGGTCATTACCTCGTCGCCCTGAGGGGCGGCGCTCTGTAGTGTGGCTGCCAGCGCAACGAGTGCCACGCAGCCCATAATGGTTTTCTTCATTTCTTTCTACTTAACGATGATTTTCTTCGAGTCTTTGACGTAAATGCCCTTCGATGGTTTAACGACCTGGCGGCCCTGAAGGTCAAAAATCTTGCCGTAAGACGATTTGCCGTTTGCAATCTGGCTGATACCGGCGACGGCGTCAGCCTGTGTGGGACCGTGCCATTCGATGAAGTCGAGGTCGGTATTGCTGGTCTTACCGTTGGCGGCGGCAATCTTGTCGCAAACAGCCGTTGTGGTAGAGATATAGAGGTGCTCTCCTTCGGCAAAGTCACAACTCTTGTACGCCTCACTGGCGTAGGTCTCGTCGCGGACAAAACCAACGCGCCCGGGGGTGTTCACAAACTTGTAGATAACACGGTTTCTTTTTGTCTCAGTAAACTTTCCCGTTCCGTCAAACCAGCCAAGGTTCGACGAGCCTTTGAGTGTGGCTTCTGCGGCGTAAGTCAGCTTGTAGCTTCCCGGCTGTGCTACGAGAACATAGCAGGAGGCCATGGCCACCACCGTGTCGGCCCGCCACGTATAGTATCTCAAGTCGGTGGTGCTGGCGTTGTTGCTGGCGTTGGTGTTGACAATCAGCATATTAGCCGGTCCTATGAACGGCTTTGAGGCTTTGATGGCCAGATAGCCTGTCTCTGGCACGACAACCGTTGTGTCCTGGTCTTCTGCAGCATGGACGTTGGTGGCAAACAGCATGCCGGCAGCGATGGCCAGCATCTTCATTTGTGTAGAGATTCTCATTTTTCTTACTTTTATGATTACGTTAATAATAGATTCCGATGGAGGCACCGACGGTGGCGCTGTAGAGCGAGTTGTTGGTCTTCAGGTAGTCGCCGTAGGCACGCACGAACCACTCTGAGCGTGTGCCCTTGATAGTGAGCGGGAACTGGTAGGTAAGCTGCAGGCGGCCACGCCAGTAGTTGGCTTCGTAGTACGCCATGTCGGGCAGCAACACCTGGGTGGCCATGTCGGTGGTGGCGTCGGCAAGTGCGAGGTCGGCCTTGTTCTTGAGGTGGCAGCCCGCCTCGGCCTCCACCCACAGGCGTTCGCCAAAGAGTGCCTTGCCCCCTTCGAGGGTGAAGTCCAGATGACTGTATTCCATTGACGACAGGGGCAGCAGGTGCTTTGTCTCGGCGCTGTTAAGGGCAGCCCTGATGCCGCCGTAGGTGCTGACGGCACCGGCATCGACCATGTTATAACGGTAGTGGAGGTCGGCCTTGAGCAGCTTCACCTGATGACGCTTCTTAAACGTGATGAGCGTCTCGTAGCTGTAGCTGGTATAGCCCTTCTCGGCATCGCGCTCCTGCAGCAGCTGCTGGCGGTACTCGTCGGCATAGGCCTGCTCGTAGCCTATGTTCAGGTCTATCTCGTGCAGCGCCTGGGCGGTGTGCAGGCGGTTGAGCGAACTCAGGACGTAGCGGTAGCTGACGTAGTGGCCCGGCTCATACTTATACTGTCCCAGCACATCCTCGGAGCCGCGCTCAATGCTGACGGTGCTCACACTCTTCAGGGCGTTCTTGTTGTAGCCGTAGCTCAGGGCGGCACCGAAGCGGTGGTCCACCCACTCACGGCTGAAGCCGCCGTAGCCGCCCGTAGTGCCCACGGCCTGCTCCATGCCCGACATAAGGTAGTACTTCAGGTTTGGGTCTTGCTGTACGGTGGTCATGCCGGGGATTTTTTCCTTGCGGCGGTTGTAGTGGCCTGCCAGACCGATGGTGTGGGGTTCCGACGTATAGGTGAACGAGGGCGTCAGCTTGTAGTCGAGAAGCTCAGAGCGTGAACGCGGGTCGCGCAGACGGCTTAGGTCGCCCACCTTGTAGTCGAGGCGCAGGCCGGCGGTGACGCCCCATAGCTGGATGGTGCCCACGGCGGCGGTGAGGTCGAACTGCTGCGTGTCGTACTTGCCGCTGACGCTGCTGCCCGAGTAATAGGGATTGCTGTTGTAGGGGCGCATGACGTCGCACCAGGAGCGGTCTTTCGTGCGGTCCATGTCGAAGCGGAACGAGCCGTAGCCTACCAGTATGGGACTGATCTTCTGGTAGCGCTCGGTATAGAACTCCAGCTGGTTGCGCTGTCCGCCCTCCTGCACGCGGCGGTAGTCGCCCTCGCGGTGCTGCACGTCGAAGTAGGCTATGCCGCGGTTGGCGGCAGAGTCGAGAGACAGGCCCGCCGCATTGCCGGTCATCCGCCATAGTTGCGTGGCGTCGGCATAGCGGTAACTGCTTTCTTGGGCAGATAGGGCTAATGGGGCCAATAGGGCCAGTAAGACCAATGGGGCTAATGGGGCTAATGGGGCCAATAGGGCTTTTATGGAGGCTTTATTCATCGTACTGTCGTGGTTTAATCGTTGTTGACACGTGGAAGTCGTTGCTTGAGTTGTTGGTGTCTGCCAGTATCAGGTGACCGTCGGTGCCACGCTTGTCGCTGGTGCGGCGGTAGATCACCTCGCCCGTCCATCCGCTGCGGGCCTCGATATTGGTGTAGCCGGCATCGAGGGTGGGGTAGAGGCGCTTGGTGCTCACGTCAATGCCCGTGGCCTTGTTGGGCAGGCACTCCACAGCGTCGATGATGGTACGCGTGGGAACCAGCAGCCACTGGTTGCCTGTGGTCTTGCCGTAGGCATAGGTGGCAGGCCAGGCCGTCACGTTCTCATCGGTACGGAACAGCACCACCGCGCAGAGACCGTTCTGCACCATGTTCATGTTCGAGATAGAGGGATACATCGTGTAGGTCAGTTCCAGGGCAGGCACCGCCGGATTGTTCTGCGTTCTGCCGCTGACGTCCTTGGCCTCGAAGTCGGCATCCGTCAGGTCGCTTTCCATATCGTTGCCGTCGGTATGGTCGGCGGCGCTGTTCACCAGCAGCACCGTGCCGCCGGGCTTCACCTCGAAGGGTTTGTCGGCGGGGATGCGGAACACCTGCTTGCAGAGCACCACCGAGTCGGCAAACTCGTCGTGCAGGTTCTGCAGCGTGTAGGCCTGGGTGCTCTCCGACTCTACCAGTCCTATGTAGAGTCCACTGGCGTCGACGGTGTTGTTCGACTGGTTGTACAGCTCAATATACTTGCCAGGCATGTAGGTGCGGTTGTTGTTGTCCTTAGAGCCGGCGAAGTATATCTTGCCGATGATGATGTCGCGGTTGATGCTGAGATTCGTCGACAGCTGGATGGTCTGCTCCTCACGGATGAGGTGCGCGTTCAGCGACCCTGAGACGGTGCAGCCGCTGACCACCTGCTGGTCGCCTGTCAGCTGCTGGTACTGCTGGCCGCTGATCTCCCAAGAGCAGGAGATGTCGTAGACGTCGGGGATGATGCCCTGAAAGGTGGCAATGCCCTGGGCATCGGTGGTGGCAGTCATACGGGTGCTGCCCTGCTGCATCACAATCTCGTGACCGGCAAAGTCGCTGCCGTTGGTGAACTCCGCAGGCATGGCCAGCTGTATGCGTGCCCTGGTTTCCTTGGTGGCATCGTCGTAGTCGATACATCCTGCCAGCCCCAGGGCTATAATGAGTGAAAAGAGTGTCTGCTTCATAATGCTTACAGGTTGATGGATAGTTCGGCACCAAAGGCAAATTTGCCTGTGTTGCGCTGCGTCAGGGTGTTGGTGTTATTGCCTTTCATATAGGGTTCGTAGAACAGGCAGTTGTCGACATATAGCGACAGCGTGCCGATGCGTCCCAGCTCCTTGCTGAGCCGTGCCGAGAGGTTCCAGGTGGTTGGCGACTCGTTGGGCTCGTTGTCGGTATAGCGCAGCAGCAGTTTCTCGTCGTTAGTGGCTATCTGCCCGCCGTCGAAGGTGATGTACGGTGCTGAGGCAATGTCGTGGTATTGCAGGTCGCTGTCAATCCAGCCTATCGGATCTTTGTCGGCAGTGTAGCTCCAGGTGGAGTTGTGCCAGATGACCTGTGCCGTGAACGATGCCACCATGTTCAGGCGTGGCAGGTGGGTGACGGCCCGCAGCGTGTTGACAAAGCGGCGCAGGCGGGTATAGTCAAGGCCTGAGGGGTAGACGATGCGGACGGGCGAGATGCCGCGTCCGGCATACTTTGTGCCGTTGAGCAGCGTAGCGGGAACGGCAGTGGTATTCATGCGTGTGCTCCAGTCGGTTTTCGTCTCGTTCCAGGCGCCACTGAAGAAGAGGTTGGTCTTCAGCAGGGGAATCTCGCCGAGGTCGAAGTCGAACTCAAAGCCGCGGTTGATGGTCTTGTCGGTGTTTTCCAGCAGACCCGTCGTGGCGAAGCAGTTGAACTGCTGTACATAGCCCTTCGTGAAGTCGGTGATGGGCAGCGTCGCCGTGTTGTCAAAGAGGTTGTAGGTGTAGGTGAAGTAGTCTGAGGCGGCCTCAAACCCGTTGGGCGTGCGGTCCTGATAGTACAGCAGACTCAGACGGCGGTTCTTGGGCAACTTGATGTCGATGCCTCCTTCCACTTTCGTGGTGGTGGCATTCTTCAGACCCACGGAGCGCTGCACATCGTACACCTGGGTATAGACGTAGTAGGCTGGGGGAGTGCTCAGGGTGAAGTTGCCCACCACGTTGTCAATATACTTCTTGTCGGGATACAGGTGGTTCAGGCCCGGCGTCTTAGAGTTCATGCCGATGCCGCCGCGTATGTCGAGCCACTTGGCAACGCTAAACGCAACGTTCAGTCGTGGCGACAGGGCGGTGGTGGCCAGGTCGCTGAAGGGCTGCAGCGAGGTGAAGCGCAGTCCGAAGTTCACGCGCAGGCGCTGTACCTTATTAATATTATAGGTGAACTGGTCTTCGGCAAAGGCCGACAGCTGGTGCAGTCCGGGAATGTCGTCGAAGGCACGCGGACGGCCGTTGGCGTTCGGACGGTAGGGCAGACTCTCGTCGGCGTTGTAATAGCCCTTGCCTGAGTTCCAGTCGTAACGGTAGTCAACACCCACCTTGAAGCTCTGCACCGTCTTGCCCTTACGCCAAAAGAAATCGTCGGTCAGTTTGAAGAACACACTTCCCGGACGGCTCTCGCTGATGCCCGTGGCCAGATACGATGTGGTCTTCCAGGGTACGGAGTAGTAGCCCGTCTCGCGGGCTGTCAGTATGGGCAGCAGGCCGCTGCTGACGGCTACATAGCTGGTGTTGCGGTTGTCGCTCTGCGACAGGCTCACGCCCAGCGTGTACTTCAGCGAGCGTGCCAGCGGCATGTCTAACTGCAGGCGACCGTTGTGCGTCAGTCCGAAGGTGGTGCTCTTCGATTCCGACTCCGTGCCGTCCTGCACGGCATCGGGGTCCTTGCCGCTCCAGTCCTTGGCCTGCATGAACCGCAGCTTCGTGTCGGTATGCCAGCGGCGCGTCAGGTCGTAGCCCCAGCCTATGTTGGCTGTGTAGCGGTCGTAGGAGCGCGTCTTCTGGCGCGGGTCGCCCCATGCCTTGGCGTAGTCTATATTGGCGTTGATGATGCCGGCTTTGGCAAGGGAGATGCCCTTGCCAACACTATAGTTTTGCAAGCCGGGGTTAATCTTGGCCTTCACCTGCCAGGGGGTGACGCCCACCTTGGAGTGGACCACCACCAGACCGCTGGTCAGGTCGCCGTATTCTGCTGAGGGTATGCCGCGCACTATCTCCACCTCATCTATGTTATCGGCCGATACCTGGCGCAGGTCTGTTCCGGCGAAGGCCGTGCCTGAGAAGGTACCCTGGCTGACGTCGCCGTTGTTAGACATCGGCACACCGTCGACGACGATGCTTGTGCCGAAGGCCATCGTCGAGTTGTTCTGCAGCGTGCGCAGTTGCAGTCCCTGCTGCTGTGTCAGGTCAGGGCGGTCCATCAGCTGTCCGGGTATCAGCTGCATGACATCGGCCAGCGACGTGGCCTGCAGGTGGTCTATGGCCTGACGGCCTATGATGCTGCTGGTAGAGGCGCCGTTCTCGCGCGTCTTGGCTGTTACCGTCACCTCCTTCAGAGCCAGCGACGACTCGGTGAGCATCACCCTCAGGTCAAGGTCGCTCTTGGTGACGTTCAGTTGCTGGCGGTAAGGCTCAAAGCCCACGTAGCGCACGATGAGCGTGTAACGGCCCTCAGGCACGTTGCTGATGGTGGCCTGACCCTTCAGGTCGGTGACTGCCGTCTGGCCCGATGGCTCCAGCACGATGGTTCCCATCACCACGGGCTCTCTGGTGCCACGCTCGGTGACTGTCAGGCTAATCTTACGCTGGGCACCGACCGCCATTGAACATAGCAGAGATAGTAAAAGAATGGTATGACGCATAGGTTATTTGTTTTCTTTACATTCGTGAGCGGGGGGCAGGGTGGCCTTGATGCCGGCTTCCTGAATGGCCTGCAGCAGCTGCTGTTCCGATGTGTCCTTGTTGACATAGGTGATGGCCAGCGATCCGCGCTTGGCATTCACGTTCACGTCGTCAACACCGTCCAGAGCCAGCACCTCTTCAATGGTGCTCTCCGTGGCCTGTTCCTTGGGTATGAGGAAGTAGGCAAAGCTTATCTCCTTGCTGGTGTAGTAGCTCACGGGCGTGAACCCCAGCTCGCCAAGGGCCTCCTTGATGGCAGCCTTGCAGGTCTTGTTGGCGTCGTAGCGTATGAAGTAGTAATGCTTGTCAACATGCGGGGCCAGACTGTCGATGCCCTCCATCTTCTCCAGGCGCTGCCTGATGCGGTTGGCACAGCCCTGGCAGTGCATGTCGCCCATCTGCAGTCCCATGCCGCGGCGTATCACCTCGTCCTTGCTGTAGGGCACGCTCTTGTAGCGGCCGGTACGTGCCAGGCGGGCCGTGATAGAGTCGGCGCAAGTCTGCGTGTTGTCAAAGGTGATGGCAGCCGTCCGTTTCTCAAAGTCAAACTCCATGTTTCCTATGCCGTTGAGCTGCTTCAGCACGGTGGTTACCTTGTGTGCGCACTCTTCGCATCGCATGCCTTTGATGCGCAATACAATCGTCTCGTTAGCCGCCGTCAGCGTCAGCGTCATCAGGGCAGTTGCTGTCAGTGTTAATAGTCTTTTCATCTTCGTAATTATTTCTTGGGGGTGCAAATTTACACATATTTTATGGATTATGCAATAATAAATAGTGGGTAAAATGGTATTTTTTAGGGAAAAAGTTTGGCTGTCTGAGAAAAATGTTGTTATTTTGCAACAGTTTTTAAGCATTTATCCATTAAAAAAGAACAACGTATGAAGAAGATTTTTACTGCTATTGTAGCAATGATGATGGCTGTGCCCTCCTTCGCACAGTTTGCCAGCGGCGGTTTCGAGCTTGACAAGAGCAACGTCTACTATGGTGCCCGCTTCGGTCTGGCTATGGGTAGCCTCTCGGGCGACACAAAAGCCGGTCTGAACGATTATAGCGGCATGAAGGCCGGTATCACGCTGGCCGGTATCGTCGGCCTGCGCCTGTCGCAGACGGCTCCCGTGTTCCTGGAGAGTGGTCTCTACTACACTCAGCGTGGCGGTAAGGACGGCAAGTACACGGCCGATCTGAACTGTCTGGAGATTCCCATTCTGGTGAAGTATGGCATTCAGGCTACCGACGACATTGCCATCCTGCCTTTCATCGGCCCATACTTCGCCTACGGCATTGCCGGTGAGACGGAGTACGAGGTGAAAGACGCTTCCGGAAATTCGACAAAAGAGAAGGAGCGTACCTATAAGAATTTCCTGAACCACAACGACATGGGCTTCAAGCTGGGTTGCGGTGTAGAGTACAACATGCTTTATCTGGAAATTGCCTATCAGCTGGGTATTGCCAACATTGCCGACAACGACGACTATACGACTCATGCTAATCAGTTGTCTATTAACTTCGGTGTGAACTTCTAATCGTCCATAGAAATATGTCAGGAGGAGGGACTGCAGAGAAGTCCCTCCTTTTTTTATGCCTCTGAGACATGGCTTCACTAATCCCGTAAGTTTCAAATGTTACAATCCTGTTACGTAACCATATCGTAACAGGATTTGTTTTGTGTTGTCGGCAGAAGGCGTTAACTTTGCGCTCTAACAAACCAATTCAAGAGAATAAAATGGAAACAACACAAGATTACATGATGGCGTCGCTGAAGATTTTAGGCGCACTGGGACTGCTCATCTTTGGCATGAAAATGATGAGCGATGCACTGCAGAAGATGGCAGGACCGCAGTTGAGACACATACTGGCAAAGATGACGACAAACCGGCTGACGGGCATGCTGACAGGAACACTGGTGACCAGTGCCGTGCAGTCGTCATCGGCAACAACGGTGATGACCGTCTCGTTTGTGTCGGCAGGACTGTTAACGCTCTCGCAGGCCATCAGCGTCATTATGGGTGCCAACATCGGCACCACGCTCACGGCATGGATTATGTCGCTGGGCTACAACGTTGACCTGACCAATGTGGTATTCCCGGCTTTCTTCGCAGGCATGATACTCATTTACCGCAAGCGTCACCGCTACGTAGGCGACTTCCTCTTCGGCATTGCCTTTATGTTCCTCTCGCTGGTGATGCTGAGCACGGGCGGCAAGGAACTGGACCTGGCACACAACGAGACGGTGATCAACTTCTTTGCCTCGTTCGACACCGGCAGTCACCTTACCATCCTGGCCTTTCTCGCCATAGGCACGCTGATAACCTGCATCGTGCAGTCGTCGGCAGCCGTGATGGCTATTACCATCCTGCTGTGCTCCACGGGCGTGCTGCCTGTCTATTTAGGTATAGCCCTGGTGATGGGCGAGAACATCGGAACCACGGCAACGGCCAACCTCGCCGCCCTGGGGGGCAACACACAGGCGCGGCGTGCGGCTCTGGCCCACTTGCTTTTCAATGTCTTCGGTGTCGTCTGGGTGCTCTGTGTGTTCTATCCCTTTGTCAATATGGTGTGCTTGCTGGTGGGTTACGACCCCTCAATGTCTGGTCAGGCCGAACGCCTGCCCGTTGTCCTCGCCATGTTCCACACCTGTTTCAACGTCACCAACACCGTCCTGCTCATCGGACTCATCCCGCAGATGGAGCGTGTGGTATGCTGGCTGTTGCCGGACAAGCCGGAGCCAGAGAAAGAGACGTTTCGCCTGAAGTATATTGAGGGCAACCTGATGCAGACGCCCGAAATTGCCGTGCTGCAGGCACAGAAAGAGACGGCCCACTTTGCCAGGCGCGTACAAAAGATGTTCGGCATGGTGCGAGAACTGCTGGATACATCTGACGACAAGGCGTTTGCGCTTCTCTACGGTCAGATAGAGCATCAGGAGGATCTGACAGACCGCATGGAGATAGAGATAGCCCGTTTCCTGGAGCAGGTGAGCCAGAACCATCTGAGCAACGAGACGAAGACGAAGGTACGTCAGATGCTGCGTGAGGTGGGCGAGCTGGAGTCTATCGGCGATGCCTGTTACAACCTTGCCCGTACCATGAACCGCTTGCAGGACTCGGGCAAGACGCTGCCGTCGGGTCAGCAAAACCAGCTCGTTGCCATGATGACGCTTTGCGACAATGCTCTTACGCAGATGAATGCCGTAATGACTGGTCATCGTCGTGAACACAACATCAACGAGACCTATCGTATAGAAAACGAAATCAACCAGTTACGGCAGCTCATGAAGGGTGAAAACATTCGTGCCGTTAACGACCACGAATATGACTACGCTGTTGGTGCCATCTTTACCGACCTGGTCAATGAGTGTGAGAAACTGGGCGACTACGTGGTAAACGTGGTGCAGGCAAGATTCGGGAAGTAACCTTGACGCTGAACCGTATGGACTACGCAGCCCAATGAAAAAGGCACATTAGCCACTATCAACTATTCGTACAGATAGAACATGCGTTCCATCATCTGCCATTTACCAGCCGACGTGCTGCCCGGTGGACAGTCCTGGAACATGGCAACATAGTCTTCCCACTCCTGCTGTCGCGGCAGAGCGGCTAAGCGGCTCATGGCGCTGTCCCAGTCGAAGTCAAGGGGTGTGTCGACAATCATAAACAGCCGATGCCCCAGGATGTAGATCTCCATCTCATAGATACCCACTTGACGGATGCCCTCGCGTATCTCCGGCCATGACTGGTAGCGACTGTGGGCCTCTACATAGCGGGCAATCAGTTCCGGGTCATCCTTCAGGTCGAGGGTTTGGACATACCGCTTGACGGGCTGTCCAAATGATTTTTGGCGATAACCTTCTTTATTCATCGTTTTACCACGTCAGAACGTTGTCTTAACTGTTTTTCCATCTTGACCCCATTTGGTCGCCAATAATACGCTGTACCTCCTTCACCAGTGCCTCGTCAATAGGCTCGTTGACGTAGCCGATGTTTTTCAGCACATTGTCGGGATTGGCACTGCTGAAGAGTGTCGTGGCAATACGCGGATTCAGACTGGTAGAGAACTGAATGGCCAGCTTCTCAATAGCGTAGCCCTCAGCGGCGCAGAAGGCTGCAGCCTTGGCGCAAGCCTCCTTCAGCGGCTGGACGGCAGGATGCCAGTCGGGTGTCCCACGGCTTGACAGCAGTCCCATTGACAGTGGCGAGGCATTGATGATACCCACATGGTGCTGCTCAAAAAAATCCAGATATTCGGTCAGCAGCACGTCGTTCAGCGAGTAATGGCAGAAGTTCAGGATGCTCTCCACCACGCCCTCGTCGGTGTGCTCTATCACCCAGCGCAGGTTCTCGGGCTGCAGGTCGGTGATGCCCACATGGCCCACCACGCCTTTCTCTTTCAGTGCCACCAGTGCAGGGAGTGTCTCATCGCACACCTTCTGCAGGCCACCGGGTAAGTCGCCCTGAAACTCTATGTCATGTACGTTTATCAGGTCGATGAAGTCCACGTTGAGGCGCTCCATGCTCTCATAGACGCTCCTTGTCACACGCTCGGCAGAATAGTCCCACGTGTTGACACCGTTTTCGCCGTAGCGTCCTACCTTTGTTGAGAGAAAGTATTTGTCGCGTGCTATCTCCTTCAATGCCTTGCCCAGCACCGTCTCAGCCTTATAGTGTCCGTAGTAGGGCGATACGTCGATGAAGTTGATGCCGTTGTCGATTGCCACATGGACGGCCCGAATGCCGTCGTCCTCACGAATGCTGTGGAATACTCCACCCAGTGACGATGCCCCAAAACTGAGGTTCGACACCTTCATACCGGTCTTTCCGATTTCGTTGTAAACCATATTTATATTTTTCGTTTTAGATTCTTGGCTGCAAAATTAAGTAAAAAATCGCTGATAAAGCAAAAATTAACGTTCTTAAATGGGAAAATAACGATTATTTTGCTTATCTTCGCATCATAATTCACTAAAAACAACAGTCAATGAAGAGAAAACTGCTAATTTTTGTTTCAATGCTCATGACTATGGGCGTTGGTGGACAGGTGTATCTGGATCCTAAGGCACCGTTAGAGGACCGCGTGAAGGATGCCCTGAGCCGCATGACCACACACGAGAAGATTCAGGTGCTGCACGCACAGAGTAAGTTTACGTCGGCAGGCGTGCCTCGTCTGGGTATTCGCCAGCTGAACATGGACGACGGCCCACACGGCGTGCGCGAGGAACTGGAGTGGAACACGTGGAACCCGGCACGCTGGACCAACGACTCTATTGTGGCGTTCCCCTCGCTGACCTGTCTGGCATCAACGTGGAACCCGGCTCTGTCATACCTCTATGGTCAGACCGTGAGCGAAGAGTTTGCCTTCCGCGGCAAGGACATCATGTTGGGTCCTGGTGTCAATATCCAGCGTACGCCTCTGAATGGACGTGCCTTTGAGTATATGGGCGAGGATCCCGTTCTGGCCGGTGAGATGACCGTCCCCTATATTGTGGCAGCCCAGAAGAATGGCGTAGCCTGCTGTCTGAAGCACTTCGTGCTGAATGACCAGGAGATAGACCGTTTCAATGTGAATGTCAACGTGTCAGAACGTGCGCTCCGTGAGATTTATCTCTATCCCTTTGAGCAGGCTGTGAAACGTGCCAAGGTGTGGACCATCATGGGGGCCTATAATTTCTGGCACGGTGTACACTGCTGTCAGAACGACGAGCTGCTGAACGGTATCCTGAAGAAAGAGTGGGGCTGGGACGGCGCTGTGGTCAGCGACTGGGGAGGCGTGACCGACACCTGGGAGGCAGCCACCGGCGGCATGGACATTGAGATGGGCTCCTTTACTGATGGCAAGCTGAAGGAGTCTGAGTTCACCTTTGACGACTACTATCTGGCACGCCCATTTGAGAAACTCATCAATGAGGGTAAGGTGCCCGTGTCGGTGCTTGACGACAAGGTGAGCCGTGTGCTGCGTGTGATGTTCCGTACGTCGATGAACCCTCAGAAGGTCATTGGCTCACAGTGTTCCGAAGCCCACTACGACGCTTGCCGCCAGATAGGCGAGGAGGGTATAGTACTGCTGAAGAATGACGGACTGCTGCCGCTCGACGCTCAGCGCTATCAGAAGATTCTGGTGGTGGGCGAGAATGCTACCCGTTCGCTGACACAGGGCGGTGGCTCGTCGGAGCTGAAGACGTTACGCGACGTGTCACCCTTGGATGGGCTGCGTGTCCTTTACGGCAACAAGATTGACTATGCAAAGGGCTATAACTCAGGCCGTGCCATGTACGACCATGTTGACAAGGTAGACGCTGCCGAGAAAGCCAGTCTGAAGGCTGAGGCCCTGCAGAAGGCAGCATCAGCAGACCTTATTATATTTATAGGCGGCTTGAACAAGAACCATAAACAGGATTGCGAGAACGGCGACCGTGAGTCGTACGATCTATCCTTCGGGCAGAACGACCTGATTGCCGAGCTGGCTAAGCTCCAGAAGAACATCATCGTGGTATGCTTTGGCGGCAACCCCTACGCCACGCCCTGGCTTCCCCAAGTGGGTGCTCTTGTTCACTGCTGGTATCTGGGCAGTGAGAGTGGGACGGCCCTGGCCAATATTCTCTCTGGCAAAGTGTGCCCCAGCGGTAAGCTGCCTGTAACGTTTGCAAAGAAATATGAAGACTATCCTTACGTGAAGTATGGAGCAGAAGCCTATCCCGGTATTGACAAGCAGGTGACCTACAAGGAGGATGTCTTCGTGGGCTACCGTGGCTTTGAGAAAAACAAGACCGCGGCACAGTTCCCCTTCGGCTATGGACTGAGTTACACCACGTTTAAGTATGGCAAGCCGGTGGTGCATGAGGAGGGCGACAACCTCATTGTCGATGTGACCATTACAAACACAGGCGCTGTAGCTGGCAAGGAGATAGCGCAGGTCTATGTGTCGGCACCTAAGAACAAACAGATAGCCAAGCCCCTGAAGGAGCTGAAGGCCTTTGGTAAGACGGCTCTGCTGCAGCCGGGAGCCTCCGAGACAGTCAGCATGACCATTCCCCGCCGGTCGCTGGCATCATGGAGCGAGGCAGCCCACGACTGGCAGGCCGACCACGGTACTTACGTCCTATTAGTGGGTGCCAGCAGTGCCGACATCCGTGAAAAAACAACCTGGAAATACTGATTATCATGAAACAGCAGAGATTATTTTTGACAGCACTGACCCTGATGACGGTCATGCTGACAAGCGCCCAGCAGCGAGTAGTTAATGACTTGAACTTTGGCTGGCACTTCATGAACGGCGACGTGACAGGAGCCGAGAAAACAGCCTTTGATGACAGCCAGTGGCGCATCGTCAACGTTCCCCACGACTTCCAGATAGAACAACCATGGGTGGCACCTGCTGTCGACGAGAAGGCCGACAACAGCGATGCGGCAGCCAACATCAAGAGCCGCCTTTCGAGCCGTGGCTTCAAGGAGATGGGCAAGGGCTGGTACCGTCTGCATCTGACACCCTCGGACTCGCTGAAGGGACGACGCCTGCTGCTGCAGTTCGACGGTATTGTCTATACGGCAGATGTGTATCTCAATGGTGAGCGTATTGGCGGTACTGACTATGGCTACGTAGGTTTCGAGATTGACGTGACCGACAAACTGAAGTTGGGACGTGAGAACATCATTGCCGTGATGGCCGACACCCGCGAGCCTGGCAACTCGCGCTGGTACACTGGTGGCGGACTGTTCCGCAGCGTGCGCCTGGTGGCCACTAACAAGGAACTCTTCTTTGGCCGCCATCCGCTGTATATCACCACACGCGACAACCAGTTTGTCAGCGTGCAGGGCGAGTTTACCAACCGCACCAGAAAACCGGCGCGTACCTTAATAAAGATATATGCCCCCGACGGAAAACTGGTGTATGAGGGCGGTCGCAGCGTGAATCGCCACCGCATGGCCCGTACCGTCGAGGTGCCTTTGTCCGATGAGGTGAAGATTGAGCAGCCTCAGCTCTGGGACTTGCAGACGCCACAGCTCTACAAGGTCGTGGCCCAGCTGTTGCACGATGACGGGACGGTGGCCGACGAGGTGTGCTCCACCTTCGGCATCCGTACCGTGGAGATAGGACCGGAGTACGGCCTGAAAATCAATGGCAAGAAGGTGCTTCTGAAGGGCTATGCCAACCACCACACGCTGGGCGCCCTGGGGGCTGCTGCCTATCCGCGTGCCATTGAGAAGCGTATTCAGCTGGTGAAGCAATACGGTATTAACCACATCCGCACGTCGCATAACCCTTACAGCCGTGAGTTTATTGAACTCTGCGACAAGTACGGCATCCTGGTGGTTGACGAACTTTACGACAAATGGACACGCCAGCATACCGGTGGTCGCGTGCCGTTCCAGGCCTTGTGGCAGGAGGATATTCCCGAGTGGATTAAACGCGACCGTAACTCACCGTCAGTCGTGATGTGGAGTTTAGGCAACGAGTTGCAGCAGGACCCAAACCAGCCATTCAACGACTTCGGTGTGACCATGTACCGCCTGATGCGCCCGCTGGTGGCTCGCTACGACTCCACCCGCAAGGTGACCGTTGCCATGCACCCGCGCTACCGTAACTGGGAAACCGACTCCCTGCCCTGTGATTTGGCCATGATAACCGACGTACAGTCGTATAACTATCGCTATATGTACTTCCCAGGCGACGGACGCCGGTTCCCGTGGATGACTTTCTATCAGAGCGAGGCATCAGTGGCTGCCATGGGGCAGAATTACTTCGAGATGGACCTTGACCGCGTTATCGGTCTGGCTTACTGGGGTGCCATCGACTACCTCGGTGAGTCGCAGGGGTGGCCCGCCAAGGGCTGGAGCCAGGGAGTCTTCGATATTGCCCTCGACCCCAAGCCCAAGGCTTATTACATGAAGTCGTTCTTCTGTCCTGACGAGCCTGTGGTACATATTGCCGTCATCGACAAGAAGGGCGACCAGATGTGGAACGGTGTTCAAACAGGCAACGACGGCATGAGCGACCACTGGAACCGTGTCAGTGGTCAGAAGCTTTCGCTGGTTACCTATACCAATGCCGACGAGGTGGAACTGCTGCTCAACGGTCGTAGCCTGGGCAAGAAGCAGAACGATGTGAAGAATGCCAAGATGCGCAACCAGATACGCTGGAACGACGTGGTCTACCAGGCCGGCACCTTGGAGGCCGTAGCCTATCGTGAGGGTCGGGTGGTGGCTCGCCACAAGATTGAGACCACTGGAGAGGCTGTGCGCCTGACGGCTCAGGCTGACCGTCCGGCTGCCGTGACGAAGAAACAGGCTGCCGATGCGTGGTGTGCCGACGGTATGGACCTGCTGCATGTGAAGGTGACGGCTGTCGACAAGAAGGGCCGTCTGGTGCAGACCACTAATCAGGAGGTAAGCTTCAGTGTCAGCGGCAATGCTGAGATTGTGGGTGTCGTCAATGGCGACATCAACTCCAACGAGATGACCGTTGGCAATAAGCGTTCACTCTACAACGGTGCATGTACGGTTATTCTGCGCTCAACACGCCAGGCCGGTCCAGTGACACTGACTGCAACGGCTCCGGGCTTGAAGCCGGTAAGCATGAAGTTGCAGACGAAGTAGGATAGTGCGCCGCAACAAGGTCAGTCGCCCTGGTAATGAGTGCTGATAAAGTGTCCCAGGGCATTGTCCTTGTTGCGGATGGCTGTCTCTTTGATGTGCGTGGTAATGCCCTTGTAGAGACGATTGATATCGGCCGACAACTGTCGGGGATTGAGGCTGTCGTTGGTAAGTCTAACAATGTTGCGGATGCGAAGGTCATATTTCGCTACGCTGTCGTTCAGGGCTTGCCAACGATTGTTGATGACTGTTCCTGAGACGCGTGAACGGCTGGGCACGGCTGACAGTTCGACATAGATATTGCCCGGCTCTAAAAAGAAGATAACCCCCTGCTGCAGCTGCCCCTTGGGGAACAACTTGCAGATGAAGGTGCTGTCGGTGAGGCCGCTGCCACTGAATCTGCCGTTGCTGACCACTACGGAGTCAAGCAGCCGGCGGCCTGTGTTCAGGTCGTCAGTCAGGTAGAGCACGCTGCCGTCGGGCAGGTGTCGGGCTTCACCTTTGATATGATATTTGTCGGACTGGCAGGCGGCTGTCAGTATGACGCCTGCTGCCAGTCCGACAATAGACTTGAAGTGTATCACTCCCCCTTGTTGTAGGTTATACGATGTAAAGGTTGCTGATGCTCTCGTTGTTGATAACGCGGCGAATGGCCTCGGCAAACATGTCGGCCACGGAGAGCTGCTTGACCTTGGCACAGCGCTGTGTGTAGGGAATAGAGTCGGTGAAGACAATCTCCTCAAGGGCTGACTCCTGTACACGGTCGCTGGCCGGACCGCTCATGACGCAGTGGGAGGCACAGGCACGGACTGTCTTGGCACCCGATGCTTTCATCAGGTCGGCAGCCTTGGTGATGGTGCCGGCGGTGTCAACCATATCGTCGACAATGACCACATTCTTTCCCTCAACGTCGCCGATAATCTGCATGGAGGCTACCACATTGGCACGGGCACGGGTCTTGTTGCACAGCACCAGCGGACAGCCCAGGTACTTGGCGTAAGTGTTGGCACGCTTGGAACCGCCGACGTCGGGTGAGGCGATGACCAGATCGTCGAGATGCAGGCTTTGCAGGTAGGGCAGGATGACGCCCGAGGCATACAAATGGTCGACGGGAACGTCGAAAAATCCCTGTATCTGGTCGGCATGCAAGTCCATTGTGATAACGCGGTTGACACCAGCCACACTAAGCAGGTCTGCGATGAGCTTGGCTCCGATGCTGACGCGGGGCTTGTCCTTGCGGTCCTGACGGGCCCAGCCGAAGTAGGGGATGACGGCGTTGATGGTGCGTGCCGAGGCGCGCTTGGCAGCATCAATCATCAGCAGCAGCTCCATGAGGTTGTCGCTGTTGGGGAAGGTGCTCTGCACAAGGAAGATGTCGCGTCCGCGGATGGACTCTTCGTAGCTGACGGCAAACTCACCGTCGGAGAACTTTGTAATCTGGAGCTGTCCGAGGGGACATTCCAGACTGAGGCAGATTTTCTCTGCCAGGTATCTCGTGGCTGTACCCGAGAAGACCATGTAGGATTTTTCCATGATTAATTATCAATTATCAATTGTCCGTTGTCAATTCTCAATTTTCAATTTTCAATCTTCATTTCTCCACTGTCATCCCACCGCCTTGCGTAGTTTTTCAAAGTGACTGATGAGAGCTTTATAGTCTGTCTGGTTGTGGATGTCGAAGCGGTTCCATAGGTCGCCGCAGATAACCACCCCGTCGAACCCCAGTTCCTTGACCATGCTGATGTTGTCGAGATTGATGCCTCCCATGGCGTAGACCCTTTTGTCGATGAGACCGCGACGCGAGGCCTCGCGCAACTGTTCGATGGTAAGTGTAGACTTGTCTTTGGGATTGCTCTGGCTGTCGAACAGCGTCTTGAGGAAAACATAGTTGGAGTGGCGCTTGGCCTCCTTGAGTTCGTCGATAGCGTGACACGTGCGGCTGATGTTACCCCGGTAGCCGATGGGCGGCTCTGCCTGGCAGTTGTTCAGGTGGATGCCTCGCAGCCGGAACTCCTGCTTCAGGTAGAAATGGTCGTGAACGGTGATGCGCCCGTAGTACTCCTCAGGCAGGAGGGTCAGCAGTCGCTCTGAGTAGACAGGCTCAGCCCCTGGCTTGTAGAGATGCAGGTTGTCGAGCCCCGCCTCAAAGAGTGTGGTCAGTATCTTGTCTTCCTCCACGAAGAACGTGGATTTCGTCATGATGATGAGCTTCATGCCTTATGTGTCGTCTTTTCTTGCTGCAAAGATAGCAGTTTTTTGTGGGTTAAGCAAATATTTCTCTTATTAATTTCCTTTTTCTGCTGTTTTCGTGCTCTGGTCGTTTGTTGTTACCACCGTCACGATATAAGCACTGAGCAGTACCAGCAGGGCTGCCACGGGCTTGTCCCATGTCAGACGGTCCTGTCCGATGATGATGGCAACAAACGAGGCCACCATGGGCTGCAGGTTGGTATAGATACTCACCGTCGTGGCGCTCAGGCTCTGCATGGCAAAGGGTATCAGGAAATAGCCAAGCACCGTGGCTCCCAGGACGATGAATGCCAGTTCGGCTGCTCCGTCCCAGCCGAAAGTGGCTGCAGAGAAAAGACGCTGGCTGTCAAGTTCGGGCCATGCCATCGGCACCGTGACAATGGCGGAGATAAGGAAAACGTATTTCATTTGCGTCACCGGTGTGTACTTCACCGCCACCTTGCGGGTGATGATCATATAGACGGCCCATGTCAGCACGCTGAGTATGGCAAGCAGTATGCCCAGCAGGTCGTTGGAGCCTGACCCCGATGTCTGTCCCATGACCACCATCAGCACGGCACCGGCTATGCCGAGCAGCACGCCGAGGAACTTGATGCCCGTAATGCGCTCGCCTATAAACAGTGCTGCCATCAGCATGACGGCTACCGGTGTCAGCGTGGCAATAAGTGAGAAGTAGACGGGGCTGGTATAGTCGAGGGCCCAGGCCGTCAGTGTCTGTGAGATGACAAAGCCTGTCAGACCGCCCAGCATGATGACCACGAGGTCGCGTCGTTCCACTTTCTCTGTCTTCATAAAGGCGGCAATGAGCCAGAAGACGACTGCCGCTCCCAGGCTGCGTGCTGCCATGTAAGTCATTGGCGACACCCAGTCGTTCAGCAGCAACTTTGTTACGGGAACACCGAGTCCGAAGATGGTGTTAGCCAGTAAGATGGCTCCATGAGCCTGTAGTTTCCTATTATCCATGATTCTTGGTATCGTTGGTCTATGATTGGATTTCGGGTGCAAAGTTACGAAATAATCCATCATTTCTCACCGTATTTCATATTATTTTCGTATCTTTGCAAAAAAATAAACGGACGGATGAGACATACACCTATTTATATTATAGAGGAGCAGCGCCTTCGGCGCAACCTGAGTCTGATAGCCAGTGTGGCCCGGGAGGCCGACGTGGAGATAATCCTGGCCTTCAAGGCATTTGCCTTGTGGAAGACATTCCCGATATTCCGTGAGTATATCCGCTCTACGACAGCCAGTTCGTTGTCGGAGGCCCGTCTGGCCCTGGAGGAGTTCGGACACCGGGCACATACCTACTCGCCAGCCTATACCGATGACGAGTTTGACGATATCGTCCGCTGTTCCAGTCATCTGACGTTTAATTCGCTTACGCAATACAACAGGCTGCACCAAAGGGTGGGCGAGGACGTTTCCATCGGACTGCGTGTCAACCCCGAGTATTCTGAGGTAGGCACGCTGCTGTATAACCCCTGTGCCCCAGGTACCCGGTTCGGTGTCACTGCCGATAAACTGCCTGAGACACTGCCGACGGACATCGACGGCTTTCATTGCCATTGTCATTGTGAGAGCGGTCCTGACGTGCTTGAGCGCACGCTGGCGAAAATTGAAGAGAAATTTTCCAAGTGGTTCCCACAGTTGAAATGGCTGAATCTGGGCGGCGGACACCTGATGACACGCAGCGACTACGACACGTCCCACCTTATTAATATATTAAAAGGCCTGCACAGTCGTTATCCGTGGCTGAAGATAATCATGGAACCGGGCAGTGCCTTTGCCTGGCAGACGGGGCCGCTGGTGAGCCATGTGGTGGATGTGGTAGAGGACCACGGCATCAAAACGGCTATTCTCGACGTGAGTTTCACCTGCCACATGCCCGACTGTCTGGAAATGCCATACTGGCCTGAGGTGCGCGGAGCAATAACCGTTGAGGAAACCTCTCATCTCTCACCTCTCACCTCTTACCTCTATAGATTAGGTGGCAACAGCTGTCTCAGCGGCGACTTTATGGGCAGATGGCAGTTCGACCATGAACTGCAGGTAGGCGAGGAGATTATCTTTGAGGATATGATACACTATACTACCGTCAAGACCAACACTTTCAACGGCATCTCGCACCCGGCCATTGGACTGCTCCATGAGGACGGAAATCTGGAGATTTTACGTGAATTTGGCTATGAAGACTACCGAAATAGGATGGATTAGCATTTTTTTTGAAAAAAAACTGCCAAAAGTTTTGTCAGTTCAGAAAAAAGCATTACCTTTGCACCCGCAATCAAGAGAGATGCTTCTTTAAAAAGAAATTTTGCGGAAATAGCTCAGTTGGTAGAGCACAACCTTGCCAAGGTTGGGGTCGC